>PAKE01000004.1 GCA_002710495.1 Flavobacteriales bacterium
ATCTGCTAAATTTTTTGAAAGAGTATAACTTATGTCAAAGAAAGTTCCTCCAAAATCTATTCCTACACCAGCACTATAGTTTTCAGTTTCGTATTCTGGTTTGTCTTTATATGGGGATCCATATAAAGCATATCCAGCTCTTAACTTAAACGGATGTAGATTTACTTCTCCACCAACTCTTATATTTGTTGCTTCTGTATAAGTATTGTTTATTTGAGTATTTTCTTCAGAGAAAGAATAATAATCAGAATACATTGTAGTAAATGAGTAATCTGTTTGCTCAATCTCCGCATTAATTATAAATTTGTTTTGTAAAATAGTAGAGAAACTTCCAATAACTTTCCAAGGAGTAGTAATCTCATATCTAAAGTATCCATACGGCGAAGACTCTGAAAGTTTATCTCCATTATCCCAATTTGTATTAATTGAAGTAGAATATTCTTCCTCCATAGAAATGTAGGAAGGAGTATGAACGGCTACACCAATTTTAGTGTTACTTCCTGCTCTCATAATAGCTCCCAGTTTTAGATTTACACCACTCCCATAAGCAATCAAGTTTTCTTCATAAGAAAAACTACTTAACTCAACAGTTGTATCTGAAAAATTACTTTCAGAATAAAAATTTGTTTCAGTATAGTCAATTGTAGGAATACCTATGGTAGCGCCAAAATAAATTTTCTCCTGATAAGAACTTCCTAATGAAAAAACATATTCCCCCATATTTCCTCTAGATTCTATTCTGTGATATTGTGTTTTATTTGACAATGGATTTACATTAGAAATGTAATTTCCGTTGTCAAATGCGTACCATCCGGTAGCAGTATCTACAAAATTATTCTCCAAGTCAATTATGTCTGCCCAAAATGCAGGACTAGCTCCAAAACTATTTAAATTATCTATAGTCACTCCATTTGCCTGATCTAATAATAAATCTGTAAGAGATGTAGTAGAATTTTCAGTAATTATTTCAATTCCGTTATCATAGTTAGCAAGTTGATTCCATCCAAATCCAATATTTATTCTTTTCCATTCCTCATCCATATTCTTTCCTGAGAAAACAAATCCAAAATTAGAAATATTAGAACCAAATTTATTATTGGTAAAATTATCCCCATTTACAGAGGTGTTTGTTTCTACCATAGAAAAACTAGGGGTAAAACTTAGTTCAGAATTCTGGTACAATGCTATTCCAGCAGGATTATAACTTAATGTAGTAAAATCTCCTCCCAAAGCACCAAAACTACCTCCCATAGAATTAAATTTTGCACTACCAAATATGTTTTGTTGAGAGTATCTGAGTGCGTCTATTTCGTTTTGTGCATTTAGGTTGATGCTTAGTAATCCTATAAAAAGGATAAATATTTTCTTCATCTTCTTATTTTCTTGGTTTTACACTTCTTCCACCACCACTTGAATTTCTGCTCCCTCCAGATGAATTGTTCTTACTTCCAGAATTGTAGCTTCTGTTGGGAGTTGAAGTACTTTTGTTTGAGTTATTGTAAGAACGGTTTGTTTTTGTTCTGGTATTAATTTTGTTTGATTTGTTGACAGCACGATTTGCTTTCGTTTTGGTATTATTTTTGTTTGTTGTGTTTTTCTTTATGGTTTTAGTTGGAATAATATTAGTCTTATTAGTGCTTTTCGTACTATTACTATTGTTTTTAATTATTGTTTGTATATTGTTACTCTTATTGTTATTGATGTTAGTTTTTACAGTGTTAGTTNTTCTAGTAATATTAAATCTGTTGTTATTTGAATTATTATTTGTTTTTACAGAGTTATTATTTTTTATAGTAGTAGACTGATTTTTTAAATTTAGATTATTTGTATTTAATCCTGTAGTTAAATGTTTCTTTCCTCCTCTTAAACTACCTCTATGTCCAAACTCGCTGTTACTTGAATTTGTGATATAAGTATTTCCTATATTATAATAATACCCATGATAGTTGTTGTTGTAATGTCCTCCATAATAATATGGAGTGTAATAAGACGAATAGTAATTATAATATGGATCATAATAATTGTATCCTCCGTAATAATAAGCTGAATTCCACCCGTAACTATAGTATATACTTGTTCCGCAATGGTATGGATTACCTGTATACCAATAGCTGTTTGTGTAATAATTTCCATAATAACCGTAACTATTGTAAGGTCTGTGGAATCTTCTTATTCTGCTAGTGTAATAGAAGTCATAATCATCTTCATAATAGTAGTTGTTAATTGTAGTTTTTTCGTCTGAATTAATAGTATCTACATCATTGTATTCCTCAACAATTACAATTGTTTTTTCTTCTAATACAGGAGTTGAAGCAAATTCATCAGATTTTAAGTAATTTGGATCAGAATAATTATAACTATTGTAAGTTGTAGTACAAGAACTGATAGAGATCAGTAAAACAGATAGGTAAAAAATAGTAGTTTTCATCTTTTCTTTTTTTAGTTTGACCAAAGTAAATAAAGATAGTTTAATTTATTAAATTTGCTATCTCATTTCTATTAACGAGAATTGCGAGATAAAATTACAATTTTTTAAATAAAAAATGGCAAAAAAACTAACATTAAGAGAAGAAGANTATTCTCAATGGTATAATGAATTGGTTCAATCTGCAGATTTAGCAGAAAATTCTGGTGTAAGAGGATGTATGGTAATAAAACCATATGGCTTTGCAATATGGGAAAAAATGCAAGCAGAATTAGACAGAATGTTTAAAGAGACTGGACATGAAAATGCATATTTCCCTTTATTTATCCCGAAATCCTACTTTAGCAAAGAAGCTAGTCATGTTGATGGATTTGCAAAAGAATGTGCNGTTGTTACACACTATAGATTAAAAAATTCTGAAGATGGAAAAGAAATTGTTGTTGATCCCNCTGCAAAATTAGAGGAGGAATTAATTGTTCGTCCTACTTCAGAAACTATTATTTGGGACACCTACAGAAAGTGGATTCAATCGTATAGAGATTTGCCAATTTTAGTAAATCAGTGGGCAAATGTTGTTAGATGGGAGATGAGAACTCGTTTATTTCTGAGAACTACTGAATTCTTGTGGCAAGAAGGTCATACAGCACATGCAACTAAACAGGAAGCGATAGATGAGACTAAACAAATGGTAAATATCTACGCTAAATTTGCTAAAGATTTTATGGCAATGCCTGTAGTTATTGGTACAAAAACTGAAAGTGAAAGATTTGCAGGAGCATTAGAAACATATTGTATTGAAGCTCTTATGCAAGATGGGAAAGCATTACAGGCGGGTACATCTCATTTTTTGGGTCAGAATTTTGCTAAGGCATTTGACGTTAAATTTGCTACAAAAGAGGGTAAACAAGAATATGTTTGGGCTACTTCATGGGGTGTTTCTACCAGATTGATGGGAGCATTAATTATGACTCACTCTGATGATGCAGGATTGGTTCTTCCTCCCAAGTTAGCGCCTTATCAGGTAGTAATTATTCCAATTTATAAAGGTGAAGAACAATTAAGTGCTGTTTCAGAAACTGCTTTAAAAGTTAAAAGGGAACTAGAATCATTAGGAATCTCTGTAAAATTTGATAATAGAGATACACATAAGCCTGGATGGAAATTTGCTGAATATGAACTTAAGGGAGTTCCTATTCGTTTATCTCTTGGGAATAGAGATTTAGAAAACGGAACTATAGAAGTTGCTAGAAGAGATACTATGGAGAAAGAAACTTTTCAGATCTCAGATATTGGGAATAAAGTGGTTCATTTGTTAGATAAAATACAAGAGAATCTTTATGCAAAAGCAAATACATTTCGGGATNAGAGAACATATACTGCAAATAACTATGAGGAGTTTAAAAAGCACATNAAGATGGGAGGTTTTGTGTATGCACATTGGGATGGAGATTCCAAAACTGAAGNANAAATAAAAGAAGAAACAAAAGCAACTATCAGATGCGTTCCCTCAGATTCTTTAGAGGAAGAAGGTGTTTGTGTTTTTTCAGGTAACAAGTCAGAAAGAAAGGTTCTTTTTGCAAAATCTTACTAATATGTCAGAAAATAAAAAGATCTTAGAACTTCTTAAAACCAAATCTTCTACTAAGCAAGAAGTCTTCAGAGTGACTAAATCTGTTTTTTCTGAACTTGCAGATATTCTGAAAAAGAAATCAGAGGTCTTTTCTGANGAAATGAAAAAAGAGGATAAATTTGTTGAAGTAGATTTCAACTCAAAGGGAGACTTTGAATCACATCTTAAATTTTCTGGTGATAGGCTAATTTTTCATATGCATTCTAATGTGTTTGATTTTTCAAACTCTCATGAAATCCACAAAACTTCCTATGTAAAAGAGGATAAAATGAGGAGTTTCTGTGGAGTAATTCATATTTATAATTTTCTGAACGATTCGTTTAAATATAACAGAATAAATGATGTTGGTAATTTGATTGCTAGAATCTTTATAAATAAAGATAAACATTTTTTTGTAGAAGGTGAGAAACAACTAGGGTTTCTATTTAATGATTTTGTAAATCAGAAGATAGACATTCAAAAAATGGAGCAGATTATAGATGCGTCTATACTATTTTCTCTAAAGTTTGATTTAATTACACCGAATTTTCAGGATATTAATTTGGTAGATGTGCATCACTTACTAGATATGAGTAATTCACATAAANTAAGGACTTCAAAGTCTTTAGGNTTTAAATTTTCTTTTGAAAACAAATAAATTATTTTTATTTGTGAAATAATAAAAAAAGTATACATTTGCAATCCAATTTTGGGTAAAACTGGCCCGGTCGTCTAGTGGTTAGGACGCATGGTTTTCATCCATGTAACCGGAGTTCGATTCTCCGTCGGGCTACATAATATAAATTAAAGAATATGGCAACTCATCAATCTGCAATTAAGAGAATTAGACAAACTGAAAAAAGAAGATTATTAAATAAGTATTTTCATAAGACTACTAGAAATGCTATAAAGAAACTTCAAGATATGAAAACTAAGAAAGAAGCTATAACTTTATTGTCTAAAGTTACATCTATGATAGATAAATTAACTAAAAGAAATATTATTCATAAGAATAAATCATCAAACTTAAAATCTAAATTGACAAAGCAAGTAAACGCAATGTCTTAATTTAGATTTACTTATTATTTAAGGAGAGGTCTATCATTTTTTGATAGACCTTTTTTTAGTTAGAATCNTAATCATTTCTTAATAAACGTCTATCTTTGCAATATGAAAGAACAGAATTATAAAATGGTAGCTACTACCATGTCTGGACTAGAAGAGATTTTAGCAGAGGAGTTAAATACTTTAGGAGCTCAGAATATACATATATTAAATAGGGCAGTTGAATTTGTAGGAGATTTAGGTTTTATGTATAAAGCAAATTTGAATCTGAGAACAGCTATCAGAATTTTAAAACCAATTTTTGAATTTAAGGCAAGAAATGAAAAAGAGTTGTATAGAAAAATTTATGATTANNATTGGGAACAATATTTTGGTGTGGATGAAACTTTTGCAATTCAATCTTCTGGNNTTTCNGATGTTTTTTCTCATAGTAAATACACCGCTTTAAAAACAAAAGATGCTATTGCTGATAAATTTCGAGATAACTGTGGTAAACGACCAAATGTTGATGTAGAATCTCCAAACGTTCAGATTAATGTTCATGTTCGTGGAAATAGTTTTGTAATTTCATTAGATAGTTCAGGATATTCATTACATAAAAGAGGTTATAAAGTCGCTTCAGTTGACGCTCCTATTAATGAGGTTTTAGCGGCAGGNTTAATCTTGCTTTCAGATTGGAATCAGATTAGTAATTTTCATGATCCAATGTGTGGTTCAGGAACAATATTGGTGGAAGCGTCTATGATTGCTAATAATATTCCAGCGAATATTTTTCGAAAGAGATTTGGTTTTGAAGGATGGAAGAACTTTGATAATGAGCTTTGGGAGAAGATAAGGGATATCTCACTTGAAAAAGAAAAAGAATATTATGGAGTTGTTTCTGGGGCAGATAATTTTCAGAAGCCATTACGAGCATGTAGATCAAACATAAATAATGCTTTAATGAGAGANGATATCAAAATAAAGATGGAAGATTTTTTTGAATCTACTGCAGAACAAGGGTCACATGTANTTTTTAACCCTCCTTATGGAGAAAGATTACGAATTGGTATAAATGAGTTTTATCAGAAAATAGGAGACACTCTTAAACATAATTATAAAGGATGTACGGTGTGGTTAATTTCTTCTGATATAGATAACTTAAAAATGATAGGACTTAAACCTTCTAGAAAAATTAAAATATTTAATGGAAAATTAGAATGTAGGTTTGTCAGATTTGATATTTATGAAGGAAGTAAAAAAGCTTCCAAACAGATATAAAAAAAGGAGAACATTGTTCTCCTTTTTTTATATCTGTTTGTGATGTTAATTACTTATTTAAAAGTCTAAGAGCTTGTTTGACAGGGATTCTTTCTCCATTTTTTTCAGCGTAGATGAAAGCGTCTGTAAATCCGTTTTGAGCAACTTCTGATTTTCTGAATTCAGCGTCTGTTAAAGAATTATATTTTCCCGCAATATATTTATATAATATTCCCTTATCGTAAATTTTATTTATCCCACCTATTGCAGATATTTTATTTTGTATTTCTTCATTTAAATTCTCTTCCCAAACACCAATTTGCACAATAAATTTAATTTCAGAAGTTATAATCTCTTCTTTAATGGTTTCTTTTTTCTCTTTCTTCTTTTTTGTTCTTTTATTTCTTTTTGTTTTATTTTTTCTTTCAGTTTTTATAGCATTATTAATATTTATTCTCTCTCCATTCTTAAATGTAACAATAAAAGCGTCATTAAATCCTCTTGCTTTCATCTCAGAATATTTAATAAGAGCATCTTGATGTTCTGTAAATGATCCAATATAATAATAAGTTCCTCCATTCCCTCTTATTGAAGTGACATTTAATCCTTCAAAGATATTATCAGAAAGTTCTTCTTTATAGAATCCTAACTGAACTCTGTAAATAACCTTCTCTTTATTATCGGCAATAGTTCCAGATTCTTCAGTGTTTTTAATACTGATAGAATCAGTATTATTTGTAGAGTTTGTATTGTCCGTGTTATCTAAAATAACCACTTCCTTATCTTCTTCCTNATCTTTCTCCTGAATAGGATAAACATAATAGGAAGTTTTTTCGTTCTCCATAACAATAATCTCAGTTTCTGATAATCTATCCTTTACTTCAATATTCATTTGTCTATTCTCAGCATCATCTACAATTTCATAATCTCCAACACAATAAATAAATGTTCCGTCTTCTTGAGGAATACTTTCTAAGTCTTCATAACTTAGAAATTTGTTTTGTAGATATATTGGTATNTCATCAGCAAATCTGCCAATTTGCACCTTATATCTTTTTCCTTTTGGAGGATCTATATTACTTTGATTATATTTATCATTGAAAGCATTTGCTTTAGCAATCAAATATTCATTAACTGTTTTGTAGTTATCTCTCTTAATTTCAGAATCGTTATAGTATTTAGCGTATTCTCTTGAGGCAGCGTCATATTCCGAATACATACTATGATATTCTTCATCTGTAAGTTGTATTCCTCTTTCATTTACAATCTCTCCTATTTTTGTATTTAGTTCTTCATCCATATAATTAGGTACTCCATCATTATCTCCATCAAAAGCACAACCAAATTCATCTACCTTTACTCCTCTTGGTGTGCTAGGACAATTATCAACAATATCAGCTATTCCATCTCGATCATGATCTTCAATATCCATAGCTTTAAAGTTAATATTTGTATAGTTTGACTCATCATAATCATTGTATTCATCAGGTTTTGGAGTAAATAAATCATAATGAATAGTAAAGTTGACTACAGTAAAATTATCGTTACTTTCTAAATCAGTTGCCTTATCAATATCAGCAAAGGATAAGTGATAATTCATTCCTATATCAAATCGGATTCTTTCGGAGACATCTAAAGCAATACCCATTCCTAATGGCAAACTTACTCCAGATTCTTGAGATTTATTGGAGTTATTAATAGTTGTTCTGTAGTTCATCCATTGCGCCCCAAAAGTTGCAAATGGTGCAATCTTGGTATTTCTGGAAANATTTTTGAAAGTATAATTTAAATTGAAACCAATAGAATTAAGATCAGTTTCAAATTTCTCATCTTCAGAAGCTTCTTCATGTAATTTTGCATTGGATGAAAACAGGAATGAAAGATCTAGATCTTCAGAGAGATTTACCCTAATACCAGTATTAATTCCCATATTTCCTAATAAATAATTTCCTTCAGGGCCTTTTATGTCACCTAGAGAATTATAATATCCTGAACCGATTGAAAACATAGGTTGAAAAGCATCTTTTGTAGGAACTTCATAGTTTCTGTTTTGTGCAAAAGACTGCGTGCATATAAATAAAGTAAGTAGTAAAAATATTTTCTTCATAATTAATAATTAGTTTTATACTAAGGCGTAAAAATACTAAAAAATCAGAAAACAAACTATTTCTTTTAGAAATTAGGTTTCAAACCATATTTAGTGTAGAAATCATTAATAGTAGTTAAGGCTTCATCAGATGTGTCTACTAGTGAAAAAAGCTCTAGATCTTCAGGACTAATATTTTTTTCCTTTGATAACATTGTTTTCTTAATCCAATCAATTAGTCCTGCCCAAAATGATTTTCCAACCAAAACAATTGGGAATTTTCCTATTTTTTTGGTTTGTATTAAAGTGATTGCTTCAAATAGTTCATCAAGTGTACCCACGCCACCTGGCAATACGATAAAACCTTGAGCGTATTTTATAAACATTACTTTTCTAACAAAGAAATAATCAAAATTTATTAGTTTATCATTATCAATATATGGATTTGCAGATTGCTCGAAAGGAAGTTCAATATTTAATCCTACAGATTTTCCTTCTCCTTTTTTTGCTCCTCTATTTGCAGCTTCCATAATTCCAGGACCTCCTCCAGTAATTACTCCATATCCATTTTGTGTAAGCTTATATGCTATCTCTTCTGCTAATTTATAATAAGGGTTTTCTTCAGTTGTTCTAGCAGAACCAAAGATAGAAACACAAGGTCCTATTTTTCCCATTGTATCAAATCCTTCAACAAATTCTGACATGATCTTAAATATTTGCCATGAATCTTTAGTTTTTATTTCATTCCAACTTTTTTGGTCAAATGCTCTTCTAATTTTCTTCTCTTCTCTATTCATAATTCTTAATTTTTTAATTCTTCTTTTAAGTACTTTGCAGTATAGCTAACCTTATTCTTTACGATTAATTCTGGTGTTCCGTTACAAATTATTCTACCTCCTTTTTCCCCTCCTTCAGGGCCAATGTCAATAATATAGTCTGCGGTTTTTATTACATCAAGATTGTGTTCAATAATAATTACTGTATTTCCTTGTTCTACTAGAATGTTGATAACCTTTAAAAGAATCTTTATATCTTCAAAATGTAATCCAGTAGTTGGTTCATCTAAAATATAAAGTGTATTCCCAGTACTTCTTTTTGATAGTTCAGAAGCTAGTTTTACTCTTTGAGCCTCACCTCCAGATAGAGTAGTAGCTGATTGTCCTAATCGGACATATCCCAAACCAACATCTTGTAAAGTTTTTATTTTTCGGTGTATTAAAGGAATTTTTTCAAAGAAACTCGCAGCATGATTTATTGTCATATCCAAAACATCAGATATTGATTTCCCTTTATATCTGATTTCTAAAGTTTCTCTATTATATCTTTTACCATTACAATTTTCACAATGTATCAATACATCAGGTAGGAAATTCATTTCTATAGTTTTCATTCCACCACCTTTACACTCTTCACATCTACCACTACTCACATTAAAAGAAAATCTACCAGATTTATACCCTCTAATTTTAGCTTCTGGTAATGAAGTGTAAAGATTTCTGATTTGAGAGAAAACATTACTGTAAGTAGCAGGATTTGATCTAGGTGATCTTCCAATTGGGGATTGATCAACTTCAATCACTTTATCAATGTTTTCAATTCCAATAATTTTATTATGTGGAAGAGGTTCTTGTATACTTCTGAAGAAATATTTATTCAGAATAGGATAGAGGGTTTTATTAATTAGACTTGATTTTCCACTTCCAGAAACTCCAGTAATACAACAAAGAGTTCCTAAAGGAATTTCTAAATCTATATTTTTTAGATTATTTCCTTTAGCTCCCTTTAGTATAAGTTTTTTTCCATTTCCTTTTCTTCTTTTATTTGGTGTTTTAATGTTTCGTTTCCCGCTAATATATTCTGCAGTGGAATTCCTCCCTTTTACAAATTGTTGAGATGATCCTGAGAAAGTTATTTCTCCACCATGAACTCCAGCATCAGGTCCTAGATCAACTACATAATCGGATTCTAAAATCATCTCCTTGTCGTGTTCTACAACAATTACAGAATTACCAACATCTCTTAATTCTTTTAAGGATTTTATTAATTTTTGGTTATCTCTATGATGTAGTCCTATACTTGGTTCATCTAGTATATATAATACATTTGTAAGCTGTGATCCGATTTGAGTAGCTAATCTGATTCTCTGAGATTCTCCTCCAGAAAGTGTTTTTGAACTTCTGTTTAATGTAAGATAATCTAAACCTACATCTAATATAAATTTGGTTCTTTTTTCTAGTTCTTTTAAGATTTGAGAAGCAATTTTCTTTTGTTGTTCGTTTAAGTCTTTCTCAACGGAAATTACCCAAGAATAGAACATTGAAATATCCATTGAGCTTAGTTCTTTAATATTTTTCTTTCCTACCTTATAACTAGTTGATTCTTTATTTAATCTACTTCCTCCGCAACTCTCGCAATTATATTCGCTCATATACTTGTTTGCCCATCTAGCAATTGACTTTACATAAGATAATTTCGATTGATCTTCAATAAAATTAATTATTCCATCAAACTGAATCTTATATTCTTTTGAAATCCCAGCACTTTTTAGCTTTACTAAGAAGTTTTCCTGTATTCCGTATAATATAGCATTTATTCCTTCTTTCTTTATTTCTTTTATTGGAGTAGTTAAATCAAAATTATATTTTTTACCAATTGACTCAATTTGTTTTAAAAACCACTTTGAGTTTTGTCCTTCAATTGCTGCAATTGCTCCTCTGTTAATACTTAATTTGTCATCAGGTATTATTTTTTTAATATCTGCTTTTTTATGAAAACCTAAACCATTACAATCTTGGCAGGCTCCTTTTGGAGAATTGAAAGAGAAGTTATTGGGTTCCGGATTTTTATAGGCAATTCCAGTAGTAGGGCACATTATATTTTTACTGAAATATCTGATTCCGTTCATATCATGATTTAGAACCATCATCACACCATCTCCATCTTTTAAAGCAGTTTTTATGGATGAAACAATTCGTTTATTATTTTTTTTTGTAACTGTTAGTCTATCAATTACAATTTCTATATCATGTGTTACATATCTATCCAATTTCATTCCAGGAATAATATCTCGAATTTCTCCATCAATTCTGACTTTTACATAACCTTTTTTGAGTGTTTTTCTGAGTAAATCTCTATAATGTCCTTTTCTAGAACGAATAATAGGTGATAGGATACTTATTTTTTTATCTTTACAATCTGTTTGAATGAGATTAACAATTTGTTCATCAGTATATCTTACCATTTTTTCTCCGGTATTATAGGAGTATGCAATTCCTGCTCTCGAGAAAAGTAATCTTAAATAATCGTAGATTTCAGTAATTGTACCAACAGTAGATCGTGGGTTCCTATTAGTAGTTTTTTGTTCAATAGATACAACAGGACTAAGTCCAGTGATTTTGTCTACATCAGGTCTTTCTGTATTTCCTAAGAATTGTCTGGCATAGGCATTAAAAGTTTCTAAGTATCGTCTTTGTCCTTCTGCATGAATGGTATCAAAAGCTAGTGATGATTTTCCACTACCACTTTTACCAGTAAATACAACTAACTTATTTCTAGGAAAAGAAAGGTCAATATTTTTCAGATTATGTACTCTAGCTCCAATGACTTCTATTTTATCCTCTTTCATCTAGTTCTTTTCATTCTTAAAGATATTTATCTCATGTTCTTTTGGAATAATAATAGTGTATGTTTTCTCAGATTTATTTGTAAGTTTCTTGTCTCTGATCCAGGGGTTAAATTGTTTTAGGATTTTATAATTTATTCCTAAAATATCAGAATAAGCAAATAAATCAACATCTTTTTTTGAAAGTGAAACAGTTTTAGTTTCAATCTTTTTGTATAAATCTTGATCTCTTAATACAAAACCGTATTTACTTTTATTTTCAAAAATTTCCTTAATAGCTAATAATCTGAATACATATCTGGAAGTTTCCATTGGCAGATATAGATCATAATAATTGTTAGAATTTTGTTCTGTAGCTCTTCTTTGTAATCCATTCATCCCAACATTGTAGGAGGCTGCTGCCATTGTCCAACTCCCAAACTTATCGTAAGCATCTTGTAAATAATCACATGCAGCTTGTGTAGATATTTCTAAATTATACCTCTCATCAACTTCTGTATTAACTTCCATCCCTCTGTCTTTTGCAGTTCCTTTCATAAATTGCCAAAAACCAGTAGCTCCAGCTGGAGATACAACATTTTCTAGTCCACTTTCTATTATTGCTAAATACTTAAAGTCATTAGGAATATTATTTTTTTTTAGGATGGGCTCAATAATTGGAAAATATTTATTTGCCCTTTTAAAATAGAAAAGAGTGTTAGATTGCCAATACACATTTTTGTGAATTTCTTTATCATACCTTTCCCAAATATCTGCTGCATAAATCGGGGTATATTCTTCAGCAAAACCGATTGAATCAGGAGTAGTAAGCGTATAGCTTCTGAAATAAGAATTAAATTCTTTCTGATGAATGTTATCTTTTATATTCTCTGTATTTTTCTCTGTACTAAGGAAATTAAAAGAAACAAGCGCAATTGTTAATAATGTAAACAATAAGACTAGTCTCTTTTTCATCAGAATTGAGTTTTAAAATTGGAAAATAGTTCAGAATTCTGATCTTTTACAGATATAATTGGATTCTTTATTTTCCAATCAATATTTAAATCAGTATCGTTCCACATTAATGACCCCTCAGATTCTTTGTTATAAACACCACTACATTTGTACGAAAATATTGTATTATCTTCTAAAGTTGAAAATCCGTGAGCAAAGCCTGGAGGAATCCAAANCATAGTTTTATTTTCTTCAGAAAGATGTATAGAAAAATATTTTCCATAAGTAGGAGAGTTTTCTCTGATATCAACTGCTATNTCTAATACAGAACCCTTTAATACACGAACAAGTTTTCCTTGTGCAAATGGTGGATTCTGAAAGTGTAANCCTCTTACTACACCTTTTGAAGACAANGACTGATTATCTTGAACAAAATTAATATCTAATCCTGCATTCTCAAATGCATCTTTGCTCCAACTTTCAAAAAAGNACCCTCTTTCGTCTTCAAAAACTCTTGGTTCTATTAATAAAAGTCCTTCAATTTCTGTTTTAATTATTTTCATTTCTATAAAATTATGCAAGTTTCAAATATATAAAATCAATTTTAATTCTGATACTTAAAAAGAAAAAGAAATGTAATTTTGCTAAAAATTTTAATTATGAAAAAAATTAGTTTATTATTTTTCGTTACTGCATTAATTTTAAGTTCTTGTAATAAAACAGAAGAAGAAAAAAATGATTTTAACACGAAAATACTAGAAACAGAGATGGATAGTGTAAGTTATAGTTTAGGTATCAATATAGCTTCAGGAGTAAAAGGTGAAGGATTTGATCCATTAGATTTTAACGCAATGTCAAAAGCAATGAATGATGTTTATGAAGGAAATGATTTAGATATTTCAGGAGAAGAAGCCTTGCAAATATTACAAAAATACTCTCAGAAAATTGCTGCTGAGAAACAATCTAAATCAAAGGAATCTGATATTCTATTTCTAGCTGAAAATGCTGCAAAAGAGGGAGTAATTACTACTGAGAGCGGATTGCAATACGAGATTCTGTCAGCAGGTGATGGTACTGTTAACCCAGAAGTAACAAGTGCCGTAAAGGTTCATTATACTGGAATGCTAACAGATGGTACTATATTTGATTCTTCTGTAGAAAGAGGTGAACCAGTAGAATTTCCATTAAATAGAGTTATACCAGGATGGACTGAAGGTGTTCAATTAATGGTTGTAGGAGATAAATTTAAATTCACAATTCCTGGAAATCTAGCTTATGGAGAAAATGGAATGCCACAAGCTGGAATTGGCCCAAGTGCAACGTTAATATTTGAGGTAGAGCTTTTAGGAATTTATTAGAAATCTATTCTAAATAATAAGAGTCTGATTTTAAATTATATTGAAATTCAGGAACATTTATATTATTTTGTAGATATAATGATCTCTCGTTATCAATAAATTTATTTAATTCTTTTTTGCTTTTCTCATCCATATTTAATAATATTTTTTCTGATTTAGATATTGGTAGTATTTGATATCTTTTTCTGTCATCTTTATTGTGTAACCATACCCAATGTAAATGATATCCAATATTTTTAAACTTAACTTCCCCTGTAGAATCTCTATATAATGAGAATTGCAATGATGATCCTCCATCAGTATGTTCCATATTATTCATAGTTGATACTCTTTGATTACTTATTATATTTCCTAAAGACCAAATAATAATTCTCTCATTATTCAAACTATCTTTTCTGTATTCAGCAGGTTGAACCCAATGAGGATGTCCACCAATTACTATATCAGCCCCATTTGACAATAACCATTCTCCCCATTTTTTTTGATATTCATCTGGAAATGATCGGTATTCTCCTCCCCAATGAGTTATTACAATAATTTTATCAATATTTGAATCTCTTGCAATCTGAATATCCTGTAATATAATCTCTTCATCAATCATATTTACAATATTAGGATGTTTAGTGTCTAATCCATTTGTCCCGTAAGTGTAGTTTAATAATGCAACTTTTATCCCTTTTTTTTCAATTATCAAGGGATAATTATTTATTCTTTCAATTGAATCTTTATATGTTCCAAGATGCATGAATTTTAATGAATCAAGAACGTTAATTGTTCTGACTAATCCATCTGAACCACAATCATTACTATGATTATTAGCTGTAGTTAAAACATCAAATCCAGCATTTTGAATTGCAACAGCATATTCATCAGGAGAAGAAAACCTTGGATATCCATCATATGGCTTTCCAGCTAGAGTGACTTCTAAATTAGCAATTGCAAAATCAACATTTTGTATTAGTGAATTTATATAATCAAAGTAATGTTCATAATCATAATTCCCAATCGAATCTTTTGCTGCTTTTATTTGAGGGCTGTGTTGCATAAAATCTCCCATAAAAAGAAAACTAATTTCTTCATCTATATCAAAGAGAAGCGTAGAATCTATGTTTTGTGTTGTAATTGAGGATTCTTTATTATTATTTGTTACCTGACCTGAGATATTAAAACAACTAATAAACAATAATAAAAGTAAAGTTGTTCTAAAAGAAAGGAATAGATTCTCATTCATGATTTATCTTACATATGAATCACTTCATCATAAGCGTCAGCAACAGCTTCCATAACCGCTTCACTCATTGTTGGATGTGGATGAATTGCTTTTAATACTTCATGTCCGGTAGTTTCTAATTTACGAGCAACCACTGCTTCAGCAATCATTTCTGTAACATTGTATCCTATCATATGACAACCTAACCATTCACCATATTTTGCATCAAAAATAACTTTTACAAAACCATCTTTATGTCCAGCAGCAGACGCTTTCCCCGATGCAGTAAATGGAAATTTTCCTACTTTAATTTCATGTCCTGCTTCTTTGGCAGCGTCTTCAGTAAGTCCAACTGAAGCAATTTCTGGACTACAGTAAGTACATCCGGGAATATTCCCATAATCAATTGGTTCAGGACTCTGTCCAGCAATTTTCTCAATACATGTAATTCCTTCAGCAGATGCAACATGAGCTAAAGCTTGTGTTGGTAATACATCTCCAATTGCATAGTATCCTGATATATTTGTATTATAGTAACCATCAACTATAATTTTTCCTTTTTCTGTTTTAATCCCTACTTCTTTCAATCCAATATTCTCAATATTTGCAGCAATACCAACAGCTGAAAGAACTATATCACATTCTATAGTTTCTTCTCCTTTTTTAGTTTTTATAAGTACTTTACAACCCGTACCATCAGTGTCAACTTTTTCAACTGATGAGTTCGTCATTACTTTAACCCCTGACTTTTTGAATGATCTTTGTAATTGCTTTGAGATATCAATATCCTCAACAGGTAAAATATTTGGCATAAATTCAACAATTGTAACATCGGTTCCCATAGAGTTATAGAAATAAGCGAATTCTACTCCAATAGCTCCCGATCCAACAATAACCATTTTTTTAGGTGCAGTCGGCAAGATAAGAGCTTCTCTATATCCTATAACTTTTTTGCCATCTTGTTGTAGATTAGGCAACTCTCTACTCCTTGCTCCAGTTGCAATTATAATATGTTTTGCTGAATAATCAGTTGATGTGCCATCTGCAGTTACAGAAACTTTATTGCCTTTTTTTACTTTCCCGTATCCATTAATTACATCAACTTTATTTTTCTTTAATAGGTAGTCAATTCCTTTACTCATTCCATCAGCAACATCACGACTTCTTTTTATAATATTAGTAAAATCTGCATTTGCATCTTTTACAGTAATTCCATAATCCTCAGCATGATTTATATATTCAAATACTTGCGCTGATTTTAATAGTGCTTTTGTAGGAATACATCCCCAATTAAGACAGACACCTCCAAGACTCTCTTTTTCTACAACAGCGGTTTTGAGTCCTAATTGTGAAGCTCTTATTGCAGTTACATATCCTCCAGGACCACTTCCTAGTACAATAACATCATAGTTCATCTTATATTTTTTTATTTTATTTTTTATTCCAAGAAACTTCCCAATCTTTAAAATCAGCAGCTAAACAGTCAATTTTATAGTCCTTTCGGCCTCCTACTAATTCCTGAATTTTATTTTTAGCTGTGTTTCTTATACCATTTAATCCATGGGTTAACTCTAAATTATTTCCATCTTTGATACCTTTTCTATAGTTAGATTCATTGTGCCAAATATGCAAGTTCATTTGAGATAACACAACAATTGCTCTTATTGTCTCTGCCGAAACCTTAGAGTTATTTTCATTAATATTTTCTTCAATATCATGAATAATATCCTCAATTTCTTGAGCATACTCTTTTTTGTGCTCAGGAATAAACACTTCTTTGAGTTGAGCAATCGACAATCTATCAATAAGTTCTGCTAATGTTGGTAGATATTTTCTCATAATAAGTACAAATTTTGATTATACTACAAAAGTACTAATTAAGTATAAAATATTTATGTTTCTTCTTTGAATTTTTTAGGTGTCTGAAAAATTATAGCAAACTAAACTTTTATATCTTTGTTACATATTATGATATATTACTCTATCAGCTATAACAATCCGCATAGACACTTTGTAGATTTTAAACTATCTACAAGTACTAACGGTGTAAAAAGAATGCTTTTTCAACTTCCAGCATGGAGACCAGGAAGATATGAGCTTGCTAACTTTGCACAAAACATACAAAAGTGGGCAGCTTTTGATGAAAATCATAATCCATTATTTTTCAAAAAAATCACTAAAGATTTATGGGAAGTAGAAACTAAAGGGATCGAAGAAATAACAGTTGTGTATAATTTTTATTCGAATCAGTTAGATGCTGGCGCTTGTTATTTGGATGAACATCAACTTTATTTAAATCCTGTACACTGTATGTTCTATATTGTAGATAGAATAGAGGAAGAATATAGTATTGAATTAGATATTCCTGAAAATTATGAGATTGCTTCTTCCATGAAACAAGAAGGAAACATCCTTTCGGTAAAAGGTTATGACTTACTTTCAGAATCACCAATTATATGTTCAGATTCACTTCAACACGATACTTATGATGTTGATGGTATTATATTTCATTTATGGTTTCAAGGAGAGTGTAATCCAGATTGGGGAAAACTAAAAAAAGACTTTACTGCTTTTACAAAAAGTCAGATAAAACATTTTGGAGGATTTCCAGTTGATGAATATCATTACTTTTTCCAGATTACTCCTTACAGAAGTTATCATGGGGTGGAACACACCAAAAATACAGTTTTACTATTAGGTCCTGGAAACGAAATTATGGATAAAAGATATGAGGATTTATTAGGAGTTTGTTCTCATGAACTCTACCATACTTGGAATATAAAAGCAATACGCCCAGTAGAGATGTATCCTTACGATTACACTAAGGAGAATTACTTTAGAACAGGATTTGTTGCCGAAGGTGTCACTACCTATATGGGTGATATGATGCTGTATAACTCAGGAGTTTTTAATTGGGATGCATTTGTGAAAACTCAGAATCAGAATTTGGAAAGACACCTTACAAATTATGGAAGATATAATTTGTCGGTTGCCGATAGTGGTTTTGATAATTGGCTGGATGGTTACAAATTAGGATCTCCCAATCGGAAAACATCTATTTATCCAGACGCTGCGCTTTGCATGATGATGATAGATTTAGAGATTATCCGAAATACGGAAGGAAAGGATAGTTTACATTCTGTGATGAAAGAGTTGTATGAAGAGTTTGCTCTTAAAGAAAAAGGATATTCTGAAGATGATTTTAGAAATATATGCGTAAAATTTGGAGGATTGAGAGTTGCGGAGGTTTTTGAAAATTATATTTATGGAACTGAAGATTATATTCCTACACTTACAACAGCTTTGGAAGTCGTGGGTATTGAATTAAAAGAAAAGAAGAATCCAAACCTATCTGCTCAGTATTTTGGATTTATAGATGTAAAAGAGGATGGAAAAGTAATCATAAAGAAGGTAGAACCAAATTCTGTAACCGATAAAAACGGAATTGCTGCTGAAGATGAAATTACTAAAGTAAATGGAGAGAAAATAGAAGGAAAGCTTTCTGACATTCTGAAAGATTGTAAAGATGAGGTTACTTTTACTATAAAAAAGAAATTCTCAGAACTAGCAATACCTTTAGCTATTGGAAATCATTATCAGTTATTTGAATTTAAAAAGAAGGAAGATGCTACAGAAGAACAATTAATACTAAGAAAAGTTTGGAGCAATAATTAAAATGAAAAAAATAAAAATACATAAAGGAAGAAAATATAGTATCTGTTCATGCGGACTGAGTAATATACTGCCTTTATGTGACAATGCTCATAGGAAATATAATGAGGATAATAAAACAAATTATAAATCAGTGAAAATTATAGCAGAAGACACTGTAATGATTGATGTAAATTCATCTAAATGGAAAGCGTAATGAAAAAACTACTAATTATATTACTTTGCTTGCCATTTATTTCTCTGGCGCAGCAAACTTATATCCCTGATGATAATTTTGAACAAGCATTAATTAACTTAGGTTATGATAATGTATTGGATAATTATGTTTTAACTTCTAATATTTCAAATATTGGATATTTAGATGTTAGTAGCCAAAATATATCTGATATAACTGGCATACAGGATTTTGATTCATTATGGTATTTAAACTGTCATGATAATCAGTTAATTACACTTGATGTTTCTAATAATATTTTACTTACAGGACTACATTGTGCCATGAATCTTTTATCATCAATAGATGTTAGTCAAAATCTTTATTTAGAGTGGTTTCCATGTCACGATAATTTATTAACTGCACTAGATGTGACTAACAACTTAAATCTCCATACTCTAGCCTGTTACAACAACCAGCTAACCGATATAGATCTGTCAAATAATCCTAACTTAATTTCTTTAGGAATAAATAATAATCTACTATATTCACTTGATTTATCTTTTCAAGATATACAATATGTAGACTGTAATAATAATCAAATAACTAACCTTACTATTACGTCAGATTCTTTAAAAGAATTAGACTGTGGCAATAATCCATTTTTTTTATTTGACGCCACTAATCATCCTAATTTGGAGGACCTTGAGATTTATAATACAGGTATATTTGAGATTGATTTAAGTCAGAATCTAGATTTATGGTTTTTAAGTATAGGATCTAACCCTAGTCTATGGAGTCTAGATTTATCTAATAATTATAATCTACAACAGTTAGATGTATGGGATAACTCTTTATTGATTTTAGATATGCGAAATGGAAATAATCAGAATATATCATACTTTGTTAGTTGGAATTCTCAATATTTAGAATGTATTAGCGTTGATGATTCAATTTATTCTACAAATAATTGGACAAGTATAGAGACCTGGCAATATTTTAGTAATAATTGTGAGGGAACAACATCAATAGAAGAACACACCACAAACAAAGAACTTCTTAAAGTAACAGATATTTTAGGAAGAGAAGTTAACGAAAAACGAAACACCCCACTATTCTACATCTACAATGATGGAACAGTAGAAAAGAAGATAATTATTGAATAATTATGAATGAAGTTAATTTAAAAGATAAAACATTTGAAGTATTTATTTCGGATACTGAAATTGAAGAAATAGTTCATTCTATATCTAATCAGATTAATAATAGTGGAGTAAAAGATCCACTTTTTATTGCTGTAATGAATGGAGCTTTTTTGTTTGCTGCAGATGTAATGAGAAATATTACTATTTCGAATGCGGAGATTTCATTCATCAAATTATCATCATATGAGGGAACAGAAACTACAGGAAAAGTAGATGAACTAATAGGAGTCAGTGATGATATAAGTGATCGAAATATAATTGTTCTGGAAGATATTATTGATACAGGTATTACGTTAGAAAAAATAATATCGTTACTAAAAAAAGAAGAAGTGGCAGATATTAAAGTTGCTACATTATTGTTTAAGCCTGACTCTTATACAAAAGATATTCATATCGACTTTATTGGAAAATCAATTCCTAATGATTTTGTTGTGGGATATGGATTGGACTATGATGAAATTGGTCGTAATTTGCCACATATTTATAAACTTAAAAATTAGAACATGTTAAATTTAGTATTATTTGGACCTCCAGGTGCTGGCAAGGGAACTCAATCTAACTTATTAATTGAAAAATATAATCTAGTACATTTATCCACTGGCGATATTCTAAGAGGAGAAATTGCTGAAGGAACGGCATTAGGAATAGAAGCGAAATCATTGATGGATAGAGGAGATTTAGTTCCTGATGAGGTAGTTATTGGAATGATATCTTCTAAATTAGATAACAACCCAAATGCAAATGGATTTATTTTTGATGGTTTCCCTAGAACATCTGCTCAAGCTACTACATTAGATAATATGTTATCAGAAAAAGGAACTTCAATTTCAGCAATGCTTTCTTTAAAAGTAGAAGATGAGGAATTAATAAGAAGATTACTTTCAAGAGGAAAAGATTCTGGTAGAGCAGACGACCAAGATGAGAGTATTATTGCAAATCGTATTAATGAGTATAATAACAAAACAGCTCCATTAAAGGAGTATTATTCTGCACAAAATAAACTTTCAGAAATTGAAGGTGATGGTACCGTAGAAGATATTGCAGAAAAACTTAATGATGTGATTGATACTTTATAATGAGAATAAAGAATTCCAATTTTGTTGATTATGTTAAAATATTTTGCCGTTCTGGGAAGGGGGGTGCTGGTTCTGCTCATTTTTTGAGAGATAAAACTACTGCAAAAGGTGGTCCTGATGGTGGTGATGGTGGAAAAGGAGGACATATAATACTTAGAGGGAATGAGCAAATGTGGACACTTCTGCATTTACGATATAAGAAACATATTTTTGCAGAACACGGAGGCGCTGGAAGTGGAAATCACAGACATGGGAAAGATGGTGCAAGTCAAATTATTGAAGTTCCATTAGGAACTATAGCTAAAGATTCAGAAACTGGAGAGGTGCTTTGTGAAATCACTAAAGATGGAGAGGAATTTGTAATGGTTGAAGGAGGAATGGGGGGTAGAGGAAATTCTCATTTTAAATCTCCTACTAATCAGTCACCAAGACATGCTCAGCCTGGAGTTGATGTTATAGAAGGTTGGTTTATTCTTGAGTTAAAAGTATTGGCTGATGTTGGATTAGTGGGTTTTCCAAATGCTGGAAAATCTACTTTACTTTCTGTTGTTTCTGCTGCAAAGCCAGAGATTGCAGACTATCCTTTTACTACTTTAGTTCCTAATTTAGGAATTGTATCATATAGAGATCATAGATCCTTTATTATGGCGGATATTCCTGGTATTATTGAGGGAGCTGCTGAGGGAAAAGGATTAGGGTTGAGGTTTTTACGACATATTGAACGAAATTCAACATTACTTTTTATGGTTCCAGCAGATGCGGATGATATTGCAAAGGAATATGAAATTTTGCTTGGAGAATTACAAAAATACAATCCAGAGTTATTAGATAAAGATAGAATACTTGCAATTAGTAAATCTGATATGTTGGATGATGAGTTGAAGGATGAAATTGCAACAGAACTACCAAAAGATTTGCCATCTCTTTTCATTTCTTCAGTTGCGCAACAAGGGCTTACAGAACTTAAAGATATAATCTGGAAAAAACTTAATCAGTAATGGAAAAAGTGCAGAAAATAGATGAATATTTTTTCAGATTAATTAATTCTGCAGGATGGGAGGATATGGATGGAATAATGATTCTCATCTCTTCCAAATTGTTCTGGATTCCACTTTATATTTACATTATTTATTTAATCTACAAACGATTCTCAGATCAATTCATTAAAATATTATTAGCATTAAGTTTACTAATTTTTATAGCAGATTATGGTAGTGTTCATCTTTTTAAAGAAGTATTTGAAAGATCCAGACCGTGCCATTTTCTAGAAGGGATAAGAGTAGTAGATAGTTGTGGAGGACCTTTTGGTTTTATTTCTTCACATGCTTCTATTTCTTTTTCTATTGCTTTTTTTATCTCCTTACTTTTTAGAAATTTATGGGGATTTGTTCATCTATTTTCTTGGGCGGTACTGATTGGTTTCAGTAGAGTTTATTTAGGAGTTCATTATCCTTTTGATATTTTGGGAGGAATGTTTTGGGGACTATTTGTAAGTTTGCTAGTATATTATATTTATAGAATGAAGATTAAAGATTTTAACTTCTTGTGGTTTGGTTGGTTAGTGTTAGTATGTATTTGGAATTTTGTTTGGCCTGAAGTACCACCAATTGCAGATGTGTTAGTTGCTGTAGTTTTATCATTAGGAGTTATTACAATTAAAAATAAAAATAAATAAAATGAAAAAGACATTAATCTTATTGATTATCCTGTTTGCCGGATTAAAAACATATTCTCAAGAAAAACCAAAATTAGTAGTAGGAATTGTAGTGGATCAAATGCGTTACGATTACATTTATCGTTTTTGGAACGACTTTGGAGATGATGGTTTTAAAAGATTAGTAAATGAAGGACATTTCTTTAGAAATGCGCAATTTGGGTATGTTCCAACTTATACCGGACCTGGTCATGCTAGTATTTACACTGGAACAACACCTTCAGTACATGGAATAATAGCAAACGATTGGTACGATAAAAACTCTGGAGATTATATCTATTGTGCTGGAGATGGGGATATGCATACAGTTTGTAATTGTGAGCAAAAAAATGTAGATGTAGTTTCTACAGATGGAAAGATGTCTCCTCATCATATGTTAACTACTACATTCGGAGACGAGTTAAAATTATTTAGTGATGAAAGTAGAGTGATTGGTATTTCCTTAAAAGATAGAGGAGCTATATTACCTGCCGGGCATGCAGCAAATGCAGCTTATTGGATGGATAGCGAAGGAAAGTGGATTACGTCTTCTTTTTATATGAATAATCTTCCAGATTATGTAGAGAAAATAAATGATAATAATCCATCACAAAATTATCTAAAAGGTGTTTGGTCTGTAAAGGGAGAATTTTCTCATAATCTTGATAATTTACTACTAAATTCAGGAAAAAGTGCAATTAAAAAGACTCCTTTCGGAAATAGTATTTTAAAAGATCTAGCAATAGAAATTATAAAAGAAGAAAAATTAGGGCAAGGAGACAATACTGATGTAATAACTATCAGCTTCTCTTCTACTGATTATATTGGACATCAATACGGCCCACATGCTCCAGAGATAAAAGACACTTACATTAGACTAGACCAAGATATTTCTGATATTTTAAAAACTGTAGAGAAAAACATTGGATATGAGAATACTGTTCTTTTTATAACTGCTGATCATGGTGTGGTTTCTGAACCCAAAGAGCTTTTAGAAAGAAATATTCCTTCAGGATATTTTGATGGTTCTATCATGAAAACAGAATTACTTTCCCATCTAGATATTATCTACGGAAAGGGAGATTGGATAAAGAATTATTCTAATAATCATTTGTTTTTAAATCATGATTTGATTGTAGAAAGGAATATAAATTTGGAAGAAATACAAAGAAAATGCGCACAATTTTTCTTAAAGTATGAGTGGGTGAAAAACACTTATACTGCTACTCAGTTGAACGAAAATGAATATCAAAATTCATTTCATTCCTTAGTACAAAGAGGTTATAATCAAAAAAGATCTGGAGATGTAATAGTAAGTTTACAAACTGGTTGGTTAAAATCTCACTGGAAAGGTGGAGGTACAACTCATGGTTCTTCTTATAGTTATGATACACATGTTCCTCTAATTTTCTGGGGAGGCGCGATTCCTCAAGGACAAACAGACAGAAAAGTTAATATCCGTGATATTGCTCCAACAATTTCTACAATTTTAGGAACTGCATATCCTAATGGGTGTACAGGAAATCCTTTGCCAGAAGTAACTGAGTGAAAGAAATAAAAGCAGATAATTACTCTATTTGGATAGGAGAAAAATCTATCTCTAAATTAGATGTTTCTAAATATTCTAAAATTGGCATTTTAGTAGATGAGAACACAAAAGAGTTTTGTCTTCCATTATTGTCTAAGATTAAAAAATCTATAGTAATTGAGATAAAATCAGCAGAAGAAAACAAGAATATAGATAGCTGTAATCTTATTTGGGAGGCACTTTCTCAGAATAGTTTTGATAGAAATTCACTACTAATAAATTTAGGAGGAGGTGTAATTGGAGATATGGGAGGTTTTTGTGCTTCTACTTATAAAAGAGGAATAGACTTTATTCAAATTCCTACATCTTTACTTGCAATGGTTGACGCATCCGTTGGAGGTAAGTTAGGTATTGATTTTAATGGACTTAAAAATCACGTAGGACTCTTTTCAAACCCAAAGTCAGTAATTATCAATCCTAAATTTTTAGAAACATTAGCAGAGAATGAGTTGAAATCAGGATTTGCAGAAGTTGTAAAGCATGCGCTTATTACAGACAAGAATTTATGGAATCATCTAAAAAATAGTAATCTTTTAGATTTGGATTGGGAAGAAATTATAGAAACTTCAGTTCAAATAAAAAATAAAATAGTTATGTCTGATCTTAAAGAAAAAGGAGAGCGGAAAAAACTTAATTTTGGGCATACTTTCGGACATGCAATTGAAAGTTATTATCTGCAAAAAGGAACGCCTATTTTACATGGTGAAGCAATCTTTATGGGAATAATCTTAGAATCTGAACTTTCTAGTTTGTCAGTTTCAGAGAAAAATGATATAAAAAATTATATTCTTAGTAATTTTAGTTTGCCTTACACTCCTTCAAAATCTAATCTTTTAAATTTCTTAAGAAACGATAAGAAGAACTTTGAGGAAAAAATCAATTTTTCTTTGTTAGAAGGAATAGGAAATTGCACTATAAACAATTTGTTTTCAGAAGATGAATTATAAAATTTCACATCCTACAAAAGTAGTTGAATGTGAGATTAATTTACCTTCATCAAAAAGTATTTCTAATCGATTATTAATTATTAAATCTCTCTGTATGGAGAATTTTAAAATTGAAAATATTTCAATTTCTGACGACACAATAAATTTGCAAAAAGCTATTTCTTCCAAAGAAAATACAATTAATATCGGAGATGCAGGTACTTCTTTCCGATTCTTAACTTCTTATTTATCTATTCAAACAGGGCAGGAATTTATATTGACTGGTTCAGATAGAATGAAAGAAAGACCAATCAAAGAACTTGTTTCTGTTTTGCGAAAAATGGGAGCAAAAATTGACTACTTGGAAAATGAAGGATTTCCTCCACTAAAAATAATTGGAACTGATTTGGAAGGAGGTAAAATTGAAATTGATGGAGGAATAAGTTCTCAATTTATTACATCAATTTTATTAATTGCTCCAATATTGAAAGATGGGATTCAGATAAAAATTACTGAAGAGTTAGTTTCTGAGCCTTATTTAAAGATGACATTGAAAATAATGAAGGAATTTGGAATAGAATCAGATTGGACTAATAATATTATTACTATTAATCAACAGAAATACATACCTAAAGACTATACTGTAGAAGCAGATTGGTCTGCAGCGTCCTTTTGGTTTGAGATCGCATCTTTATCTAAGAGATGCAATATTATACTTAATGGATTACAACAAAATTCTACTCAAGGTGACAATAGATCTGTTGAGATATTTAACAATTTAGGAGTTGATTCTGTATTTGAAAACGGAAAATTAATTTTAACAAAAAATCAAAATATTTCTCCTTTTCAAACATATAATTTAATTGAAACTCCTGATTTATATCAGCCATTAAGATGTACATTGTTTGCAAAAAACATTGAAGCTGATTTTTCAGGAATCCAGACCCTAAAAGATAAAGAAACTGATAGAATTATTTCGGTAGAAACTGAATTAAACAAACTAAATTCCATAAAAATTATTGATACTCACAATGACCACAGAATGGCAATGAGTTTTGCTCCACTTTGTTTAGAATTTGGGAAGTTGCAAATAAATGATGTAGAAGTTGTGAGTAAATCTTATCCTGATTACTGGCAAGATTTTAAAAAAGCTGGCTTTATAATATCTCTTTTATCTGACTAAGACACGCAATCTCGAAAGCAACATTCTCCTTATGCTCTCTTTTTTCAGGATTAAAATATATTCCTTTTATACCAAAATTTTGACAGGCTAAAATATCAACCACCAAATCATCTCCTATATAAACACTTTCTTCTTTAGTTGATTTTGCTAGTTTTAGAGCATGATCAAAAATTGCAGGATTTGGTTTTTTTACTCCAGTTTTTTCAGAAGTTATTATCTGGTCAAAATAAGGTCTCAAGTTTGAGTGTTTTAGTTTTGTGTGTTGAGTTTTATTAAATCCATTTGTAATTATATGTAAGATATATTTTTCTTTTAAATAATCTAATATTTCCATTGCAAAAGGATATAGTTTATTTTTTCTAGGGCAGATTATAATATAATCTTCCCCAATTTTTTCTGAAAGATTAAAATCATTGATTCCAAAATCTGCAAGAGTTCTTTGAAATCGTTCTCTTCTTAAGTCTTTTTGTGAGATTGCATCTACTCTGTATAAATCCCAAAGTTTCTCATTATGAATTTTATAGGTGTTAATAAACTCTTCATAATCTAAAATCCCTTTTTCTTTCAGATGATAGTTATTACAAATTTCTAAAAGTGTTTCATGAGAATTTGTTTCAAAATCCCACAGAGTTCTATCTAAATCAAAGAAGATATGTTTAATCATCTTATTTTATTCAGATTTCTTTCCGAAAGAAAGATCTCCAGCATCTCCTAATCCAGGTACAATATAGGATTCTGCAGTCATTTCTGTGTCTTCTGCTCCAACCCATAATGTACAATCCTTAATAGGGGTATTTTGATTTAGATAATTAATCCCTTCCGAGGAACTCATTATAGCAACGATATGTATATGTTTGGGTTTCCCTTTCCTTAAGATAGCTTCCATTGCTAGAATCATAGAAGATCCAGAAGCTAACATAGGGTCGCAGAGTATTACAGTTTTATCTTCTAAATCTGGTGATGCTAGATATTCAATTTTTATTTCAAAATTACCTTCTTTCTTATGTTTTCTATAAGCAGAAATAAAAGTATTATCAGAACTATCAAAATAATTTAGAAATCCCTGATGTAATGGAAGTCCTGCACGCAAGATGGTAGCAATTACTGGTTTTTCAGTCATTAAATTTTCAGATGAAATACCTAGAGGAGTAGTAATTTCTTTATTTTTATATTTCATTTTCTTACTTATCTCATAAGCAAATATTTCCCCGATTCTCTCTATGTTTCTTCTGAAACGCATGGAGTCATTTTGTATTTTTATATCTCTTATCTCTCTAATAAAATGATTAAAAATTGAGTTTTGGTTTCCTAAATTAATTATTTCCATATCACAAACTTATAAATTTCTCTACTATTTTTCTAATTGACAGAATCTGATTCGTATGTTCTATTGATGGTCCTGCACACCAAACAGTTTTATAAGTATTACTGAAGGCAGCGTTTTCTACAGATTTCATTCCCTTAAAATAAGTAATCATTTTTACCCATTTTTTCAGTTTTTTATTCTTGCTCAGAATCTTTTCTATCCAATTTTGTGTAGTTCCTGTTTGTTGCACATAAGGAGTGTTAATTACTGTGCAAGGAGTTCCTGAAATCTTAGTAGTAAAAACAATATCTCCCTTTCCGTAATCTACACATGCTTGTTTGTATTTCTCAGAGACTTGAGCCTCCTCACAAGCAATAAAGGGTGACCCAATGGAAAGTCCTGAGAATCCAATTTCTAATTTCTCTGTAACTCCCTGTTTTGTTCC
>PAKE01000017.1 GCA_002710495.1 Flavobacteriales bacterium
TGAATTAAAACAAGATTTAGCAGCAGTATTTAGATGGACTGCAAAACTTAACATGAACGAAGGAATAGCTAATCATTTTAGCGTATGCCTTCCTAATTCTAATGATTTTTATGTTAATGGTTCCGGATTACATTTTAGTTCAATTAAAGCAAGTGATATGGTTTTAGTAGAACAAGATAAAATTGAAGAAATTAAAGATAAACCTGAGCTAGTTGATCCGACAGCGCTAAATATACATGGAACAATCCATAAAAAAGTTCCACACGCAAGATGTATACTTCATGTTCACTCAAAATATGCAACAGCCCTATCAGCGTTAAAAGATCCAATATTAAAACCAATAGATCAAAATACTATGCGTTTTTTTAATCGCGTCTCAACCTATAATGATTTTGGAGGACTTGGCTTCGAAGAAGAGTCTAGTAAAATGGCATCATCAATTGGTAACAATTCATTATTACTTTTAGCTAATCATGGAATATTAACAGTGGGACAAACTGTTGCTGATGCTTTTGATAAATTGTATTATTTTGAAAAAGCTTGCGAAACATACATAACAGCATTATCAACTAATCAAAAATTAAACATAGTAAGTTCAAAAGTTGCCGAAAAAACAGCTCAAGAATGGGAAAATTATCCCGTAAATATGGGACAACAACATTTAAATGAGATAAAAAAAATCCTAGATAAAGAAGAACCAAATTATAAAAAATAATATGAAAAAATTAATAATTATTTTTTTATTTTTTACCACATCATTACTTGCAGGAAAAGTAGAACGATTAGGTTTTTATAACTTACAAGAACTTCTTGAAGATGATAATTTAACTTATAAAATTATCAAAAGTTGCGTTTCTTTAAATTCTGCAATAACAGAAATAACCAAAAAAGATTATCCCAAATTATCAAAAAGTTTTTTTGAGACTGCAAACTATCTATACCCTTTTGGTATTCTCACCTTGGCAAAAATAAAAAAAATAAATTATAAAGATGCTGAAAAAGAATACTTAACAAGTGTCAGTGCTCAAGTTTCTGATTATATGGATTTCATGAAAGAAAATGGAGTAGCCAATCAAAGCTTTATCAAAGGAACTTTTATTGGAGACGATCTTAATTTTTGTAACGAAATTAGATCAGCAATAGAAATAACTATCTCTGAAACTAAAAAATTAAAGTCACAAGACTAAAATTAAATTATTCAGACTTTTTCTTAAATTTTGGAATTTTAGATTTCTTTTTTTTTTTAAATTTTGGAATTTTAGATTTTTTAGATTTATTTGATCCTTTAACTTCTTCTGTTGTAAACTCCTCTTGTGCCGGCATAATCTCTTTACAACTTTCTAGCTCACAAAAATAAGTTGCTCCTGTTTTATTGTTATAAAGATATGCCCCACAATTAATTTTCTTTTTTAAAGTGCAATTTGCTGGTTCTAAAATATAGTCTGCAAGCAAACTTGTTGGAATTAATACAAAAATAATAAAAATAAATTTTTTCATATAGACTTTATTTTAAATCTTAAAAATAACTATTATTCAACTCCTAATAGAAAATTTTTTTAACATGTACTTTATTCATTTTAAAACATTTTTTTCATTTAAAACAAACGAAAATTTAACTAATAAAAACTATATATAAAAGAAATATATATATAAATCGTGGAAAAAAATTTTCTAACGTGTCAGAGTGTAATTAATTATAAAAGGAGATCTTATGAAAATGACAAAAATAATTTATGTTATTATGTTTTCTTGGGTTCTTGGAATTTTTAGTACTGCTAATACAGGAGAATTATGTACTGAGTGTTTAAAAAAAGTTCCTCAAGANATGAGAGACTATGTATATAACATGGACTTTATGGATAAAGACCAACCTCTAGGTCCTGCGGTTATGAAGGGATGGAAAAGTCCTAGCAAACCACCGTGGACTATTGGTTATGCAAGTACATATGCTGGAAATACCTGGCGTAAAGGAGCAATGGAACGACTAATGGAAGTTGTTTATCCTAAATGGAAAGCATTAGGAATGGTTGATGAAATTGTAATTACTCAATCTAATTTAGATGACTCTTTACAAATTCAGCAAATGAGACAAATGATAGATGGAGGTAAAGTTGATGCAATAATTATTTGTTGCTCAAATATTACTGCTCTTAATACAACTATTAAATACGGTTGGGAAAAAGGCATACCCACTTTATCATTTACTGGCTTTACAACATCGCCATATTCAATCAACACATCTGTTAATTACAGATTGGTTGGTTACTATGTTGGTGCATGGATGGCTGAGCTTATTGGTGAAAAAGGTAATGTAATTGTTATGGAAGGAATTCCTGGCTATTCAGCATCTGACCAACAAAACAAAGGGGTATTGGCTGCGTTATCAGAATATCCTAATGTAAATGTTGTTGGACAATTAGCTCATAACTGGACTTCTCAAGTTGCTCAGAAAGAATTGTCTCAATGGTTATCAACAAATACAAAAAAAATTGATGGTATTGCAGTTCAGTCTTCAGGAGAAACTGGAACGCTACAAGCATTACTTCAATCTGGACTTGATCCAATTCCACCAATAGCTTTAGGTGGAGAGCTAGGTGCTCTATGTTATTGGAGACAAAATCCAGGATACATTGATGAAGCGATATATGCATGGCCTCCAGGTGATGAAGTGGAACTAGGTATGGATGTAATGATTAGAACTTTGCAAGGTCAAAGTCCTATGATTCAATCTATATTAGTTGGTCCTGCTACAAAAAATTTCGATGAAATTAAAGAAATCTTAAATGAAGATTGTGATCGAAATTCTACTGGCTGGGATAATCCGGGAATGGACAAATGGGCTCCTCAAGAATACGTAGAAGCATTCTTTGAGAATCCAAGCGATCCTACAAAATACGATCCTAAATCTCACTAATACTTTTAATTAAGTATGAGTGCTGAAAAAAATATAGAAGACAACACCTCCAAAGAGGTGTTGTCTGACAAGTCTCAGACTGTCCAGGGTGATATTTACGTCAAAGATGTTCATAAGTATTTTGGTGTAACTAGAGCACTGAATGGAGTCAATTTTAATGCCAATTTTGGAGAGATTCATGCAATTGTTGGTGGTAATGGTTGTGGTAAAAGCACATTAGCAAAAGTATTATCTGGAGTATTGCCTGTAGATAAAGGTAAAGTTTCGGTTCTTGGTCAAACTCCAACCTCTCCTGTAATGGCTCGAAATATGGGAATAGCAACAGTATTTCAAGAGGTGATGATTGCGGAAGAGTCTTCAGTCGTAGATAACTTATTTGTTGGCTCAGATGATTTTTGGTACAAAAATTTTACTCAAAGAGAAAAAGTATTAAAAGCGCAAGAAATTATGGAAGATCTTGTTGGCGAATACATTGATCCATACACACAAGCATTTAATTTATCACTTCCGATAAAGGCTTGGATTACAATTGCAAGAGCTTTTTTAAGAGACAATACAAAAGTATTAATTCTTGATGAGTCATCTGCTGCTCTAGATTTTGATTCAACTGAAAGATTATTTAAAAAAATGAGAGAATTACGTGATAGAGGTGTTGCAATATTAATTGTTACTCACCGAATTGCTGAATTAGTTAGAATTAGTGATAAAGCAACTGTTATGAGAGACGGTAAAGATGTCGGTGTGTTAGAAAAAAAAGATCTTAATGAAAAAAATTTAATAGGTCTAATGACTGGGAGAGAAGAAACTGGAGAAAAATCTACATCAGTGGCGATGCAAGCTAAAACTGATAAAGTTGTATTGAGAGCAGAAAATTTAGTTGTTTGGCCAGATAGCAAGCCTGTTAATTTTGAAGTTAGAAGAGGAGAAATAGTAGGTGTAACAGGTTTAGATGGAAATGGACAAGATGACTTTGTTAAGATTTTAGCAGGTGTCCAAGAATCTCATGGTGGTACTATAGAGATTTTAAACACCAATGAAAAATTTTTAAGATTTAACTCATTAGAGAGCGCAAAAGAAAATGGAATATCTTTTGTTTCTGGTGATCGAAAAAAAGAAGGAATACTTCCTAACTTAAGCATATATGAAAATTTAGTTGTCCCTCTTTACAATAAAACTAGTAAAGCAGGATTCTTAGGATTTATTGATTGGATGGAGTTGAATGGAATTTATGATTGGGAAGTAGAAAGATTAAATATTAAAACTGGCCCAAGAGAAAATCTAATTGGCTCACTAAGTGGAGGAAATCAACAAAAAGTTATGATCGCAAGATCATTTGCACAGCATCCTAAAGTTCTTATTTTGAATGATCCTGCAAGAGGCATAGATATAAGTACTAAAAGAGATCTATATGTTCATTTAAGAAAATATGTTGAAGAAGGTAATACAGTTGTTTTCTTGTCTAGTGAACTAGAGGAGTTTATTGGGCTGTGTCCAAAAGTAATGGTTTTTAGAAATGGAACAATATTTGATATTTTTGAAAATGATAAAATTAATGCAGATACTTTGCTTGAGGGTATGTTTGGTCAAACTGCAGGAATTAGTCAAACCACTATTTCAAATAAATCAGATTTGTCCTCTTCACCTATTCAAAATAAATCAATAGACACCAATAAGATAAAAGAAAAAAAGATTATAAAAATAGAAAATTTTGCTAAAGAAAATACAAATAATAATAAAACTAAAATAAAAATTAAAACATTTTAATGGAAACAGAAGACAAAAATAAATATTATAATGATGAAGATGAGATTAATTTTGAAAAATTAAATAATTTTAGAAAATTTAATCATAATATTAAAAGTAATACTTCGTCAAAAAGTCATAATATTAAATATGCTAATTCAGACAAAAATTACTTTAATAATATTATAAAAACTAAGGAAAATTTGTCTTTATTAAAAAAAACAGATGCTGAAAAAGAGGTAAAATATTACAATTTATCAGATTTTCAAAAATTTGATCAACTTGATAATTTTTTGGAATACAAAAATAATACAGAAAATAAACAAAATAAGAATATAGACTCTGGATTGAGCTATTCATCAAATGACTATGGTGAATTTAACAAAATCATTCCAACAAAAAATAGAAGAGAAAAAACAATTAACAATCAAAACAAAAAAATTAAGATTATTGATTATAGTAAATTAAAAAATGATGAAAAGAAGCTTAAAAATAAAGTTGGAATTGATAAAATAAAAATTGTTTATTTTGATTAAAAAAAAATGGAAGTTATTGAAAAATTAAAAAAAACCTATAGATCAAGCACAGATACTTCTTCTAATAAGTATCTTATGGTGCCAATTTTTATTTTTTTTGCTTTATTAATTTTTGCTTTAATAAGAAGTCCAATACTTATTTCTCAGTCAGGTATAGGAAGTGCAATTATGCTTACTGCTCCATTAATTTTAACTACGTATGCTTTAACATTTATAGCTATGGCAGGAAGAGGTGGTGTTGATTTATCAGTTGGTCCTTTCATGGGTTTTATAAATGTAAGTAGTATTCAATTATATGCTGCTGGATACTTACAAACACCTATTGGATGGTTTGTTTATGCAATTGCGATGGGTCTACTTTGGCAACTTTTTTATGCTTTAATTGTTTGTTTTGTTAGAGTTTCTCCTATTATTGTTTCGCTAGCTGGATATTTAGCATTTGCAGGAATTAATATCGTAATTTTACCAAGACCAGGAGGAATAGCTCCTGACTGGCTACTTCCTTGGGGAGAGGGTTTTACTATTTTAAACCCAATATTCCTTTTAATGATTCTAGCAACAATATTGTTTTACATAATTACTCATACAGCTTTTTGGGGTCATCTAAAGTTAATGGGTTCTGATGAACGTGCAGCTTTTACAAGTGGCGTAAAAATTAACTTAGTAAGAATAGTGGCTCATATGATAGCAGGAATTTTTGCTGCTCTTTCCGCAATATGTTTTACGGCTCTTGTAGGGTCTGGAGATCCACTACAAGGAACCAAATATACATTATTGGGTATTACAGCATTGGTTTTAGGAGGTGCAAGTTTAGCTGGTGGACGTGGCGGTGCATTTGGTGCAATCCTAGGTGCACTAAATTTATATCTTATAAATTATATCTTAGTTACTTTTAGATTTGAGAGACTTCAAAGTTTTGTTTCTGACTTATCTTACGGGGCAGTTTTAGTTATAGCTTTGATGGTTAGTCTTATACTTCCTTATGTTACAAGAGTTACAAAAGGTTTGTCTGTAATGGTTTTTTTCATTTTAATGGCGTTTGCTGGATTATTTGTCATGATACATCAAGTTTATGATCAGCCAATTGTCATTGAACAAGTTGTTAAAAATGATGCAAAATCTAAAAATGAAATACGAGGCTCAATAGAAAGAAAGGTAGACGCAACAGGAAATATTATTGTTGAAGATAGTGGAAGCGCAACTACAGGGCAAGGTACCTCTAAAGGTGGTTCACTTGCAGGACATGGTGTACTTCAATTAACTGAAACCCCAGGAACCATTGTTTTTTATGTAATTATAGGAATAGCATTCATTGCTCTTTTATTTTACTTGTTATCAGCTCATAGAAGTCCATCCACTATTTCTTTTGTAATTATTGTAGTAATAATGGTTACTGGTTTAATTTTTGATCCAGACGATAAAGAAAAAAATCTATTAAAAGATACTGAAAATATAACTTTACAATCTAATCAAGTAAGTAGTATTGAAACTTCTGCTCCTCAATATTTCAGTTTAGAAAATATAAATTACTTGCCCAATNTTTTAGAGGGTTCTGTTATTTCTGGAACTGCTTATAGTATAATTTATTTTGCTGGAGTTGTGTTGTTGGCTTCATTAATTGTAATAGCTATGCTTCCTCAATTTAGTCCCAAAACTAAATCAACAGCAATATTATTTTTTCTAGCTGCTTTATCTTTAATTGTATTAAAAGGTATTTCATATAATAATTTAATTGAAAATACAGAAAGTAGNTTTTTTGGTATTCAAGGATACGGTGTAATATTAGTAGTTTTACTTCTATTTGTGATAACCGCACCATTTGTTCATTCAAGAATAAAAAATTTGACCAATGTTTATATATTTNGTTTTGGGATACTTGCTATAATTTGCACTTATTTTATAGGTGGAAATACTTTTGTACCCAATGATCCGTCTCTTTATCAATCTAAAATTATAACCGAATTAANTATCGGAGATCTTTCACAAGTTAAATATGAAGGCACTAAAAGATTTTTTTATGAAACAGCAACTTCTGGATATTCTCAATTTGCCTTTAGTATTCTAGCGGTATTTTTACTTCAATATTTTTTATTTCTTAATATGGGTGAAAAAGCAAACTACAAAAGGTTTGCACCTTATATGTATATAGTTGCGATTGCAGTGGCGCTTTGGACTTCAATTTTTTATTCANTTGGATATTCATTTTATAAAATTTTAGCNGTATTTATTATCGGTATACCAATTACGCCTTTAGTTTGGCAATTTATGTCTGTCTATAAAGAAAAAAATGCCCGTGACAAACAGCTAAGTCAATGGGAGGAAGTAAAATAAAATGAGAAGATCATCGTTCCTATTCTTTAAAGGATTGGGATTACTATTTGCAATTCTCTGCGGCATAGGAACTGCTGTGCTTGGTTGGTTTGATGGAGCAGATTGGATGAATATTGCAGCCTATTCTATTGCAGTAACTGGTTTAATATTATGGGGATGGTATCATTTCTCTGTTAGATGGATCAATGAAGATTTAAAACAAAACATATTTACTAAATTTCCCAAAGAACAAAATATTCAAGATGAAGAAAATGAAGAAGATGAAGAAAATTTTTTCTTTAAAAATATTAGAGAACATAGATGGAAAACAATAACATTTCTTGGTNTAATTCTTATTTTTATTTTTGTATCTTTTATTGCAGATGATTTCTTTTCAGGGAGAACCTTAGTTTCTTTTTTGATCTTTCTTATATTTGTGATTTTTATGGGCGTCATAAGCAGATACATAAAGGGGTCTAAAAGTGTTTTTATTGGGATATCTGTTTTGATTGCGTTATTTATTATTGGATCTTTAACTATACCCGGCTTCTTAACTACTATGAATATGAAATCGATGTTAGTCTTTGCGTCATTTCTTGGGTTGGCAACTATTGGTCAAACTTTCGTTGCACTTTTAGGAGGTTTGGATTTGTCAATCCCCTTCGTTATTGGCTCTATGAATGTGGGATTAATGTCATTAATTTCTAAAGGAGTTCCGCCTTGGCTAGCTTGTTTGGTTATATTGTTGTTAGGTATCTTAATTGGATTTGTTAATGGTGTTTTAAGTTTTAGACTTCAAGGACAAGCTTTAATTTTAACTTTAGGTGTCGGATTTTTTGTTAAAGGTGGAGTTCAAATATTAGTTTCTTTGGGAACTTTTTCAGCTGGCACAGTTTTTGGGGTAGTCCCAGATTGGATGCAAAATTTAGCATCTATGGGTGGAAAAACCGTTGGTCTTCCAATNCCTCCTGTAATCATTATTTGGATTGTCGTAAGCATTTTAGTTATTGTTGCTCTAAGATTAACAAAATGGGGTAGGCATTTGTATGCTTTAGGAGGAAGTAGATTGTCTTCATCAAGACTATCCATTTCTGAAAGAGGTTATTGGATTGGAGCTTATGTTATTAGCGGATTTTTCTCTGCTCTAACTGGAATACTTCTACTTGGTTGGAGTGGTGGAGGATATGTAGGTGCTGGAGATATATATTTATTCACAACAATAGCTGCCGTAGTTATTGGAGGAACTTCATTGTTAGGAGGTTCTGGAGGATACGGATTAAGCGTTATCGGGGTATTTATTTTACAAATAATAACTACAGTGCTAATTGGATGGGGTTTAAGTTGGGAAGCACAACAATTNATTCTAGGATTGTTAATTATTCCAATGGTAGCTCTTTACGCTAGATCACCNCATATAAGAAGCCAGATATAAAGGAGAAAATTTATGACAAAATTAAATTGTGATATGGGTGAAAGCTTTGGAATCTATAAAGCGGGTAATGATGAAGAAATAATGCCACTAATAGATATAGCAAATGTTGCTTGCGGATTTCANGCTTCAGATCCTAATCATATGAGAAAAACTGTAACACTTGCAAAAAAGCATGGAGTAAAAGTTGGAGCCCATCCTTCTTTCCCTGACTTNCAAGGATTTGGAAGAAGAGAAATGAAAATGCCAAGACAAGATATAAAAAGTATGATCATGTATCAAGTTGGTGCTTTAAAATCATTTTTAGATGAACAAGACATGGTTCTAAATCATATTAAGCCTCATGGATCATTATATGTTATGGCTGCAAAAGATGAAAACATGGCACATGCTATTGCAGACGCTGTTGAAACTTTTGATGTCAGTATTTTTGGAATGGCAAACACATGTCATGAAAAAATTTATAAAAATGAAAGAGGTTTAAATTTTATTGCAGAATTCTACGCTGATCTAGATTATGATGAAAATGGNNATTTAGTAATAGCAAAAGGAAAAAATGCTGCTTATGACAGCAAAATTGCTACCAATCGTGTCTTACGCGCTTTATCTGAAAAAAAAGTCACCAATACTATTGGTAAAGATATTGATGTTGGTTGTGATACTGTTTGTGTACACTCAGATACTCCTAACGCTGTTGAAATTATTACAAGTATAAAATCAGCACTTAATAAATGAAAAAAATTCTAATAGCTAATCGAGGAGAAATAGCTTGTAGAATTATAGATAGCTGTAAAAAACTAAATTTACATTCAATAGCTGTTTACTCTGATATAGATAAAAATAGTAAGCATGTAAGAAAAGCAGATNAGTCAATTCATATAGGCGGTTCCAAAGCNCAAGAAAGCTANCTGTCATCGATTAAAATAATTGAAGCTGCTAAAAAATTAAAAGCTGACGCAATTCATCCAGGTTATGGATTTATGGCAGAAAACGCTGATTTTGCACAAAAAATAATAGATTCAGGGNTTATTTGGATAGGTCCTAAGCCTAGTGCAATTATTTCAATGGGTAACAAAGATATTGCAAGAGAGCTAGCTTTAAAAAACAACCTTCCGATTTGCCCTGGCCTAAACAATGAAGATTTACAAAAAGATGACTTAGAAAAAAGATGTAATGAAATAGGTTTTCCAATTTTAATAAAAGCAAGTGCTGGTGGTGGCGGAATTGGAATGCAAATTGCAAATAATTATGAAGAATTAGTTCAATCAATTGAAAAAACTAAAAATTTAGCAAAAAAAGCATTCGGTAACAGTGATATATTCTTAGAAAAATTTATATCTAATGCAAGGCATATCGAAATCCAAGTTTTTGGTTTAGGTGAAAAAAAAGCTTTACACTTTTATGAAAGAGATTGTTCAATACAAAGACGTTTTCAAAAAATTATAGAAGAAAGTCCTGCACCCCAAATTGAAAAATCTATTATTGATGAAATGGCAGAAAGTGCAGTAAATTTTGTAACCAATCAAAAATATGAAGGAGCAGGAACAATAGAGTACATTTATGACATAGATAATAAAAAATTTTATTTCTTAGAAATGAATACTAGAATTCAAGTAGAACATCCTGTTACAGAAACGATTACAAATTTTGATTTGGTTGCAATGCAAATTAAATTTGCATTAAACNTGGATAACAATTCAATAGAACAAAATAAAATTAATAAATCAGGACATGCTATTGAATGTAGATTATATGCTGAAGATCCAGCTAAAAATTTTCTTCCTTCGCCTGGAAAAATTACAAAATTAAAAATTCCAAATACTGGTTTAGCTAATATCAGATTAGATATTGGTGTTGATGAANGAGATGAAATATCTTTTTATTATGATCCTATGATTGCAAAAATTATTTCAAAAGGTGTAAATAGAATTGAAAGTATAAATAATATGATTCAATATTTAAATGAATTGGAAATAGAAGGAATAAATACAAATAAATCTTTTTTGATTTCTGTCTTACAAAATAAATCTTTTGAAAATGCAGTGTATAATACAAAATTTATTGAAAATAATTTATCTTTATTTATAGAAAAAACAGAAACNGCTAAAAAAATAAAAAAAGATATTACTCCTCAAGAAAAAGTTGTTCAAAAATATACAGATAAAGATGTGGAAGCCTTCAAAAAAATAGCAGCAGAATCTCCAAAAGATAAATCTTCCAAACTTTATACTGAAAAAGATTTCAAAGCATTTGAAAATATTTTAAATAAAAACAATGCTATAGATAAAAAACTACCAGTCAAAAATATAACTGGAAAAGTATATGAAGACCCCATATTCAGACCAGGTGGAGACAAATACATGTTTATTGAATTTGGAAATCTTATGGATCTTGAAATAAACTTTACCGCACAAAACTTGGCCAAAGCTATTTATGATAATAAAATTAAAGGTATTTATGAAACTGCTCCTTGTTTTGCTTCAATGCTTATTCATTATAATCCTGATAAAATAAATTTTAACGATTTAAAAAATGAGATGAAATCACTTATTAAATCATTAGGTCCGACTGATGATATTGAAATTAATAGTAGAATTTTTTCATTTCCTACNGTTTATCTTGATAAATGGACAAAAGAATGCATCGATGATTATTCAAGCAAAATATCACAAAAAACTCCTGATCCAGAGTTTATTGTAGAATTAAATAACCTTGAAAATACTGAACAATTTGTAAGAGTCCACTCGGGAACAGAATACTGGGTGTCAGCCCTAGGTTTTTGGCCAGGATTACCGTTCATGATGCCTCTTGATCCTAGATGTAAACTAACAGCCCCAAAATATAATCCACCAAGAACTTGGACCCCTAAAGGTGCTGTGGGTATGGGAGGATCCTCCACATCAATTTATCCAGACAGATTACCTGGAGGTTATCAAATATTTGGTATTATCCCAGTTCCTATTTGGGATACACAAAAAAGTTTTTCAGTTTTTGAAGAAAGCATATGTCTTTTCAAACCAGGCGATAGAGTAAAATTTGTACCAACTAGCTATGAAGAATTTGATCATGTTTCAAATAAAGTAAAAGATAAATCTTATGATTATAATATTATTGAATATCAAAAATTTTCAGTNAAAAACTATAAAAAATGGTTAACAACAATTGATAAAACAAAAAGGTTTTAGCTTTTATGGTACAAGTAATTAAAAAAGGTCTAGAAACATCTGTTCAAGATTATCCTGGAAGAATTGGAACTTTAAATCAAGGATTTCCAGCTTCTGGNCCTATGGATAGTTGGTCTTTTAGACTTGCAAATATACTTGTTGGAAATAAACCTGGTGAAGCAGCATTAGAATGTCAGTTTATGGGGCCAACACTTAAATTTAATAGTGACAGAACAATAGCTATTACNGGAGCAAACATGTCTCCTAAATTAGATGGTGAAAATATTCCATTATGGGAAAGTTTAGAAGTTAAGGCAAATCAAACATTAGAAATGGAATTTGCTACTATAGGCGCAAGGTCATACATTGCTTTCTCAGGTGGTATTAATAGCGAACCATGGCTTGGTTCAAGATCGACATTTCATAAAGCGGGTGTGGGTGGAATTGATGGTAAAGCTATACAAAATGGTCAAACTTTACCATTAGGAAAAAATAACAATATTCTTCCAAGAAAAATTAAAAAAAACTCAATACCAATAATGTCTACTGATAAAAACTGGTCAATAGAGGTTGTGTTAGGTCCAAATGATGATTGGATTGATAAAAAAGGACATGAAATTTTTCTTAATTCTAAATGGAAACTACAAGCAAAAAGTGATCGAACAGGTTATAGACTAAATGGACCTAAATTAACTTTTGCCAACAAAGCAACTAATAAAAGTCTTGAAAATGGATCTGAACCATCCAATATTATTGACCAAGGTTATCCTGCTGGAGCTATTAATCTTGCTGGACAAACTCCAATTATACTTGTTAATGATGGNCCAAGCATGGGTGGGTTCATTAATCCATATACTGTTCCATCGTCAGCATTTTGGAAATTAGGACAAGCTAAACCAGGAGATACTTTTAAATTTGTTGAAATTTCTGTTGAAAAAGCTCAGTTATTAAGAGCTGAACAATCAATTATTTGTAGCGAAGAAAGTCTCGAGTCTTTTAAAAGCAATAAATCAATGAATGATAATGAAACAATAAAAAAAGTTGGCTCAATCAAAATAGTTGATTTTGAAAAAAATAAATTAGATGAAAAAATTAGAAAAAAGATGATGGAAAAAAAAGGTTTAAAAAATATGAAAGTTCGTTTTTTTGACTAAGATTAATATAGAAGGGATATAAAATATGACAACTGAAGTAAAAACGACTGTACCAGGCAATATTTGGAAAGTTTTAGTTAAAGTAGGAGATCTTGTTAAAATAAATGATGATTTGTTTATTATGGAGGTAATGAAAACAGAAGTGCATCATAACTCACCAGTAGATGGAAAAGTTATTGAGGTTAATATTGTAAATGATCAAGAAGCAGTAGATCCAGGAACTGTAGCTATTATTATAGAATAAAAATTTCAATTTATGAACAATACAAAACTTTACTCACAAATTATACAAGACCTTTCTGAAGAAATTGGTATCTCTATAGAAGATACAAAAAGTTTAACTAACGTTGCTTTGTCGTCCATTGATATTAAAAAAATAAATTATGAAGACTTTAAAGAAGAAATATTAACTTTTTTAGTAATAAATATGTTTTCTCTTATTTGTAAATTATAGGTTTATGACAAATAAAATAATATTATTTAATGGTCCAAATTCCCCTTTTGGAAGGAAAACAAAAATTACATCTATAGTTCAAAAAATTTCTCTGGAGGAAAAAATAATCAAAGTCCAGGAATCTAAATTTTTAGACAAGCATAATCCTTTGAGAAAAATACCCACTCTTTTAGTTAATGATTTAACAATTATTGATAGTGATAATATTTGTTTTTATTTAGATTCTGTTTCGAACAACGACACACTGTTTCCAAAAAAAAATTACTTTGAAATTATTTCAATGGTATCAGTTGCTAATGGTTTAATGGAATCAGTTTTAGAAAGACGTATGGAAATAATCAGACCAAATAATGAACAAAGCAAAAATTTTATTAATAAACAAGAGGTTAGAATTGAAAGAACTATTAAATGGCTTGAAAATAATTGGAAAAATTATAATGAAAATTATTTAACTATGGATCAGATAGCAATTGCCTGCTCACTAGAATACACTAATTTTAGACTTAACGATCTATGGGAAAAAAACTCTCCGTATCTAAAGAAATGGTTAAATAATTTTAGACAAAAAGATTTTATGAAGTCTACAATACCAATTGAAGCAAAATAATTTTTAATTAATCGTAATAGAACATTGGTGCTTTGTTCCAATCTAGCCAAGTAACAGGATCATGACCCCAAACAACTTTTGCATTAGTTTCTCTAGCAATCTTTCTTAATTTTGCAACTGAATCTGCGGCATCAGAAGCTGAAGCAACAAGTCCCGGCAAACATCGATCACACCAATGATCCCCTGTATAACAAGCATCCCCAGTTAAGAGCATATGACCAGTTTTCGGTAAATTAATTAATACAGATTGGTGACCTGGAGTATGGCCTGGTGTGAATATTATTTTTATAACTCCATCACCATATACATCATAATAATCAGTTTTTTTTCCCTGTAAGAATTTCCATTTAATATTAGGCTTATCAAAGTCTTCTTTTATATAAGCAGGTTGAGAAAACCAGTCAGGATTAAATGCATAATCATATTCTATTCTCTGAGTTATATGAGTAGCATTTGGAAAGTGTCCTATTGCGCCTGAATGATCTAANTGTAAATGAGTCTGTATAACATTTTTTACATCTTCTGGATTTGTATTAACAGTTTTTACTTGATCTCTACACCACTCAGATGCTTTCATAACTGGATCATAAGCTTCAACTACAGAGCCCCAATGCTTATGCTTGTCAAGAGCAGCTTCAATTGGCATTCCCCCNTCAATAATGACATCTCCTTGAGGATGTTTGATTAAAAACCAAGGTACAGGTATTTCATAAGGTTCTTCTCCCTGATTCATTTTTATAAATTTTACTTTTGTTTTAATAGATCCTGTCTGAAACATATACAGTCGAATACCTGTATTAAACTTTGTTGTATGTTCAAATATATCTTTATCNTTTTCTTCCATAAATATTATTACCAGGCAGCCTCATAAATATTAAGCGCATCATTTTCNGTTAGTTCTCTTGGATTNTTAACTAATAAACGAGTCTGTTTCATTGCATCAGATGCCATTTTTTTACATGCATCTTTTGGAATATTTACCTCTCTTAATTTTTGAGGAAGTCCAATTTTTTTTGATAAAACTTCTAATTGATCAATAAAATCTTTACATACTGCTTGGTTGCCTTGATCGATATTAATTTCTGGAAAAATAAATGGTGCTAGCTCAGCATAATTTTTAGCAGTTTTGCTATCAATGCTATTGAATCTTAAAACATATGGAAGAACTAGTGAATTTGATAATCCATGAGATACATGAAAAGTTCCTCCAATAGGATAAGCAAGAGCATGAACTGCTGCCACAGGTGAATTTGCAAATGATTTTCCAGCTAACATTGCGCCAATTAACATGTTACCTCTAGCTTCTATATCAGATCCATCAAATACAGCTTTTTCAATTGAACCAGCTAAAAGTTTTAGCGCTTCTATTCCTAACATTTTTGAAATTGGATTATTATTTTTATTTGCTGAGGTATACCCTTCTATTGCATGCACCATTGCATCAATTCCTGTTGCTGCTGTTGTATGCGCTGGCAATCCAATTGTTAAATCGGGGTCTAAAATTGCAATATCTGGTAAAATTATTGATGATGAAACGCCTTTTTTTTCTTCTTCACCAACGGTGATTATAGATATGGGAGTTACTTCTGAACCAGTTCCAGCAGTAGTGGGTACTAAAACTAAGGGCAATCTTGGGCCCTTAGCATTGGAAACGCCCCAAGCTTCATCAATATTTTCATTTGAACCTAGGATTAAAGAGGTCAATTTAGCAATATCCATTGAAGATCCTCCACCAAATCCAATAACTCCTGTCGCATTTATNTTTTTTCCAGCTTCTATAGCATTCAAAAGGGTTTTAATTGATGGATCGGCTTCAACATCTTGAAATATTTCAAGTGTAGGTGAAGATTTTCTTAATTCAATTAGAGTTGGTTCAGTTAATTTTAATGACATCAAATCTTTATCAGTAATAAATAAAATATTTGGTCCCAATTTTTTAGAAACTTCTTCAGCACATAACTTAGACATNCCGCTGCCAAATCTAATTCCAGGAGTCGTATTAAATGTAAAATTATTTAAACTCATAAAAACCTAAACGTAATATACATAAAAGATTATTGAAAATATAGCTATACCTACTAATATTAAAATCCAACCATAACCNGTTCCCAAGTTATCTAAATAATTTTTCTCTCCCGACACTTCGTCTGGATGTTTGTGAAGGTCACCAGATTGAATGGGTTTATTTGGTAAAGTTGATAAATCCATTTTGCTTGCTAGAAACCAAATTAAACCAATTCCAAAGAACCACCATATTAATTGATAACCCCAAAGAGAAGGTATTTTAAGAATCCAAGATTCATAACCNGCATCTGGAGCTCCAAAAAAATTATTTCCAATTATTTGCCCAGGTCCAACTCCAAAAAATAACCATATTAAAGCTATAACATATGCGAATGATCTTAGTTTTGTTCTGCTTNGATGAAGTCCCATGTGTTCATTTAAAAAATCATGAAATGTTTGTCGATAGTCTCTNTCACTATCTATTTTTATTATTGATGAAAAAGCAGAAACTGAAAAGCAAATAAATACATTAAACAATAAACCCCATACACCAGAATGAATAGTGAAAGGCCATCTTCCCCAAGGCAATCTATTTCCTGAAATTTGCTGACCAACAGTTTCAGTTAAAATTACAATTATTATACCAATTATTACCCCAGATATTGCGGCCCCTCTCGTTATCCATGGAAACCAAACTAGACCAAGTAAAACAATTAAAAACTGAAATGCTATAGCAATAGAAATTCCACTAAAGATAATCATTGCTGGTTTTGCAAATGTTGCTAAATAAAGTGACGCTAGAAATATAAATAGCATAATTATACGAGCTGCTCTACGCTCCTTCTCCCAGTTTATATTTTTATCAATGTAAACTTTATAAAAATCTCTTGTAACAATGCTTCCTGATGTCATTAAAAGGGCTGCTGCTGTAGCCTGAAGTGCAGCAATTAATCCNACACCCAACAAACCAGTTAACCATAAAGCGTGTTTATCCATTAAACTTATAATGTGATAAATAATTGATGAATGATCTTGGTTAGAAATTTCTGGCAATAATTTATTAATAAAAAGACCATTGCTATTAATTTCAGCATTTGCTCCTAATAAACTNGCACCAATTCCTTGAAAAGTTGTAAATATAAATAACAGCAAACCAACAACAACTGCCGAGCCCCATATTTGATAATAAGAAAAAGCTTTTGGATGTTTTGCTGTATAACTCAGCATTGTAAATGATGGAGAAAGAATTATTCCCATAAAAGACATTGTAAAAGTAAAAATCATCATTGCTGTCCATGGACCTCCTACTGCTTCATTTTTTCCTAATCCTGCAACCCATTGTATAACGCCAGGNAATGCAAAATAACCATTATAATCGCCTCCTCCATAGCCATTTGTATTCCCCCAAAAACTNATTTTTGTACTTGCTATTCTTGCTAAAGATTTACCAAAAGTTTCGATATCTCCTATAAAAGAATAAGTGATCAATCCTAAAATAATTATTGTTAAAAAATANAGCCAAGATTGAACCACCCCTACACTAAAGATAGATTTAAAACCTCCTCTTGTTACATAGAATAAAATAATGGTTGAAATTATCCACATTCCCAATTCTCTAGAAACATATTCTCCAGTTAATATGTTTATAAGATANCCTGTTGCTCCAAATAAAACAGCAAGCAAAGGTACAGCGAAAAAAAATGTTACTAAAACTGAAATAACACGAATTGTGTCACTCTTATAATAATCATAATACATTTCCCCAGGAGTTATGTACCCAAACTTTCTGCTTAACATCCATTGTCGTTTAAAAAAAAATACACTTCCTAAAGGAACTGTTATGGCAATAAATGCTGTACCAACATATTGAAAACCATCATGAAATATAAGGCTGGTTTGAGAGATTACAGTTAGACCTGCAAATGTTGCTGCTGTTGCTGCAAAAAAAAATACCCATGATGAAATATTTCTATTTGCTAAATAATAACTTTCTGGGCTGTCAGAATTATATTTTGAACCTCTCACTCCCCAAAAAAAACAATAGGCTGCATATAATAATATAAAAATAAATAACCAAATAGATTTTTCAGACATAGTTTTATTATTTTAATTCAACCTCTATAAAAGAATATGGAAAGCTATTATTGTTAAAAACATTATGCTCTACTCCTCTTTCTCTATAATAAGCACCACCTTTAGAAAGTTTTGAAATTGTTTCATTATTATTACTATCTATTACTTTCAATTCTCCATCAAGCATGGGTACAACTATATAATTATATTTATGAGTATGGTGACCAGTACTATCTCCCACATCAAATAACCACTCAGTCACTATAGTCTTGTCATTTTCTATAAGGACTTTTGATTTAGCCATATCTCCAAGCCTTTTAAATTTTTAGGTACAACGTCTTGGTGCTGACTCACCTCGTTCTTTTTTAATTTTTTCTGCTTCTTTTTGTGCTTCTGCAATTGAAGTAAAAACTTTATCTTCATATAAAATAAATGGTTTAGCTCTATCTGCATTTAATTGAGCAACACACCATTCTTTTCCTGGTTTGGTACACATCACCATATAAGCGCCTGGGATTGGTCCATATTTTTTATTATTTAGGACAAAAAGACATTCTGCTAGATCATTAATTTTATCTTTATCCAAATCATTTAATGCTACTTTTTCTAAATCATTTAAAGCTGTAGTATTATCTGAACCAAGAATAGCTTTTCCATCTGTACCTTTTGGTCTATTAATTAATTCTTGTTTCATTAAGGAAGAGGCCCTTCTTTTAAAAATCCTTGGATAGCATTTTCTAAAATTTTTGAAACATTATTGTTATAATCATTATATGATAGGCTTCCACACCATGAAAGTGATCCTGGAGCAAATAAAGCGCCATCTTTTGGAGTTTTATAATAAATCATATCAGCTCTTACCATTGGGTTTTCTGTTCCACCACCATGATAACCTCTAACAGAAAAATGAATTTCNTCATTTACTTGTAGCATCAAATTAGTATGGTTTTCAGATCTTGCTAATAAAAAAGCATTATGAGGGGTACCAAATTCTAGATCGTATCTATCTAATTCAACACCAGCTGCTCCGCCACCTACTAATCCAAAATCACCAATAACTTCATTTTCACCTACGCCTTCGAAAATCCATGAGCATTCTGGTTTTTTACTATCTGGTTCTCTTTTGTANTATGAAGAAACATCAAANCCATATGCNGTAAANGTTAATCCACAAACCTTACTTGGAATTCTTCCTCTNGCACGCCACATACCACCATATTTACCATCAAATGCATTGTTGTATTCACCAGGATTTGCAGTCCATGCTCTNGTGCCNGCNTCACCTTTTCNNACTTCAATNATATTTAAATTNTCNGGATGATATTCNCTAATCCAATAAAANCCATCNGCACCTAAATANATCCATCTTCCNCCATTTAATTGATANGANTCATAAGCTGCTANCATTTTTTCNGAACTATATTCNGGGTGTGANCCTGTTAAAACAACNTGNTAACGATTTAANAAATCAACACCTTCNANATGTAAATCTTCATCNGTCATNACATCAAAATCTATNTTTTTTTCNTCNAACCANTCTGTNANATGNAGATCNGCATTTAATTGCCANAAAGATGGTGANAACCAATGTCTATATTTNGGTCTCATNTTAAGTATTGGACGAAGNCTTGANGAATAACAAACNCCACTTCCATCNGAGTGCATTGANTANGTAGATAAACCATACTCTCTATGTTCGTTTAAATATANATCTGCAGCAGACATNACNGGNACTTTTCCNGCNANNAATTCAGCAACNACAGANTTTGTNGCNAAATTNTCNTTNGANTANGCNANNTANCTATTNGTTGGNAGNACAANTANNACTTTNGANGTTGNTTTTCCTTTTGGNGGTTTNATAACAAATGGAATAAAATCNTCNGTCTCAGGNGAATCTTCACCATTNATTCTAAGTCTNGCAGCATAAATTCCACTTTTAATNATNTCNGGAANTTCAAAAGTAAANTCTACNTCCCANCTTGCNTCATCAATATCATCATCNTGAAANTGTATNGCNCCATATTCATCNGGNTTNTGATGATAAACCATCTCATCNGCNGTCCANTTGTANCCTGTCATTCCTCTNACAGGTANATTTACNANNAANCCATTTAAATGATTTGANGTAGTATCNATAATNTGCGTNGAAGCAATATTNTTTGTNATATTTGCATGAAAATCCCAAGCTCCNNTAACTTCAGATCTAAGTTCTGCNGAACANCCNCNATANCCTCTNGCNAAAGACTCNATTTCTGATTTTGATAATGCTTTTTTACTTACTCTNGGTCTGTCTATNTTTCCATTATAAANAAAACCTTGTTCGGGAAGNTCAATTGGTGTTAACGCTTCNTTNTAATGNCCNCCNTGAATATGTCTTCCTGAGCGATCATNAACAGTTGANGCTGCAATTAAAAAAGGNGCATCATTNGCTCTTGGTTGTAAATTATTTGTAGCNTCAACAAATGCTGTAGTTTCATCAGCTGGATGNAACAANGACATTCCTAATCCAGCATTAGTNGGTGTAACACANGGNTCTTGNTAAAGTTTTATTTTTCCNGTTTCTGCATCAAAANTTGCNGCAACAAGNTACCANACTTTTCTCATTAATTTTTTTTCACTAGATANTTTCATTACNTGTCCTGCNCCATCTCCAATCATTAANGAAAGACAAGANTCGTCNTCTATAAATAAACCATAACCNCTATTAGTTTTTTCATTCCATTTNGTTAATANNCCCTGNTTTCCTTTTCCTGGTGTTGTNGGAAATATATANGCNTGTAANGTGAANCTTTTTAAATTTAAACGATCNTCTTGTGGAATAANAACNTAAGAACCACCATGAACTTTTTGATTTCTACCTTGNTANGATTTATTNCAAGTAGCNCCTANTTCTTCTTCTTTNTAACCTGGTCCTTCTGGGTTTGTATCTCCNTGAATTAACCTNACAATCTGAACATCATAATTTTCATTTTGTTCNGAATTAATATAAAATTTNATTTTTTCTCCAGGANAAGCCTGGTACTTGTCNCTATAGCCAGTNATTTTTAACATAATATAANTNTCNTAANATTAATAATTATTCTCCNTACTTTTCTAAAAGTGCNACAATTCTNTTCAAAAAAATTGCATGTTCGCATGCTTCTTCTGATGANAATGANTCNTCTAAAATTTCAACTGGTTGNCCTCTNACTCCACTNGCAATNCCAATTCTNTAATCTTCATGAGGNCTTTTNCANACNGTNAGNAATTTACCTGCCATNGGCTGTCTTCTTAGTTTNTCCAANACTCTTATNAAATCNTTNCTATGCTCNACCATNGGCTGACCTTTNTGNGGNGCTCTACCNACNGGGCANGCTCTATGTTCTTCAATTAATCGATTTCTNGTTTTTTCNTCTCTTAATAAAGGNAAAACATANTTTATAGTATTNAAATCATCTACNCTTGTNTAAGCTTGNTTTAGNTGTGTTCCTGTTTTTTCTTTCATTATTTANTNGTTCTCTCNNTAATAATTTTTAANGCTTCTATTAAATAAACTCTAAATAATTCGTGGTTTTCACTCATAGGAAAATGGCCTATATCTGGCATTTCAATATAAACTCCACCTTTTATCTGTCTTGCTGTATTTTCTGTAGCTTCAGGAGGTGTTAAATAGTCATAAGTTCCTGTCATCATAATAACTGGACACTTGTGACCATCGATATTTTTTAATTCATTTCGTAAATCATGATCAACTGAATAAAAATGTAAATCTCCTTTAAATGCTTCTGATCCTTGGGTGTAATAGTGCCAAGTCAACCATCTATCTTTTTCTGGAGATTGAGGTGCCATTAAATCCCACGTTCCACTTCCACAAACTTGTGCTGCATTAGCATGAGGATGTCTCCACCAATCTAAATAAAATCCTGGAGCATGATCTGCTGCTTCTACTGGTATTACTGCCCTAAACTTATTTGGGTGACGCAAAGCTAATTGAAGAGCTACATTTCCTCCAAAAGATGAGCCCATAAATATTGGGTCTTTTAAATCAAGTGCTTCACAAAGTTTAACAATAAAATTGCAAAAATGATCTGCAGTTAATTTATAATCTTCTTTCCAAAATTCTTTATTGTGAGGAGGGTCAGATTTTCCATGTCTTGGCAAATCATAGGCTATTACATTGTAGTTTTTAATAATCTCTTCATCTTCAAGCAATCCTCGCCATTGATGATTATGACAACCTGCTGTATGTTGACAGATTAATGGTATGCCCTTACCATTTTGAAGGTAAAAAACTTTATACTCACAATCATCTACTTCGATTGTTACATAGCGTCCAACAACATCGTGATGTTTTACCATTTAATACCTCTTCTTAAGTCATAAAATCTCATTTTAAACTGGTACTCCTGATTTTCTAAGTAACTCAAACTGAACTGTAAAATTTCTTAGATTTTGCATTAATATTAAATGATTTCCCTCTATTTTTAGATCTTTTCTAAAACTTGCCGACCAAATTCCATGATACATAGGTTTTGGTATTGGTTGAGAAAA
>PAKE01000018.1 GCA_002710495.1 Flavobacteriales bacterium
AGTTAAGATTAGTCAATTTAGTTGGAGAAGTTATATTTATAGAGAACTTAGAAAAATTTGAAGGTGAATATAGTCATTCNTTTAACTTATCAGAATATTCGAAAGGAATTTACTTATTAGAATTAGATACCGATAATGGAATAATCAACAAAAAACTAATTTTACAATGAAAAAATTAGTTTCTTTATTGTTTATTATATGTTTCTCTAACAAAGGAAATCAATCTCTCAAATTTTAGTACAGGAGTATTTATAACAGAGATTGTAACAAACNATATTTTCACAAAAAAAAGTGTTTGTTTTAAGCAATGATAAAAAAAAATAAAATACTAGTTCTATTCTTTGTAATTTCCTCTGTTTCTTATTCTCAGAAACTAACACTAAAAGATTATGTAATAGAAGAAGGAGACACAATTTTACTTTCAGATATTCCTGTTATTGAGATACTTACATTTAATGACGCGAAAGAAAAAGTAAGGTACAATAGACTAAAAAGAAAAGTTTTAAAAGTTTATCCGTACGCTATTTACACAAAGAATAAACTGAAGGTAATTGAAGAAGAACTTTCAGAAATAAAGAGAAGAAGAAAAAAGAAACAGCATACTAAACAAGTATCGTCTTTTCTGAAAGAGGAATTAGGAGAGAAGATGAAAAAACTTACTAGGTCAGAAGGGAATATATTAGTGAAGTTAATTTATAGAGAAACAAATATCTCTACTTATAAATTGTTAAAGGAATATAGGGGATCTCTAAACGCTTTTTTTTGGCAAACTACGGCTAAAATGTACGACAATAACCTAAAACAAGAGTATGATCCTGTAAATAATAGGGAGGATATGTTGATAGAACACATTATCATAAATGCAAAATTAGAAGGGAAGTTGTAAAGATTTCTTGATAAATAGTTAAGATCTTAAAATATTATTTAAGATTACTCAATAATTATCTTTTTCTCTACTGTTCCGTTATTATAGATGTAGAATAGTGTGGTATTTCGTTTTTCATTAACTTCTCTACCTAATATGTCTATTATTTTAAGAAGTTTTTTGTTATAATTATGTTCTTCTATTGTAGTTACTTCACAAACAGCAATACAATCAGCTTGAGTAGGGTATATTCCGTTTCCTGTTCCTGGATCAACACAATTTCCTTGTACATCACAATCCCAAGTTGGTGTAATTGTTATGTTAACTGGATTAGAACTGGCTAAACATCCATTTGTATCAGTTATAGTGAGAATATAAGATCCAATTTGTGTTGGGATGAAATTTGCTGTTGTAGCTACAGAAAGACCAGCTAATGTCCAGTTATACGAATATCCTGGAGTTCCTCCATTTACTGTTGATTGAAGTTGATTTCCATTTTGGGTAACTGATACTATTATTTGTGATGGAGATAAGATTGTAAAAGAGGTAGTTCCAAAAGTTCCTTGTGCATCTGTGATACTAACATTATATGTTCCTGCATTTAAATTATTAGGGTTTACTCCATACCAATTAGTAACATACGGAGCTACTCCTCCGCTAATACAAGCAGCAGCTGTTCCATTTGAATCTCCATAACATTCTACATTTGTTGTAACTGTATTTACTGTAAGTGATCCTGGTTCTGTAGCATCAAAACTTCCCGCTTCAAAGAATACTCCAGAATCATGTGAATCATCACTACCGTCTGCAATAGCTAATTTTATATGGTAAACATTACAGGGAATAACAGCAGCTGAGGCTGTAAATACATCTGTATATCCATTAAAAGCAGATACTGTAGCTGCACTATCATGGTTGTAATATTGACTATTAAGAGTGTCATTAACAGTAGAGATGGTAATTGGTAAAGATGGATTTGAGTTTGGAACAACAGCAATNTTAATAGCTCCACCAGGAAAAGCGGGAGGTGAGGCATAAGGGCCGGTTATTCCAGGTCCAGAAATTAAAAAGGCAAAAACATCATTATAGTTGGAGTTTACAAAAGTTAAATATTCTTCAGAAGCAAAAACATAGTTGAATGTAACCGTATCTGCAGATGGTACAAAATCAAACTCTAGAATTGCAGCATCTCCTGTAGAAGATACTGTAAAAGTTTGTCCTATTAATCCTGGAACAGAATTTGCAATTGTCAGTAAATCAGGATCTGGATTTCCCATCAATGATGTTGAAAGAAAGTAGGTGTCTAATGCTGGAGTTGAGTCAATAATATTCCATGCGGAATCATAAATATAATCCCACCAAGGAAGAGTGTCTGATCCAGTATTTCCGATAGAATCTACACCTCCAGTTGACAAAACAAATCCACTATCAATACCAATTAATCCCATTGAATCTTTAAAGAATCCAATTTGAGAAGAATCTCCTATATAGCTATGATTTGATGTTAGTACACCATTCCCAATAAGTACATTGTCAATCAAATAAGATGGGTCATTAAAGTTCCCAGTGGTGTTTATTTGTACTTGAGCAACGGATAACAGGGTAGTTATGCAAAATAATGATAGTAATATATTTTTCATTAGTTTTTTTTGTAAAAATAGGGTTTATTATTTTAGTGTAGATATATTATTTATTCATAGTGTAAAATTAATTATCTATTAATGATTCACCATTTAAATTTGTGGTGAGTATACTGCTCATATAATCAAAAAAAGGTCGTATTACCTGAAACGAATGTAACACTGTTTTGTAAAATTTTTTATCTNTAACTTCTTTGTTTTTAAATTTCCTTAGAAGTATGAAATCCTTCTTATTTATTAATGTAATATTTGGATGGTTCATATCAAATCCTTTTGGGGCTTTTTTTAGTGAATGTCTCTTATAAAACCCTCCAAATGTTTCTTTAATATCTTTTTTATTTAAAATCTCAGTAATAGTTTCTGCATCGAATTCAAACTCTTTACGTATTCTGAACAGATCTTCTTTATTTGGTTGCCAAAAACCAACTGCTAAAAATGAACCATCAGGAGTTATTTCTAAATGATATCCACCTCTTAGGGATTTAGTTGCTCTTTTGAAACCACAACTTCTGTATGTTTTATAAGGGGATTTATCTTTCGAGAAACGAACATCTCGGTAAATTCTGTAAACTTTCATTCCCTCCAAATTGTCTGTAGAGGCAAGTTCTTGAAAAACAGAGGTGAAAAAGGATTTTATTTTCTCTTCTTCCTGTAAATAGTAATCTTTATTTTTAGCAAACCACTCTCTGTTATTGTTTTCTTTTATTTTGTTTAGAAACTTAAAGATAGAAGAATTTACTTGAGGGTCCATAATTACAGATCTAGGGAGTCAATTAGTTTTTTGTCTGCAAAGTTGGGTATACTGACTTTTAAGTTGGGTTCCATTTCCATAGCTTTTTTAATTGTAAAATTAGCTTCTATGTTTCTGGCCCAACTTCTTCTGCTTATTCCGTTATTTACATCCCAAAAAAGCATAGATTTTAATCTTCTGTCTGAATCTTTACTGCCATCTAACATCATACCAAAGCCTCCATTTATAACTTCACCCCAACCTACTCCACCACCATTATGAATAGATACCCATGTAGCTCCTCTAAAACTATCTCCAATAACATTTTGTATAGCCATATCTGCTGTAAATTGGGATCCATCATAAATATTTGAAGTCTCTCTATATGGAGAATCTGTACCACTTACATCATGATGATCTCTTCCTAAAATTATAGGTGCAGAAATTTTTCCACTATCAACTGCATTATTGAATGCTTCTGCTATTTTCATTCTACCTTGAGCATCTGCATAAAGTATTCTAGATTCAGATCCAACAACCATTTTGTTATCTCCAGCTGATTTTATCCAATTAATATTATCCTGCATCTGTAATTGAATTTCTTTTGGAGAATTTTTTATTAGATCTTCTAAAACTTCTGTAGCAATTCTATCTGTAATTTCTAAATCGGTTTCGGAATTTGAAGAACACACCCAGCGGAACGGACCGAATCCATAATCGAAACACATTGGCCCCATAATGTCTTGTACATAAGAAGGATACTTAAACTCTCCCTTTTCGTTTAGTATATCTGCCCCTGCACGGCTTGCTTCTAATAAGAATGCATTTCCATAATCAAAAAAGTACATACCTCTATCTGTAAGAGTGTTTATTGCATTTGTATGACGAACCAATGTTCTTTGTACTTCTTTTTTGAATTGATCTGGATTATTACTCATCATTTCATTTGCTTCTTTAAAACTCACTCCAACAGGGTAATATCCACCTCCCCATGGGTTGTGTAAGGACGTTTGGTCGGAACCTAATTCAACATCTATATTTCTATCTACTAACCTTTCCCAAAGGTCAACAATATTTCCATCATAAGCAATAGATACTGCTTCNTTGTTTTCTCTAGCTTGTATGGCTCTGTTGATTAATTTATCTAAGTCTCTATATACTTCATCTACCCACCCTTGTTTGTGTCTTTTAGAAATTGCTTCTGGATTTATCTCTGCTACTATGCAAATTCCTTTAGATATAACTCCTGCTTTTGCTTGAGCTCCACTCATTCCTCCTAAGCCTGAAGTAACAAATATTTTACCTCTCATATCTGTTGCAGAAGGATCAATTTTTCTCGAAGCATTTAGTATTGTAATAGTAGTTCCATGAACAATACCTTGAGGACCTATATACATAAAACTACCTGCAGTCATTTGTCCGAATTGAGTAACTCCAAGTGCGTTAAATTTTTCCCAGTCATCCGGTTTAGAATAATTTGGTATCATCATTCCATTTGTCACTACAACTCTTGGGGCATCTTTATGAGATGGAAACAATCCCATGGGATGACCGGAATATAAAACTAAAGTTTGTTCATCTGTCATTTCTGCTAGGTATTGCATACAAAGTAGGTATTGAGCCCAATTTTGGAAAACGGCACCATTTCCACCATATGTAATTAACTCGTGAGGATACTGAGCAATATCATAGTCTAAGTTGTTGGATAACATCATCATTATTCCAGCAGCTTGCTTACTTTTATGAGGGAATTCTTCAAAATGACGAGATTTTATTTTATAATCTGGTCTATATCGGTACATATAAATTCTACCATATTTTTTCAGTTCATCTGCAAATTCTTGAGCAAGATCAGAATGTAATTTTTTAGGGAAATATCGTAGTGCATTTTTTACAGCAAGTTTCTTTTCCTGAGTTGTAAGTATATCCTTTCTTTTTGGAGCGTGACTAAGAGAATTGTCGAACTCTTTTTTTGTAGGTAATTCTGTAGGAATACCTTGTAAAATAGATTTTTTTATATTAATCATTTCTTTTTATGTTCTTTCTTGTATGGACAATGTTTGCAGTTATTTTCACAACAGTACCCTCTTTTTAAATGGTATTTTTCAGTAAAAACTACATACCCTTCTTTGGAATAGTAATATTCATCTTTTTCTAGATTTTGTAAGTTAGAGAACTCTTTCATATACTTGCAAAATTACGATATTTGCGTGAATGAAAATAAAAACTAACGAAATATCCCATTCTCTTTTAAAAGATAAGGAAATAAAACTTTTTATAAAGAGAATAGATTTGATTCATCCTTTTATATCAGGTAATAAATGGTATAAACTGAAATATAATTTACTAGAAGCAAAAAAACAAAACATAAACACTATTTTAACTTTTGGTGGGGCTTATTCTAATCATATATCGGCAACTTCTTTTGCTGCAAAGGAAAAAGGATTTAAAAGTATAGGGATAATTAGGGGAGAAGAAACCTTACCATTAAATGACACTTTAGATTTTGCCAAAGAACAAGGAATGTCAATATATTATGTGAGTAGGAGTGAGTATAGAAAAAAACACAAACAAGATTTTATAGATAAATTAAAAGAAAAATTTGGTAATTTTTATTTAGTTCCTGAAGGAGGTTCAAATAAACTGGCTGTAAAAGGTGCTCAGGAAATCTTAGATAAAAATGACACACAAGATTTTATTTGCGCTGCAATTGGTACAGGAGCAACAATTTCAGGGATTATAAATTCTTCTAAGAATCAAATCGTTTTAGGTTTTCCTGCTATAAAAGGTAGTGAAGATCTAGAACAGGATATTAGAAGTTGGACAAATAAAAACAACTGGGAATTAATTGTAGATTATCATTTTGGAGGTTATGCTAAAATATCGAAGGATTTAATACAATTTACAATGGATTTTNACCAAAAAAATAACATTCCCTTAGATGTAATTTATACTGGAAAAATGATGTTTGGAATTTTAGATTTAATAAACAAAGATTATTTTCCAAGAGGAAGTAATATTTTAACTATACATACAGNAGGTCTGCAAGCTAATAAGGGGGTGAATGAAAGATTTGGTTTAAATCTTCCTTATAATTTCTAACTTATTGTTATTTTCCTAAAAAGGCAGAAGTTCCTATAACAGATTTAAAGAAATGTTTTCTTTTCATTGCAGAATGTTTATAATTTAGATTTTNTAAATGTATAAAATATATGATAATTATATATTTTAGTAGAATGAAATTTTCCTCTTTTTTAGTTTCTTTTTTCTGTATCTATTCTGTTTCTTCTCAGAGCAAATCAGAATTATATATTAATCAATATTCTGAATTAGCTATAAATGAAATGAAAGAATTTGGAATACCAGCTTCTATTACATTATCTCAAGGAATACTAGAAAGTGGAAATGGAGAAAGTTACCTTGCTACTGAAGGAAAAAATCATTTTGGAATAAAATGCCATGGATGGGAAGGAGAGGAGATATATGCAGATGATGATAAAGAGAATGAATGTTTTAGAAAGTATAAAAAGGTGCAACAATCATATAGAGATCATTCTGAATTTCTCACTTTAAATAGAAGATATGCCGCTTTGTTTGAATTAGAAATAACCAATTATAAAGGATGGGCTAAAGGATTAAAAAAGGCGGGNTACGCTACCTCAACAACATATGCAGAGAAACTTATTTCTATTATAGAACGATATAACTTACAAGAATTTGACCAAGAAGAAAAAGACGAATCTCTAAGAGAAAAACATTTGTTTGTAACACATAATTACGGATTCCCTTTTGCTTATGGGGTAGGATTAAATTATATGCAAATGGATAAATATTTTATTAATACAGATGTAAGCTCTTCTTTTGTGTTTAGTGGAGTATCTGTAGGTGGAGGAAAGCATTTGTTTAATAAGTTTTATGCTGCTATGTCAGTAAATGGGATTTATCATGGGTTTACTAATAATGACAAATATAAATTAGATATTGGAATAAACCCAAAACTTACATATGTTTTGGATAAGAAAAATAAAATAATACTAATTAATACAGGTTTTTTATATACTTTTCAGGAGATAAAAGATAAAAATATGATAGTGAATTTAGGTTTAACGTATTTGATAAAGTAGAATTTCGAAAAAATCAGAATACACTCATTCGTTTAACTTGTCTAAGTATTTAAAAGTAATTTCCCTTTTAGATTTAGATACGGATAATGGAAGAGTTAATAAAAAATTGATTTTAGAATAATATAAACCTTTAGTTCGTTTCAAAAACTAATAAAAAAACTTTTTCATTAAAAAGTAGTCTCCTTCTTTTGGTTGTTTTTTATCCAAATACCTTTTTACTGCAGTGTTCCAATTTAGTTTTGTAGTTCCATTATCTACTATAAAGAATACATGATCTATTTTTACTTTGTTGTAATCATAGTTGTTTTTTTCTAGTAATAATTTTAGTTTTAAGGTGGCTTTCCGGAATGTCTCCTCTGCAACAAGAGTATATCTTATTTCTCCTAAATCCTCTTCTTTTTTAAGTGAATCTGTTATTGTTGTGCTTGATGAAAGAGAGTCATCAAGTGTATTCTGAGGAGTATCTGTTCTTATAGTGTCTGTTAAAAGAGAGTCGATAGGTATATCTTGTTTTTTTTCAAATTTAAAGATTTTTAGATGAGTACTTACCATTGTGTTTTCATCTCTTAATTGATATGATATAATTGTGTTGTTACTGTCTTCTGATTTAGTAATATCTGAATAATAATGTAGTCCATACTTTGCAGACTGGTGTCTTTTGTAGTCTAAGTATACAGGATTATTTTCTAAGAAATTTCCTGTGTCCAAACTAAGATATAATAGGTTATATAATTGTGTTGTGTCTGATGCAAAAATAAAATAATCACTAGTAGAAAAATAATAGTTGTTGTTTTTTNTAAACAGCTTGTCAGCGAGTAGTTGAAATAAATTGTCTAAATGTATTTTGTAGTAACGCCTTTTTTCAGAAATATACGTTTCGTTGGAATCATTTATATAATTTAAGATGCTGGATACATTATGTGGTTCTTTAGTTTTNAGATAATAATAAGTAGTATTGTTAGTTGTGAAAAATCCTATTTCTTTAATATAGTTCGCTAGTTCAGATAGGTTGAAATTATAATCAGAATTTAAATCTTTGTATATGGAATCCCAATTATTAAAATTATTGTTGTTTTTCAGATAAGTTTTATAATTATTGAAAGTAGTTTTTTTATACAACAGACTTAAAAATTCTGAAGTGGAAAGTGGAGCAATTTTATCAATACTAACATCATCTATGGTTTCCTGATTTCTTAAGATGTTTATGAAACTTGTAGAATCATCATCATATTTTATAGTAGAATCTCCTACCATTGAGTTTAGATCCTGAATAGGTATGTCTTTTTCTAGAATTCTAAATATTATATTAGCAGTGTTTTTAGTGTTGTTGTCAATATTTGTGTTTTCTACATCATTATAGATTCCTTTATAAACCCAGTATATAATAACAGTTAAACACACTATTATTACTCCAATATTTCTGAATCTTTTATTCATAAAAACAATAAATATATTTGAAACAAAATTATTAAAATAGCTCTATCTGATTTGGTAGTAAACGGAAACTTTTCCTATGGTATTTGTTAGCACCGAATTTTTTTATAGATTCTCTGTGCTTTTTTGTTGGGTATCCTTGGTTAGTTTCCCAAGAATATTGAGGAAATTCCTCCGATAAATATTTCATTATCTTGTCTCTTGCGGTTTTTGCAATAACAGATGCAGCAGCTATACTCATGTATTTTGCATCTCCTTTTATAATGCATTTATGTTCTACTTTTTTATATTTATTAAATCGATTTCCATCAATTAAAAGTAGTTCGTATTTGTTAGAAATCTGATCTATAGCTCGGTGCATTGCTAGAAAAGATGCGTTTAGTATATTTATTTTATCAATTTCCTTTGGAGATACCACTCCTATTCCGAAAGATATTGCTTCATCTTTTATTATTTTTTCAAGAATTTCTCTTTTATTCTTACTAAGTTGTTTGGAATCATTAAGTATTTTATTATTGAAATGATTCGGAAGTAATACAGCAGCAGCTACGACTGGACCAGCTAAGCATCCTCTGCCCGCTTCATCACATCCAACCTCAATTTTACCGGAAAACCTTTGTTTTAACATTATTTCTTAAAAAGCCCTCTATCGTTTTTATCTTTATCAATTTCAGGTTGAGATTTATTAGTTCTTATGTCAATATCTTCTTTAAATATCCATTCTCCGTTTTTATACAAAAAGCAATCATAACTTCCGTCTGGAACATAAAACTGATTGAATCCTTCTTGATTCTCTTTTAACGGAACTAGATGATCTAATACAATTCGGTTCTTGTCTTTATCAAAATTTACACTTGCAGAAGTATTTCTATTGTACTCCACCACTATTCTTTTTGTAGTGTCTTCTCCTTTAATAAATATATCTTTTCCCAAGGTCGCTTTATGATTTTTTATTTCTAATATATCAATTATCTTTATTATAGATTCTGGATTGTTTCCATCCCATGCAAGTAGAGTATAGTGTTCATTGTTTTTCTTTTTCGGAGAAATAATTTTGTAGTATAAAGATCCATACCAATTTTCATTATTATAGATTNNTGTTTCAAAATTAAATAAATCAGTTTCTGTATGTTTCAATTCAATTGTCTGATTGTATCCGTTGTCAGAATTTGGAAGGATAATAAAAGCAAAATACTTACTTGTTCCATTTCCTTTAGGAAGAATCCAGTTAAATAAGCGGAAGGAATTATCTTCAGGATTTAATCTGCTAATAGTTTTTAGGTCATTGAAAGGATAATTGTAAGATTCTTTATACTTCATTACTTCCTTTAACTCTGATATAAAACCAATATTTGATTTNTCTCTTATTTCCAGAGTCTCTCCATACATTATATTATTTGATAATACTAATAGAGTGTCTTCATATTCTTTTATCACCTTCTCGGAGATATTTTGTGCAGAAAGAAACATATAAGAGAGGGTAAAAATGAAAGAAAGGAATTTGTTCATTATAATCTTTAATTAATAACTATAAAAAGTAAACTAATATTACTTTTGTACAAAGATATTACATAAAATGAACTTAGAAGAACGAATAGATGCTTTTGTACAATTAGGNAAATTTCTTTCAGGNCTTTCAGAAGAATCACCAGNTTTTATGGGAAAGGAATTAGAAAAATTAAAAAGTAAAATTGAGGANTGTGAGATTAGAAATAATTGGTTTACAGAGGACAGTATTAATAACTCCTTATTATCTTTATCTAATCAATTAAGCTCACATAATTTTGACGCATGGCTTACACCTTATAATTTATCAGATTCAGTTGAGGGTAAAAGAGTCCTACTTGTGATGGCGGGAAATATTCCTTTGGTTGGTTTCCACGATTTTTTGTCGATAATAGTAAGCGGAAATAAGGCGGTTGTAAAACTATCATCAAACGATAANATCTTATTTCCTTATTTATGGGAAGTACTTTGTAAAATAAATCCTAATTTCTCTAATAAATTAGAATATATTGAAAATTTAAAAGAAAAGAAATTTGACGCAGTAATTGCAACTGGTTCTGATAATTCATCAAAATATTTTGAGTATTATTTTAAGAATATCAGAAGGATAATTCGTAAGAACAGGAGGTCGGTAGCAGTGCTGAATGGTAAAGAAACAGATAAAGAGATGAAAGGACTTGCTTTAGATATTTTTCTTTATTTCGGATTAGGTTGCAGAAATGTATCAAAAATATTTTTACCAAAAGGNTATAACTTAGATAAATTATTTGAAGTGTTTTTCCCTTTTCAAGATATTGTTAATCATAAGAAATACGGCAATAATTACGATTATAATAAATCAATATTCCTAATGGGAAATAATAGGTTAGTGGAAAACGGATTTTTACTAATGAAAGAAGATGAATCTTTNCAATCTCCTGTATCTATGTTGTTTTATGAGTTTTATGACGATTTAGAGAAGGTTAAGGACTATGTTGGTAAAAATGCAGATTTGTTACAATGTGTAGTATCTAAAGTGGGTGTAGTAAAAAATAATACTCATTTTGGAGAAACCCAAAATCCACAGCTTTGGGATTATGCAGATAATGTAGATACTATTGAGTTTTTAATATCACTCTAATTTTTTTATAAAGCTCCTAAATCGGGTGTGTTATCTCTAGGATTTCCTTCTAAATCTAAAGATAAGATAGGTTCTGATTGTATAATGTTAAAATCACCAGCAGAATTACATGGAGAGGTTTCTGATAAATGGAAATCAAATAGTTGTTTGCTTACAAATTCTGGATTTTTATTCTTTATAATATTGATATAATCAGAANTTCCTGTATCTTCATTNGGATCAATTTTNAGAAGNCAATGGTCNAATGTGTAGTTGAAGTTACCAATAGAGTTTTCTTGAAANGAGATTTCTGTAGATAAGTTCCCATCAATAATACAATTNCCAAAATAAGCNTTNTNTAAATCCCGAATATAAATATTTCCATCAGAACCTTCGTAATAATTATTAAGTAGGATAGAAGGAGAATTTCTGTAATCAAAGTTCCAATAGTTTGCAAATGTACAATGTTTAAATGTGTAGTCCCCACCAATATTGCATACTACTGAATATTGTCCGCATTTGGTAATAATAGTATTGTTTACCTCTAGTTTTGCTCCTTGTCCTAAAATACCAATGGCTGACATATTATCTATTCTGCAATTATTTATTACAGCAGTAGGGATGTTGTTTCCTACTGTGTCGGCATGTATTGCAATTGTTCCATTTTGGAAGTTAGTATAAGTAAATTGATTGTTCACACTTCCGGGGTATAACCAAATTCTGTCCCATTGTCCCGGCAAGGAATCGTACCAGGAATCTAGTCGATCTCCTCTGAAAGTGACTTCATTTCCTAACGTTCCATTTACTCTTATGGTTCCTCCAGAGGAAGAGGAAAAAGGATTTCCTACAATAATCCCTGAGTTTTTATGAAGATGCACAGTTGTTCCTTCATTTATAGTGAGCTGACAATTAGGGTCAACAATAACGTATCCGTAAATTACATGTGGTTTGTCATTGTTCCAAACTTCATTACATTCTAGTTGATGGTANAAAAATCTAGANGTNTCTTCTCCATCTATAATATCTCCATAAGTATTCGCAGTGTGAAAGTAAGCGTCTTGTCCGTAAGCAATTAAATCAATGTTTTGTGTTTTATTACCGGTAGTAAAAATAATAGAATCAGAAACCAAATAAGGATTATTTGTGTTGTTTGGATTGATAATCACCTCTAAGAAAACAAACATACTGTCATATGAAGAAATTTTTATATTTTGTATATTCTTTCCGCTTTCTCCATCTACATTAATCTTAAAATATGCTTCTGAATTACTTCCTAGTCTTACATTTGTTGTGATGTCATAATCATTATTATTATACACCATAAGTTGTTTGGTTATAGATCCAACAGAACTGAAAATAGTATCAAATATTATGGTGTCATTTGAAAATTGTAAAGTAGCGCTTCCATCAGAAGGTAGGTTTTCTTTTTTACAAGAATATGTGAAAATTATAAGTAAAATTGAGAGGATGTATTTTGTCATTTAAAAGTTTTTACGGATTCTGTCCAAATCTCTTTTATTGTCTTTTTCTTTTAAGGATTCTCTTTTATCAAATAATTTTTTCCCTTTTCCAACTGCAATTTCTACTTTCGCTTTTCCTTTATCGTTTACAAAAAGTTGTAAAGGAACTATAGTGACACCTTTTGTTTTTACTTTTCCATGAATTTTTTCTAATTCTTGTCGATTCAGAAGGAGTTTTCGTTCTCTTTTAGGATCATGATTAGAATATCCTCTGTTGATGTATTCAGAGATATGTAGGTTTTTTATCCATAACTCATCTTCAATAAACACGCAATGCGAATCTGACATATTTACCTGTGAATTTCTAATGGATTTTATTTCCGTTCCTTTAAGCACTATACCTGCAACGTATTTATCAATAAATTCGTATTCGTGAGAAGATTTTCTGTTCTTTATATTTATAAAATCTTTNGNCATAATGATGCAAAGATAATAAAAAGAAGAGTGTTTANCCTAATGCTACATCTAAGCACATCATTACAATAAATCCAGCTATTAATCCCATAGTAGCTAAGTCAGTATTCCCTCCTGACTGACTTTCGGGTATAACTTCTTCTACTACAATAAATATCATAGCTCCCGCTGCAAAGGCAAGAGCATAGGGAAGTATTGGTAAAACTGTCATTACAACTATTGCTCCTATTACTGCAAATATAGGCTCTACGATAGCGGAGAGTTGTCCCCACTTCCAAGATTTCCATCTACTCACTCCTTGTCTTCTTAACGGCATTGAAACTGCAAATCCTTCAGGAAAATTTTGTATTCCAATTCCAATAGCAAGAGCAATAGCTCCTCCAATTGTAAATACCTGATCAATTCCTTCTGCATTCATTAACGATTCGTTTGCTAATGCTCCAAACATCACTCCAACAGCTAGTCCTTCAGGTATATTGTGAAGAGCAATTGCTAATACAAGTAGAATTGTTTTTTTCCAATTAGTTTTGATTCCTTCTGCTTCTTCTAATTTTTTAAATAAGTGAAGATGAGGAATAATTTTATCAAGTCCAAATAAGAATGCGGCTCCTAAAAAGAATCCGATTGCCGCTGGAGCCCAAGCGGGAATAGAAGATAGTCCTAATTCATTTTGAATCTCGACAGATTCGATTGCTGGTCCAAGTAGAGACCAGAAGCTTGCAGCTATCATTACTCCTCCAGTAAATCCTAGAGCTACATCTAGAACCTTTCTGCTAGAATTTTTAAAAAGGAATACTAATGAAGCTCCAAGTGCGGTTAGTCCCCATGTAAATAATCCAGCATACAATGCTCTTAACCAAGCTTCTTCTGGTAGTATTGATTCTATCCATATTATAAATCCCTCCATAATAATTTTGTTTTTAGCAAAAATAGAATAATATTTTTTAGACAAGCCTAAATTCAATTTAAATTTTAAAATAAATTCGTTGTTAATAATCGGTTAATAAAATATTTATTTTACACCTCATAATTTTGAATAAACAACTAAAAAGTATACGTTTGTAAACAGATATATGTCTAAATTTTATTAAATATCTATATTGTTATACTAAAAACAAATAAAATNTCATAAATAACATGTTACCAATTACATAAAAATATTTAATAAAGTAATAATGTATGATAATTTTATATTTTTTACGTAAATTAGATAATAATTTAGAAGTTAAAAACACCTCTATAGTTAACAAATGTAAATTGTAAAAATGCATGAAAGAATAAAGAAATGGATAGATAAAAAGGGTTTAAAATCAAGTAGTTTTGCTGATGAGATTGGTGTGAATCGTGCAACTGTTTCACATATTTTGTCTGGCAGAAATAAGCCTTCTGTCAATTTTATTGATAAAATGGTTCGATCTTTTCCGGATTTAAACGCAAATTGGTTAGTTGTTGGAGATGGTTTTATGAGAAAATCTGATAATGTNAAAGAANTTCNNAAATTNANNAATATTAAGAAGATTGTAGTTTTNTATGATGANAACTCATTTGANGAGTTANAANCTTAAATANTNNGTATNNNTNTTCTATTTTTGCATAAAACAAATNTGATGTANAAANTTNTNCGATCTNTTCTTATTTNTTTTCNATCCNGANAANATNCATCATTTTACNTTTTNNNTANTNAAGATNGGATATAATATTCCTTTNNAANNTTGGANTTNGAGAAAGATGTTTANCTTANAAGATANTAGATTAGAAAGAGANGTTTTTGGAATAAAATTTCCAAATCCNGTNGGNTTGGCTGCAGGNTTTGATAAAGATGCAAAACTAATAGATGAACTGAGTTGTTTCGGATTTGGTTTTATTGAAATAGGAACACTTACTCCAAAACCGCAAGATGGTAATCGTAAACCTAGATTATTCCGTTTAAAAAAGGATAGAGGAATAATTAACCGAATGGGATTTAATAACTGTGGGGTAGAAGATGCTATTATCAGATTAAAAAAGAGGAAATCAAATATAATTATTGGAGGTAATATTGGTAAAAATAAACTCACTCCAAACGATAATGCTAATGATGATTATATTATTTCCTTTTACTCACTTTTTGATTATGTAGATTATTTTGTGGTGAATGTAAGTTCTCCAAATACGCCTGGTTTAAGAGACTTACAAGAAAAAGAACCTTTAACAAATCTTCTGAATTCTCTTCAAGAGATAAATAATAACAAAGAGAAAAGAAAGGCAATACTTTTAAAGATTGCTCCGGATTTAAATGATGGACAGTTAGATGACATTATTCAGATAGTAAAGGATACAAAAATTGATGGTGTGATAGCAACAAATACTACAATTAGTAGAAATGGTCTTAAAACGGACAAAACTAAGGTTCATTCTATTGGTAATGGAGGGTTAAGTGGAAAACCAGTGACTAAAAGATCGACAGCCGTGATAAGATATTTGTCAGAAAAATCTAACAAAGCATTTCCTATTATTGGAGTTGGAGGGATACACTCAGAAGAAGACGCGATAGAAAAACTAGATGCTGGAGCATCATTAATTCAGATATATACAGGATTTATTTATGAGGGACCATCACTTGTCAAAAGAATTAATAAAGCAATTCTTAAAAGATGAAAATAATAGAATGTCCTAGAGATGCAATGCAAGGAATAAAAGAATTTATACCTACAAAAAAGAAAATTGAATATATCAATCAACTTCTGAATGTTGGTTTTCATACTATTGATTTTGGTTCATTTGTCTCTGAAAAGGTAATTCCTCAATTAAAAGATACTGATGAAGTTTTGTCAGGATTAGATTTAAGTTCTTCATCTAGTAAATTATTGTCAATCATTGCAAATATTAGAGGGGCGGAAGATGCATGTAATTTTGAAGAGATTAATTATTTAGGATTTCCACTTTCTGTTTCTGAGCAGTTTCAACAGAGAAACACAAATAAAAGTATAATTTATGCACTTAAAACTGTAGAAGAAATTCAGAATTTGTCCGTTAAAAATAATAAAGAGTTAGTAGTGTATCTTTCTATGGCTTTTGGAAATCCTTATGATGAAAACTATCACCCTGATATTGTTGCAGAACTGACTCAGAAATTACACCAACTTGAAATTAAAACAATTGCTTTGTCAGATACTATTGGTGTTTCAAAACCTAATAATATTATGTCTCTATTTAGCACTTTGTCTACAGAATATCCTACTATAGAAATAGGTGCGCATTTTCATACTACTGCTGATAAATGGGAAGAAAAAGTAGATGCTGCTTATAAAAATGGATGTAGAAGATTTGATTCTGCATTAAAGGGATATGGAGGTTGCCCTATGGCGGAGGATGATCTGACAGGTAACTTGCCAACAGAAAAACTTATTAGCTATTTTACTGAAGATTTGGGACTAAATATGAAGGAGATGGAAAAGAGTTTAGAAATGAGTGTTTCTGTGTTTGCTTAACAATTTATTGTATTAACAATGTAAAGGTATTAATGTTGTTATTTCTTCAAATCGTTACGGATATTTAATTGATAATTAATAACTGTTTATAATGAAAAGATTATTAATTTTTTTAAGTTTGATTTGGTAGAATGATTAGCGATGCAAAAAGTGGAGCAATTTTTAGTTTGAAAGCTTGCTGTAATCATGTAAATATGTGTTAGGTTTTAATCCTACTACCTCGACAGATAATTTATTGCAATAAAAAAGCACCGGATTCAACATCTTTCACCCTACCTCATTTCATATACGGAAACTATATATTATAGTTTCAAACATTTATATTAATTTTTAGAATCATAAAATTAAATTTTATTTTTCTTAGTTTTTAGATATGATTTTATAAATACTTTCTTAATTTTGGTGCCGATTTTAGTGTGAAGGGAATAGGGTGAAAAACCTTAACTTTACCAGAAGCTGTAATGTTCATTTAATACTGAAACACAACCACTGTTTTATAAATGGGAAGGTAATTCAGGAGAACTAAGTCAGAAGACCTACTAAACTCAAAATATAACTAATTCGTTTCTGGTTAAAACGAAAAGTCATATGAAATTGAATATATATATAATTTGTATTTTACTAGCAACTCCTATTCTCTTGATATCTCAATCAATAGAGGATTCTATTTTATTACCACCAGTTGAAATATATGAAACGAAAGTAAAAAAACATTCTATTGGATCTAGGGTAGATGTTATTAATCCTCATGTTTTTAATTGCTCTTTTTCAGAAAATTTATCTGATATTTTACAAAATAATTCAACGGTTTATGTAAAAAGTTATGGAGCTCTTTCGACAAGTACATTTAGAGGAACTTCTGCTTCACACACCTTGTTCTTATGGGATGGGATACCAATTAATTCACCCGCTTTAGGCGTAACTGATTTAAGAATAATACCCACTAATTTTAATAATATATCCATAAATTATGGAGGAAACTCTACTATATTTGGATCAGGTTCAATTGGTGGTTCAATTCATTTAAATACTAATCCATCATATATTGATTCATCTAATTTAGGTATTTCTATTGAACACGGAAGTTTTGGTTTGAGTACTAAATCAATTACCTTGAATAAATCAAACAAAAAAACATATTTTGAAATTAATTTATCACAAATTGTTGATACAAATAACTTTAAATATATTTATAATAATCAAACACGTTTTAATAATCATTCACTTATTAAGGGAATAAATATAAATACTAATCTATCTTTTTTAATAAGTGAACATTCTCAATTTGAGATAAAATTTTGGCAATCAGATTTTTGGAGAGAAATATCTGGAAATGTAACTGTTGTTAATACAACAGCAGAACAAATTGATGATACTAGGAAATTTTTATTTTCATATGATTATAGATACAAAAATTTAGAAGTAAAAGCAAATCAGGCTCTTCTGTATGATAATTTATACTATATAGATAATCCAAAAAATATTCATTCAATATCAGAGATAGAAACTTATATTTCAGAGATTAATATTGGTTATAAACTAAAAAATATTCATGCTGATTTAACAATTCTGAAAAGGAAAGATAATTTAACAAGTTCATCCTATAGTAATACTTATAAAACAGAATCTTCAATTCCAATATATACAGCTTTATCTTATAGGTCAACCCTTTTTTCTTCACAGTTTTCTATTAGACAGGAGTATATGTCAGAAATAGACGTTCCTATTCTTCCTTCATTTTCTGCTGAATATAAAATTCATAAATTAAAGTTTAGAGGAAAAATTAATAGAAATTTTAGAGCTCCAACCTTTAATGATAGATTCTGGATTGGATCAGGGTCAAATGGTAATCCATTTCTTAACCCTGAAAGTGGAATTAATAGAGAAATAGGATTAGATTTAAATTTTTCAAATTTTTCTAATCATATTACTTTTTACTCATTAGATGTAAATGATTGGATAATGTGGAAACAACAGGATAATGGCAATTGGACACCTGAAAATATTAAGCAGGTTTTATCAGAAGGTATTGAATTAAAATCAGTAGTTAATACCAAATATAAATATATAAAATTTTATCAAGAATTATTGTATCAGTATAATGTTTGTGTTAACAAACAAGGCATTAATCATTTAGACGCTTCTGTAGGAAAACAATTAATATACACACCTAAACATAAAGGAAATATTACAAGCGTATTAACTTATAAAAATATTAGATTTCGTGTAAATCAATCTTATGTTGGTTCTGTATTTACATCTTCAGATAATATAAATCAATTGCCACATTATTTTTTATTAAATACTACTATTAATTATTATATCAATAAATTAAATTCTAATATTAGTTTTTCAATAAAAAATGTTGGAAATATAGATTATCAAACATATCAAAACTATCCGAACCCACTCCGGGAATATATCATAAAACTAAATATTAACTTAAAATAAAAAAAATGAAAAAGAAAATTCTTAAAATTAGTTTAGCTGCATTATTAATATCAACTTATTCATCATGTGTGAAGGATTCTGTAAATGATGTAGATCTACCTGGTAATTATGAAAACGGTTATTTTGTTACCAACGAAGGAAATTTTGGATCTGGTAATGGGTCTATTTCCTATGTTTCAAACAATGGATCTGTAGATAATGAAGTTTTTGCTTCTGTTAATTCATTTCCTTTAGGAGATGTTGTACAGTCGATGGAGATAATTGGTGACAATGTTTATATTGTAGTAAATGGTTCATCTAAAATTGAAGTAGCTTCTGAAGATTCTTTAATCTCTATTGCAACTATTACTGGCTTAACATCACCCAGATACATATCTGCTGTATCTGAAAATAAAGCATACGTTACAGATTGGGGAGTCAATGGTGTTCAAGTAATAGATTTATTAGATAATTCAATAACTTCAACGATTACGTGTGGTAATGGACCAGAAGAAATTGTTGTAAGTAATGGTTTTGCTTATGTATGTAACTCAGGGGGATTTAATTTTGATAATACAGTTTCTATAATTGACATTGAGAATGACATTGTTGTTTCAATCTTAGAAGTTGGAGATAAACCAAATTCTGTTGTTGTAGACGAAAATAATGATATTTGGGTTTTAACAAAAGGACATACAGAATATGATCCTATAACTTGGGAGGTAATAGACGAGACGGTTGGTAAATTAGTAAGAATATCAAATAATATGATTCAAGATACTTATACTTTTAGTGTTGGAAATCATCCACAAGATTTAAATATTAATTCATCTGGTAACATATTGTATTACTCAGATGGAAATTGGAGTAAATCAGTATATTCTTTTGACATTTCAGACAATCAACTTTCAAGCGCACCATTAATTAGCAGAAGTTTTTATGGATTGTCTACAAATAATGGATATATCTATGGTACTGATGCTGTTGATTATGTTCAAAATGGTTGGTCATTTAAATATTCATCTGAAGGTGAATTACTTGACTCTGTTAATGTAGGTATAATTCCAGGAGGACACTGCTTTAATTAATTTGATTTTATAAGATTTTTAATTCAAAGGAAGCATTTGCTTCCTTTTTTTATCTTTGTAAAAAAAATAAAATGAAAAAGATATTTCTTCTACTTTCCGCTTCCTTTCTTCTTATGGCTTGTCCTCCAGAATCTATTGAACCTCCAATTTATAATAAAGATTATGGTAAAGGATTATACATTTTAACCGAGAACGGAGTAAATTTTTATGATTTTGATGAAGGAGTACTTAAAGAAGATATCTATAGTACAGTAAATGGAGGTTCTCTACAAAATCCATCTTCTTTAAATATTCATGGGAATAAGATGTATATTGTTACTAAAAATACTTTTCATAAAGTTGATGCAGAAACATTTCTCTCTGAATTCTCAATTCCAGGATTTACAGATGCTCAACAATGTGAGAATGCATATTTCAACAGGTTTTATGTGACAGATAAGGCTGAATCTGAAATAAAAATTATTGATTTGATTAGTAGAGATATATCTGGTCGTATATCAACTGGAGACAGCGTATTCCCTACAGATATTGTAGTAAATGGGAGTAGAGCCTTTGTGATAAATTCTGGAGGGGACAATTTTTTAAATTATGATTCTACAATAGTTACGATTGATATAAGAAATGGAGAGGAGATGCTCAATAATTTTACAGGAAATATTATTACAGGAAGAAATCCATCATCTGTTGTTAATGATGGAAATATTATAGTTCTATGTAAAGGAATTTATGATGAAAGTAATACTTCAAATAATGAAGAGTCTTCACTTTTAAGAATAAGAGCTGGAAATTTAAATATATATGAAAACACAATACTTAGTGGGATATATAATGCGGATAATTTATGTATAGATGAATCAGATACAAAGTTTTACTTTACTGCTTCTGATGGGGTCTATTTTTCAGATAAATCCTCTTTCAGTGTCAATTTAATAACCAACAAAAAAAGTCCAAATGTTTTAATTTCTAATAATGAAACTTATTTTGATCTAACAGATTCAATTAATAAAACAGTAAATTATTTATGGTGTAATGATCAGGATACACCTAATTACTTATACAAGCTTAATTTTCAGACAAATGAATTTGAAGATTCAATAATCTTTAACTCTCCAATAATTGACTTAGAGATATATAGGTGATGAGTCATAATTAGGTAAAATTATTAAGAAGACTATATTTAATCTTCTGTATTTTACTTGGTATATTAGCTCCTCTTTATTGTTGGTATAAATATCCAGATTTTAATCCTATTCAACAGCCTCTTTCACAATTTGGGGTAATTGATCCTAAATGGCTATTGTGGAATTCTATATTAGTATTGTTGGAATTTTTCTAAACGCATATACTTCATTGAGATATTATTTTAAAGAAAGTATAGATATCCATTAAAAGTTTTATTGATTTTTTCTTCGTTAAATCTGTTCTTTACTGGCACAATACCTATGGATTATGAATTATATCATAAAGCTCCAGCGTTTCTTTTCTTCTTTTGATATAATCTATTTATTTTCTTATTTGGTTTATTTCGTTCTTTAAAATATCTAAGAAGAGGAATATTTTCAATGTTTGTAGGATTATCTATGTTGTTATCTCTTTTGCTTTTATTGCCATTTCCATCTTATGGAGTATTTGAGATTGTTTGTTTTTCCTTAATACTAACATGGAATATTTATTTCTTGTTTACTAGATTAAAAGGGGAGAGTATGAAAAGTGATAAAAAAGGATTGTTAAAGTTTTTCTAATAATTCTTTGTATAGATGAACCATAGAGTCAATATCTTTTTTATGAACTTTTTCATTTGGAGAATGAACATAATCTTCTGGAGCTCCAACAAAACACCAGTCCCAAGGATAGGAACTTCTTTGTAACTCATTTCCATCGCTACCTCCAGCGTTTTCTACTTCTAATTGAAATGTAATGCCAGATTTTTCAGCAATAGTTATAATCTTATTTATATAGGTTCTTCTTGGGATACCGCTATCTCTTAAAGAAATCACACAGCCATTTCCATGTTTTACACCATCTGTAATCCAAGTTATGTCTGAAATAAGAGCTTGATTTACTCCATATTTTTCATAGATAAATTTTCCTAAATAACCAACGGAACCTCCACCATGTTCTTCCCAAGATGAAAACACGATTATTCCATTTTCTAATGTTTTTGATACTTCTAAGCAGTTCCAAATTCCTAATCTATTATCCATATAGCAAGATTGAATAAAATCATCAGTTTCTCTGAAATTTACTTTAAAAGTAAGAGAAGTTCCTCTATCAATTTCTCTGTTAAAATCTATGAATAATTTATCCTTCTTTTTAATGAGCTCTCCCTCAATTTTTCCAATACTATCTTCTCCTACTAAAACAGTCCCCTCATTAGTTTTTGGTCCTCCAATCTTTATAATTTCATTATTATATTTTACCGTAAATCCAATTGAATCCATGTGAGAAAAGATTGCGGTTCTCGGATTTTCACCAAATACCATAATAATATTATCTTGCAATCCATCCCCATAATGAAGAGTTGGTTTTGTTTTCCATTTTTTCTGATTTTTAATTATATAATCAAGTAAAAATTTAGACATAGATAATTCTTCTCCTGATGGAGCGTGAATTTTACACAATTTTTTCAATAAGTTCATTTATACGGTTTTTAAATGTTTTATTTTTAGTTCATGATTCTTCTTAAATGTTTCTGTCAAATTTTCAGCTTTGCTTTTTGGAACTGCAAATATAAGATTGCAATCTATTTGAAAATCAGTATTTATAATCTCTAGGTTATGTTCTTTTATTAGTCTCATTACATCATTCATTAAAGGATATTTAAAAGATACTTTGTATTGTTCTTTTATGGTTTTTGTGATAAATATCCCTTGGGATATCGAATCTGCTGCAGCTGTTTTATATGATCTTATTAAACCTGTAACACCAAGTTTTATACCTCCGAAATATCTAACAACAATAATCAGTATATTTGTTAAATCATTAGATTTTATTTGTCCTAAAATCTGTTTACCTGCTGTAGAAGAGGGTTCTCCATCATCATTTGCTCTTTGTAGTGATTTATCAGGATTTATAATATATGCATAACAATGATGCCTAGCAGAATGTTCAATTTTCTTTACTTCTTCCAATCTTTCTTTTACTTCTTGTTCAGAATAAACAGAAAATAGATAGGAAATAAATCTACTTCCCTTTTCTTTATGTAATCCTGATGTTGGATTTTTTATTTCTTTATAGGTATCGTTAAACATCAGATTGAAAAGATATAAATAGCGCAAATAGAAAGGAGTATTCCAATCCAATTATTCTTGCTTATTTTTTCTTTAAAAAGAATCATTCCTATAATAGATGAACTTACAATAACTCCCATACTTACTAAAGGAAAAACAATTGAACTTGATAGTTCTGGGTCATTTAAAGCTTTTAAAAAGAATACTAAAGAAAAAAAATTAGGAATACCAAAGATAATTCCCCAAAACAGACTTTTTAATTGTAGTGTATTATTTGAGATAATTGATTTTCCTGATAGAATGAGAATTCCACTAATACTAGCAAAAAAGAATAATGTCATAAAGAATAAATAACTTTCTTTTTCTAACACTTCCTTAAAACTTTGAGCAAAATCATTAAAGATTGCATCTGAGATTCCTTGTCCTACAAAAACTAAAATAATTAACCATAAATATTTTTTATTAAAACTTAGTTTCCCTTTTTTGGTAGAGGATAAATAAATACCTATAAGTGCTAAGAAAAATCCAATTCCTTTTAATGATGTGAATTCTTCATTTGGATACAAAATAAGCGCTGCACAAACAGGAATAATTAAGGACATTTTATTTGATACTGTAGTAACTGATATTCCTAATTTTTGTGTTCCAAATGCGTAAAAGTTAAATACAATTATAAATAATGTTCCAATTATCATTGCATGATATTTCCATTCAGAATTTAACAAATGATTTAATGAAAAATCTTGCTCTAAAAAGAAATAAGAACATCCTGCTGCAGTTAAGTAATTTACAATTAATCCTTGAAGGTTGTCTACTTTATATCTTTCAAACATCTTAAATGCAATAATTAAGATATTAAAAAGTAGTATAGTGTAGATTATGTTAATCATTAAGAATAATTTTTAAACAATCTGTATCTATTTCTATTTCTGATATTTTTTTTCCTTTTATAATTGGTGATTTCACGCCATTTTCTAGTTTTTTATCTGTAGTGAAGATTCTTGCTTCATCCCATATATTTTCTTCAATAAATGACTGTAAAGTTGTAGTTCCCCCCTCAACAATTACTGATTGATTTTTTTGTTTGTATAATTCTTTTAATATACTGTTAATCATGTCATTAAAATTAATTTTAATGTAGTTATTTTTAGAAGAATTGTCTGATTTAATTTTGTTAAATATAATTGTTTTAGATTCAGAATTAAATAAGTTAAGATTTTTAGATAATTTTAAATCTTTATCAATTACAAGTCGTATTGGATTTACCCCTAAAACTTCCCGAACAGTAAGAGAAGGATTATCTTTTTCAGCAGTAATTCTACCCACTAAAATAGAATCCTCTTCTGATCTCCATTTATGTACTAATTTCTTTGATTTATTAGAAGTCATCCAAAAAGGTTCTGTCTGATTTTTAGGAGCAATAAATCCATCTTTACTTTCTGCCCATTTTAAGATGATATATGGCCTTTTCTTCTCATGAAAAGTAAAGAATCTTTTGTTAAGTTCTCTACTTTCTTCTTCCATAATCCCAACTTTTACATCAATTCCAGCATTTCTCATTTTGTTAATTCCAGTTCCATTTACTTCTGAATAAGTATCCATACATCCAATTACAACTTTTGGTATTTTGTATTTAATAATCAGATCTGAACAAGGAGGAGTTTTTCCGAAATGAGAGCAGGGTTCAAGGTTTACATACAAAGTAGATTTAGATAAAAGAGATTTGTCTTTAACACTATTTATTGCATTTACCTCTGCATGATCTGATCCATATTTTTCATGATAGCCTTCTCCAATAACCTCTCCTTTATAAACTATTACAGAACCCACCATTGGATTAGGAGACACCCTCCCTATCCCTAATCTAGCAATCTCAAGACATTCATTTAAGAAAAACTCATCATTTTGCATGCTTCAAAAGTAACTAAATTTAGTAAATTAGCATTATGAAAAAAGTTTCAGATATTCTACCTTATTTTCTAAATGAATTGTTAGATTTTTATGATGAAAATGAATTAAAATCAATAATGTACATTTCTATTGATTTTCATTTAGGACTTACAAAATCCGGTACTATATTGCAATCTGAAAGAATTTTAAAAGATGAGGAGATATTAGTATTCATAAATATAGTTGATAGACTTCAAAAAATGGAGCCAATCCAATATATAATATCTGAAACAAAGTTTTATGGACTATCATTCCATACTATGAAAGGAATTCTGGTTCCAAGACCAGAAACCGAAGAATTAGTGGACTGGATTATAAAAGACAATAAGGAGAGTGAAAAAAAGTATTTGGATATTGGAACTGGAAGTGGATGTATTATTATTTCTCTTGCTAAGAATTTAAAAGGAATGTTTGACGCGATTGATATTTCGAAAAAATCAATAAGAATTTCTGAAGAAAATAGTATAAAAAACAAGGTAAATATAAATTTAAAACAAAAAGATATTTTACATTCTGAACTAAAAGGGGAATGGGATATTATTGTAAGTAACCCTCCTTACGTATTGCGATCTGAAAAAAAAGTAATGAATAAAAATGTTTTGAATTGGGAGCCGGAAACAGCTCTTTTTGTAGAAGACACTGACCCTTTGCTTTTTTATGAAGAAATATCTAAAAAAGCATTAACAGTTCTAAGTAAAAATGGATATTTGTATTTTGAAATAAATGAAAATTTTGGTAATGAAACTATTAAATTACTTGAAGAAATAGGATTTGTTAATATCGAGTTAAAAAAAGACATAAACGGAAAAGATAGAATGATAAAAGCAATGTGTAAATAATTATTTTTGAATTATTAATTATTAAAGTATGATTACAGAAAAAGATATTGAACAATTCCAGAAAAGATGGGGAGATGGTATTGTTAAGATTAGTAAAATGTTCTTAGATAATGAAGATTATATCTCTGAAACAAAACAATTTATTTCTGATTTATATTCATATAGTTCAGAGAAAGTTCTTTTCAAGCCAACTCTTGCTTCAGAGAATCAATTCAGATTAGATAAAGAGTCTGCTCTGTCGTATTTTATTGGAAACAACTCAGAATTTAAGGAAGATAGTGGTTTTGCAACAAAAGGATGGACTAATATTAGGTGGTTTAATGCTGGAATTCAACTTCATAACAATTTAGCTATATCTATGGGAAATTATTATTTTACAAATGAAGATGGAGATCTAAAAGTGGAGTTTTCTATTGTGTACAAGAAAGATACAGAGAATAATTTAAAAATTATTCTTCATGACTCCCATTTACCATATCATAAATAAATGCGAGAAAAGGAAAGAATAGATTTCCTTAGAAAGGAGTTAGAAGATCATAATCATCTGTATTATGTTTTAGATAGTCCAAAAATTTCTGATTTTGAGTTTGATAAGTTAATGTCTGAACTTATAAATCTAGAAGAAGACAACCCTCAGTTTCATGATGAAAATTCTCCGACAAAAAAAGTAGGAGGTAAGGTTATGGATAGTTTCAAAACTGTTGATCATCAATATCCTATGCTTTCACTATCTAATACCTATAATGCAGAAGAACTACAAGATTTTGATGCGAGAATAAAGAAGATAATTGATGTTCCTTTCGAATATGTTTGTGAGTTGAAATTTGATGGAGTTTCTATTAGTTTGATCTATGAGAATGGAGAGTTGAAACAAGCTATTAGTAGAGGTGATGGGTCGAAAGGTGATGATGTTACTGAAAATGTAAAAACTATTAGAAGTATTCCTTTAAAATTAAGAAATGATTTTGTTGCAAACTTTCAAATTAGAGGAGAGATTATTTTACCAAAAGAGGCTTTTAATAAACTGAATGAAGAAAGAGAGAGAAGTGGATTGGAAAAGTATGCAAATCCTAGAAACACAGCTTCTGGTAGTCTGAAATTACATGATACAAAAGAGGTGAGTAAAAGACCTTTAGATTGTTTTTTGTATCATATGTTAGGAGAAAACCTCCCAACAAATTTTCATTTACAAAACTTAGAAAAAGCAAAAAATTGGGGACTTAAAATATCAGATACTACAAAATTAAAATCAGATATAAATAGAGTGATTGATTATGTGAATTATTGGGATGAAGCTCGTCATGATTTACCTTTTGAAATAGATGGAATTGTTATAAAAGTAAATAATACAGATTTGCAAGAGGAGTTAGGTTTCACTTCTAAGTTTCCTAGATGGGCAATATCCTACAAATTTAAATCAGAGCAGGTTTCCACTCTCTTAAATCAAATAACATATCAGATTGGTAGGACAGGAGCTATAACTCCAGTAGCAAACTTAGAATCTGTTCAGTTAGCTGGTACTACTGTAAGGAGAGCTTCCCTACATAATGCGGATCAGATAGCAAAATTAGACATTAGAGAAGGAGATNTTGTGTATGTTGAGAAAGGAGGGGAAATTATCCCTAAAGTAGTTGGAGTAGAGTTTAAGGATAGAAATTTATTTTCTCATCCAACAAAATTTATAACTCAGTGTCCTGAATGTAATACAGAACTTATTAGGAAAGAGGGAGATGCAAAACACTATTGTCCTAATCTTGAAAATTGCTTTCCTCAAATTGTTGGTAGATTCGATCATTTTATCAGTAGAAAAGCAATGGATATTGATGGTTTGGGAGTAGAAACAATTGAACTATTAGTAAAAGAAAAGCTTATTTCAGATATTTCAGACTTATATTTACTCAGCAAAGAACAAATATTACCATTGGAAAGAATGGCGGAACGATCAGCAGATAATCTGATAAGTGGAATAGAAGCTAGTAAGAAAATTCCGTTTGAAAGGTTACTTTATGCAATAGGTATTCGATTTGTAGGAGAAACCGTTGCTAGAAAATTAGCTAATCATTATACTACTATTGATGATTTGATGAACTCAACTTTTGAAGAGTTAGTTGAAGTAGATGAAATTGGAGATAAAATTGCAGAATCGGTTGTAAATTATTTTTCTAATAATAAAAACCAAATCTTAATTGAAAAGCTAAAGCAACATAATTTATGTTTTGTTGCAGAAGAAAAGGAAAAGAACTTATCTGATAAACTNGAATCAATGGCAATTGTAGTTTCCGGAGTTTTTNCAAATCACAGTAGAAATGAGTTGAAACAACTTATTGAAAAACATGGAGGTAAAAATGTAAGTTCAATAAGTAAAAAGACTACTTTTGTTCTTGCAGGAGATAATATAGGTCCATCAAAAAAAGAAAAAGCGGAAGATTTAGGAATACCAATAATTTCAGAAGAAGAATTTATAAATAAAATCAGCTAATGCATATTCAGTTTTTAGAAGACATAAAACATAAAATTGGTCAGTATGTTTTTCAGAGAGATTTGAAACATAACAAACGACACAAATCGGTATGTAATCTGGAGGATGCAAAATCAATAGGTATATTGTTTGAAGCAACTACCAAAGAAGAAATAAAGGAAATAAAACCTCTGGTAGAGTATTTTTTTAAATTGAAAAAGGATGTAAAGGCTTTTGGTTTTGTAAACTCTTCACAATATGATGAATGTCATATACCAAAGTTACAATATGATTTTTTTAATAAGAAAGACTTAAATTGGTATTACAAACCTCAAAATGATTATGTAAAGAATTTTATAAAGAAAGAATATGATATCTTAATCAACTTATCCGATAGTAGTTGTATTCCAATTAAATATTTGGTAGCTTCTTCTATTGCTAGGTTTAAAGTAGGGAAGTTTGAAAAAGATTATGACATTTATGACCTGATGATAAAACTCGACAAGAAAGAAGATACTATGGAAAAGCTAATTTCAGAGATTGCAAAATATTTAAATATTATAAATAAAGAAAAATGATAAAAAAACTAAAACTATTAATTATGTGTTCTATTTTTTCGTGTAGTACATCAACTACTGATGCTCAAGAGTCTATTTACGATATACAGATAAACTCTATTAAAGGAGAAAAGATTGATTTGACAGAGTATAAAGGAAAGAAAATCTTATTTGTAAATGTTGCTTCTGAATGTGGTTTTACAAAACAATATACCGGATTAGAAGAGTTACATCAGTTGTACAAAGATAAGTTAGTGGTAATTGGGGTTCCGTGTAATCAGTTTGGAGCTCAAGAACCCGGAAATGATGAGGAGATAATTAAGTTTTGTAAAGAAAATTATGGAGTTTCTTTTTTACTGACTGAGAAAATTAAGGTAAAAGGAGAGGAAGTACATCCTCTCTATAGTTGGCTTTGCAAAAAAGAAATAAACGGAAAATCAAATTCTACTGTGAAATGGAATTTCGAAAAATACTTAGTAGACGAGAAAGGTGAGTTTGTTGATTATTTTTACTCTACCACAAAACCAATGAGTTCGAAGATTATTAATTATCTAAAATAAAATTTATTAAGAAACTATTAACAACACTCCTATGTCTTCCTTTGACATTTTCTTGTGGAGATAAGATAGAGAATCAACAAGAATTTGAAGGCAATAGAAGTAAAATAAATATAAAATCTAAAGAAAGATCTAAAGAAATTATTTCTGATCAGATAAGACACCTTGATCAAGAGTATGATTTAGAGAATCTTAAAAAGAAAAGGGAAATAAAAACACACTAAACAAGAAGATATCTATCAAATTGATGTCTTTAAGAAAAAATTATTTTATAGGTTTTCTAAAATAAAATTTGTCATTTTCTTGTAAAGGTGGTATCTGGTATTTCCACCATAGATTCCATGGTTTTTGTCTGGGTAAATAAACAAATCAAATTGCTTGTTTGCTTTTACCAGTGCAGAAATCATTTCCATTGTATTTTGCACATGTACATTGTCGTCTGCCGAGCCATGTATAAGTAAATACCTGCCTTTTAGTTTGTCTACATGATTAATTGGAGAGTTGTCGTCATAACCACTTGAGTTTTCTTGTGGAGTACGCATATATCTTTCCGTATAAATGTTATCATAGTATCTCCAATTGGTAACTGGAGCCACTGCAATAGCCATCTTAAATATATCAGCACCCTTGGTAATAGCAAGTGAGGACATATATCCACCATAACTCCAACCTTGTATTCCTATTCTATTAGAGTCAATATAATCCAAACTTCCAAAGTGTTTTGCTGCATTTATCTGGTCAATAGTTTCGTATTTTCCTAGTTCCTGATAAGTCATTTTCTTAAATTCCGCTCCTTTTCCTCCTGTTCCTCTGTTATCTACACAAGAAACAACATACCCCAACTGATTTAAGTGTTGGTACCAAAAATAATTAAACCATCCCCAAGAATCTGTTACTTGCTGAGAACCAGGCCCTCCATATAAAAACATATATAACGGATATTCTTTTTTGGAATCAAAATTAGTTGGCTTCATCATCCACGCATTTAATTCTACACCTTCTTCAGTTTCTATGGTAAAGAATTCTTTTTCAGATAAATTGTACTCTGAAAGAGTTTTATTAAAATCTGAATTATCTTCTAATATCTTTATTGTGTCACCGTCTGAAGTTCTGTGTAAAGTGATAGAAGGAGGAGTTTTGTGGTCTGTGTAGGAATTCTTAAAATATTTCATCCCTTTACTGAAATCAATCTTGTTTGTTCCTGTATTTTTTGTCATAGGAGATCCTTTTCCTAATTTAGAATTAATATTCATTCTGTACATTGTAGAATGAATAGATCCACTTTCATTAGAAGAGTAGAAGATGTAATTTTCACTATCTATTCCATAAAAGTTTGTAATCTCCCAATCTCCATTTGTAATCTGAGTCTCAATTCCACTCATACTCTTCAAATAAATATGATTATATCCACTTTTCTCTGAAGTCCAGATAAAAGATTCCTGTTTTTCTAAATATCTTAAATTATCATGTACATCAATATAATATTTATCAGTTTCGGTGAATAAAACTCTGTTTGATCCATTGGTATTTGCAATAATAAAGTCTAACTCATTTTGATGTCGGTTCATTCCGTAAATAACAAGTTGAGGGTTTGTGTCGTCAAACCATTTTATTCTAGGAAAATATTCGTAGTCTTTTTCAAATTTTAAATTTCTAGTTTTCTTAGTTTGTAAATTATATAAATGCAAAGTAACCTCAGAGTTGTCTTCTCCAGTTTTTGGGTATTTAAATACTTCTTGTGTAGGGTACAATCCTCCTTTAAATAAATCCATAGAGAATTCTTTTACATCAGATTCATCAAACTTAAAAAAGGAGATAGTTTTACTGTCTCCAGACCATTCAAATGAACGAACTAATGCAAATTCCTCTTCATGAACCCAGTCGGAAGCTCCATTTATGATTTTATTTTTCTCTCCATCATTTGTTATTTGAGTTGTTTTATCCCATTTCAAATTATACACATATAAGTTATTATCAAAAACATAAGCAATATACTTCCCGTCAGGCGAGAAAGTAGCATACATCACCTGTTTGCTGGTTAATTCTTTAATCACTTCAGTTTCCGTATTATAGATGTAATAAATAGATTTAGAACTATATCTGTAAATAGATTCTGTATTTGTTGCAATCAGAATTTTATCCTCTGCTAAGTTAAACTGATAAGAACCCATTTTTGAAAGTCTTTCATCATCCGAATTTAATAAGGTTTCTACAATCTTTCCTGACTCAAAAGAGTTTTTATGTATTTTAATTTCGCCCTCATCTTTTTCTGTTGTAGTGTAATGCTCTCCGTCATTCATGGATTTAAAACCAGGAACCCCACTTGGATAGAATTTATAATTCTGCCATATATCTTCTATTGTTACTTCTTTTTGTGAATAAGAAAAAATAGATATAGAAATGCAAATAATTAATGTGAATGTCTTTTTCATAATCTGTAATTTAGATTGGCGAATTTACTTAAATTTGTGCAAAATTATTCCGTGGCTTATAAAAAGATAAATAATGAAGATAGATCATATTTTCAATCTGTTGTTGGAGACAGTAATATTTTCTATTCTGAAGAAGTTCTAAAAGAGTATTCTCATGATGAAACAGAGGATTTGTCTTTTCTTCCGGAAGTAGTTGTAAAGCCTCAAAATACATCTCAAATTTCTGAAATAATGAAATATTGTAATTCTCAAAATATTCCTATGACTCCCTGTGGTGCTCGAACGGGATTGAGTGGTGGGAGTTTACCGGTAGAAAGTGGTTTGGTTTTAAGTTTAGAAAAATTAAATTCTATTGTTGAGATTGACGAAAGAAACCTGCAAGCTACCGTTGAACCTGGAGTGATAAATGAAGTTTTTCAAAATGCAGTAAAGGATAAAGGATTATTTTATCCACCTGATCCAGCAAGTAAGGGTAGTTGTATGCTTGGTGGAAATATATCAGCAAATGCGGGAGGGCCCAAAGCACTTAAGTATGGAGTTACAAAGGATTATGTTCTGAATTTAGAAGTAGTGATACCTACTGGGGAGATTATTTGGACTGGAGCTAATGTTCTAAAAAATTCAACTGGCTATAATTTAACTCAATTAATGGTTGGTAGTGAAGGTACTTTAGGAATTGTTACCAAAATAATTTTCAGGTTGATACCATTGCCTACAAAAGACATAACAATGTTGGTGCCTTTTAATAGTGCTGAGAGAGCGTGTGAGGCGGTTTCTTCAGTTTTCCGAGCTGGTATTACCCCTTCCGCTTTGGAGTTTATAGAAAGAGATGCAATTGATTGGACAATGAAGTATACAGATATCTCAGTTTCTATCTCTGAAGAAACAAAAGCTCATTTACTAATTGAAGTAGATGGAAATGATATGGACCTTTTATATTCTGATTGTGAGAAAATAGCATCTGTTATGGATAAATTTGATTGCGGTGATATTCTTCTTGCTGATAGTAATTCTGAAAAGGAGAACCTTTGGCAACTCAGAAGATCAGTAGGGGAGGCTGTAAAAAGTAATTCTATTTATAAGGAGCAAGATACAGTAGTGCCCAGAGCTGAACTTGCAAAACTTCTGAAAGGAGTAAAGGAAATAGGAAATAAATACGGATTTAAGTCCGTTTGTTATGGTCACGCAGGAGATGGAAACTTGCATGTAAACATTATAAAGGGAGATATGACAGATGAAAATTGGGATAACGAACTCCCAAAAGGAATCAGAAAAATATTTCATCTAACAAAAGATCTTGGAGGTACTATATCTGGAGAGCATGGTGTAGGGTTAGTTCAGAAAGATTATTTAGATATTGTTTTTTCTGATAAAGAAATAGAATTACAAAAAGGAATTAAAAAAATATTTGACCCGAATAATGTCTTAAATCCTAGAAAGATATTTAATTAAACTTACATTTGAAAACAAAAACAAGATGAAGAAACCTCTAATATTAATTGTAAATGATGATGGAATAAATGCTCCTGGAATTAGAAAGTTGATATCAATTATGAACGATTTTGGAGAGATTGTAGTAGTAGCTCCTGATGGTCCTCAGTCTGGCAAAGGGCATGCTATTACTATTGAGTCTACTATTAGATGCGATAAAGTGATTATTGATGATGGACCTCAAACAGAGTATTCCTGTAGTGGAACTCCAGTTGATTGCGTTAAACTTGCTGTAAATAAGTTAATTACAAGAAAGCCTGACTTGTGTGTTTCTGGAATAAATCATGGATCTAATTCTTCCATTAATGTAATATATTCAGGAACAATGTCCGCTGCAGTAGAAGGCGCTCTAGAAGGAATTCCTTCTATAGGATTCTCTCTTTTAGATTACTCTCATGAAGCTGATTTTTCTGAAGGAGAGAAATATATCCGGGAAATCACACAATCTGTTCTTGATAATAATTTACCTGAAGGAGTTTGTTTGAACGTCAATATTCCGAAATCAGTAGATGATAAAAAAATTAAAGGAATTAAAGTATGTAGACAAGCAAAAGCTAATTGGGTGGAAGAATTTGATGAGAGAGAAGATCCAAAAGGAAGAAAATACTACTGGCTTACAGGTAAATTTGTAAATTATGATAAGGGTGATGATACGGATGAAAGAGCTTTAGAGAATCATTATATTTCAGTTGTACCTGTACAATTTGATGTTACCGCTTACCATGCTATATCGAAATTAAATACTATTTTATAATGAAATCAGACCTTTCAAAAGGAGTATTACTAGGGATTATTTCTCCGATAATTGCATTTGTAATTTATGTAGTATTTATAATAGAAACAACATTAGGTAGTGTTATTAATAATCCTAGTTTTACTAATAATTTACCAGCTATTATTAGTTTGTCATTATTAATAAATTTAGCATTATTTTTTCTGAAAATAAAATTTAACAAAGATGAACAATCTAGAGGAATTTTGTTTTCTACATTCTTGTATGGAGTTGTAATTGTAATATTAAAATTCCTATAAAGTGAAATTTTATCTTGTTTCAGGAGAAAAGTCTGGGGATTTACATGGAGCAAATCTGGCAAATGAAATTTTAAAACAAAATAAAGATTCTAAACTTAGGGGATTTGGAGGGGATAAAATGAATTTAGAAGGAGTTGAAATTGTAAAACATATTAATCAACTTTCTATTATGGGATTTACAGAAGTAATCAAAAATTTATCTGTAATAAAAAGGAATTTAAATTTCTGTAAAAATGATATTATCTCTTTTAATCCGGACGCTATAATTCTAATTGATTTCCCTGGGTTTAACTTAAAGATTGCAAAATTCGCAAAAGAAAAAGGAATAAAGGTTTTTTATTACATCTCTCCAAAAGTTTGGGCTTGGAAAAAAAGTAGGGTAGAACTCATGAGAAAATATGTGGATGAGTTAATTGTCATTTTCCCTTTTGAGGTGGATTATTTTAAGAAAGAAGATATAAAAGCTCACTATTTTGGCAATCCACTTTCTGATGAAATAAAAAAGGAAACAGAAAAATTATCAATAGATATTAGTAAATCAATTATTTCGATCTTGCCTGGAAGTAGGAAACAAGAAATAAAAAGAAATCTACCAACAATGTTAAATATAATTACTAAATTTCCAAATTATCAGTTTGTAATAGCGTCTACTGAAGAAATGTATAATTTATGTAAGCAAATATCTGAAGGAAAAAATGTAGAAATTGTAAAGGATCAAACATATACTGTTTTGAAAATATCAGAACTGTCATTAGTAACTTCTGGAACTGCAACTCTGGAAGCCGCAATGTTCAATGTCCCACAATTAGTTTGCTATAAAACAGATCCACTAACATATTTTTTAGCGAAAATTTTTATAAGGATAAAATGGATTTCTCTAGTAAATATCATTATGGAGAAATTGGTTGTAAAAGAGTTTGTTCAGAGTGAAATGACACAAAAAAATCTCGTTTCAGAAACAAATAATTTACTATCAGAAAGCGGTAAAACACAAATTTTACAGGATTATAAAATGTTGCAAGAAAAATTAGATTCTGGTAATGTTTCTGAGAAAACAGCTAAATTTATTTTAGAAAATGTTTAGGATTGGTTTTTTAGTTTTTCTAACTCAATTAATTCATCTCTTAATCTAGCAGCTTCAACAAAACTAAAACTACTTGCTGCTTTTTCCATTTCTGATTTTGTATATTTTATCATTTGCTTAATCTGACTCTTATCTAATTTACTATTACTGTAGTCAGTTGTTTTTGTTACAGAATAAGGATTTAGTTTATCAGAAATTCCCGTATTTAATTTTTTAATAATAGGTTGAGGAATTATACCATTTTCTTTGTTATATTTTTCTTGTTTCTCTCTTCTTCTGTTTGTTTCATCAATTGTAATCTTCATAGATTTTGTAATCTTATCTGCATACATTATTACAAGACCGTTTAAGTTTCTGGCAGCTCTACCAGATGTTTGTGTTAAGGCTCTTGCTGACCTTAAGAAACCTTCTTTATCTGCATCTATTATTGCTACTAGACTTACTTCTGGTAAATCTAAACCTTCTCGGAGTAAATTAACTCCAATCAAAACATCAAATTCACCTTCTCGGAGTCCGTAAATTATTTCAATTCTTTCCAAAGTATCTACATCAGAATGGATATATCGGCATTTTATACTAAATTTTGTAAGATATTTTGTAAGTTCTTCTGCCATTCTTTTTGTTAGAGTGGTAACTAAAATCCTTTCTCTTTCTTCAACTCTTTTTCTGATTTCTTCTAGCAAATCATCTATTTGATTTTCACTAGGACGAACTTCAATTCTTGGATCTAACAAACCAGTTGGTCTAAGAACTTGTTCTACAATTACTCCATCACTTTTTTCAAGTTCGTAGTCTGCTGGTGTAGCACTTACAAATATGGTTTGTTTATTTATCTCTTCCCATTCTTCAAACTTAAGAGGTCTATTGTCTAAAGCGGAAGGAAGTCGAAAACCGTGTTCAACCAGGTTAGTTTTTCTAGATTTATCTCCACCGTACATTGCTCTTACTTGAGGGAGAGTTACATGACTTTCATCAACAACAGTAATAAAATCATTTGGAAAATAATCGAGTAAACAAAAGGGCCTGCTTCCTGCTACTCTTCCATCAAAATACCTGGAGTAATTTTCAATTCCAGAACAATACCCTAGTTCTTTTATCATTTCTAAATCAAAATTGACCCGTTCATCTAGTCTTTTTAATTCTGTTTTTAATCCAGATTGTTCGAATTCCTCCAATCTAATTACTAAATCATCCTGTATTTTTTTTACTGAAGATTGAACAATCTCTTTACTAGCAACAAATATATTTGCCGGAAATATTCTAAATTCTTCTAAATTATCTATTTTTTTACCACTTTCTGCTTCTATAGATTCAATTTCCTCAATCTCGTTACCCCAAAATGAAATTCGGTATGCGATATCAGTATGTCCTGGAAAGATATCAATTGTATCTCCTTTTACCCTAAAGTTACCTCTTTCGAAATCCCCCGTACTTCTGCTATATAAGGATGCAACAAATTTTTGTAATAAAGAGTTTATTGAAATAGTGTCACCAATTTTCAACTCTACTATACCATTATTAAACTCTTCTGGATTTCCAATTCCATAAATACAAGAAACAGAAGCAACTACGATTATATCTTTTCTTCCTGAAAGGAGAGCTGAAGTAGTATTTAGTCTGAGCTTTTCAATTTCTTTATTTATAGATAAGTCTTTTTCAATATAAGTTCCTGTTGAAGGTATATATGCTTCTGGTTGGTAATAATCATAGTACGAAACAAAATATTCTACTAGGTTATTTGGAAAAAACTGTTTAAATTCAGAGTAAAGTTGAGCGGCAAGTGTTTTGTTATGACATAAAACTAAAGTTGGTCTGTTTATTTGTTTTATAACGTTAGCGATTGTAAAGGTTTTTCCAGAACCAGTGACACCTAGAAGTGTTTGGTGTGATTCTAGATCGTTTAAACCGTTTACAAGTCTTTGAATCGCTTCAGGTTGATCTCCTGTGGGTTTGTATTCTGACTCTAACTCAAAATCCATTTAGATTTTGTTTAGTAACGAAAGTTTTTTCTTTAATTCTTCAATTTCTTTTTTAGAATTCTCAATATTTTTCAAAACATCTTCTTTTAATCTTTCAGTTCCTTTTCCATTTCCGAAAAAGCTGATATTATTTTCGTATTGAAGTATAGTTTTGTTTACTTTTCCAATTTCTACTCTTATAAGTTCCTTTTCTACATTTAATTTATCAGAGTTACCTTTTAATCTTTCTGCTTTAATCTGAAATTGTATGGTTTTTTTCTCAGATTTATCAACTTTTAATTTATTGTATAAAGATGAAATCACCTTGTCAAACCTGTCATTGATTTGAATATCTTGTTTAGGCACAAAACCAATTGAGTTCCATTTTTCAGAAAACTCCTTTAACCTTTTTATGTCTTTTCTAAGATTCTCTGAAATATCAAATTTTTCAACTTCTTTTAATAAAGTTGTTTTTTCTTTTAGGTTTCCTTCTTTCTCTTTGTCTAATAATTTATAGTGTTTTTTTCTTGCATCAAAGAATTTATTACATGCAGATCGGAATCTTTTCCATATTTTATCAGATAGATTTTTTGGGACAAATGCTGAGTTTTTCCATTTCTCCTGCAACTGAATAAGTTGTTTTCCAGTTTCTTTCCAATTAGTAGAATTAGAAAGTTCTTCCGCTTGCTCACAGATTTTTATTTTTTCTTGCAGATTATTATTTTTATCTTCTTTCCGATTTTTATAAAAATTATTCCTCATAGAATAAAATTCATTTGTTGCTTCTCTAAATTCTGTCCATGATTTTTTCAAATCACTTTTTTCAATAGGAGCTGCTTTCTTCCACTTTTCGGATAATTCATTTAGTTTTTCAGATAAGTTATTCCATTGTTGATGTGTATTTGGATTGACTTCTGACAGTTTGTTTATTTCTTTGCAAATAGAAGATTTAAGTTCTGTATTACCTTTTAATATTCTTTTTTTATTTAGAAAATAGTCGTTCCTATTTTTGTTAATTTTTCTAGTTGCAGTCTGGAATCTTTCCCAAATACTTTCTCTGTATTCTCTTGAAACAGGACCAATATTTTTCCAGTGTTCGTGCAGTTCTTGTAGGGAGTTAAATGCGGTATTTATTGATTTGTCATTTGATAATTTTTCTGACTTCTCGCAAATAATTGTCTTTTGTTGCAGATTTCTCTTAAAATCTAAATCTCTAAGTTCTTTATTTATCTTAATGTAATCATAAAATAATTCAACATGATGATGATAATTTTGCCACAAATCATTACTTTTTGTAATTGGAACATGTCCTGTATTGTTCCACTTTTTTTGATAATCCTTAAATTTCTCAAAAGTGACTTTTAGAGATTCTTCTTCTTTTGATAGTTTATCTATATCAGAGATAATATTTTCTTTTATTATTAGATTTTTATTCTCTTCTTTTTTTCTATTTTTTCTATAATCAGATTTTATTTTCCTGAACTTATTATTTATATTTTTAAATTTTAATTCTAGTGGGTGAAGTGTTTTCTTTTCTTTATCTGAATCTTCTTCTGAGATATCTTCTATGTTGTTTTCTGATTTCAGAGACTTATAAAATAGAGTTTTTATTTCTTCAGATCTTTTAGAGACACTATAGGGATTCTGTATTTCACACAGATTTTCTAGTTCTGTAATTAACTCCTCCATTGAAAAACTACTTAAATCTATAGTTTTATTTACAGGCTCCTGAACTTTATTATTTTCAGGAATAGTATTTTCACCTAAAACTTCTTGTGTTTCCTCACTCATTTTCCATTAATTTAATTACAAATTTACAAAAATTATCTGATATTGGAGTTCCAAATTTTCCAACTTTCTTCTGCTTGTAGAACTAACATTTCTTCCCCATTTTTAATACTACAATTGTTTGCTAATCCGAAAGTTAAAAACTTAGTTTGTTTAGGATTATATACTAAATCATAAAGTAAATGTTTCGAATTTAATAGATTATAAGGAAGTTTAGGATATTCCTCTATCTTTGGGTAAGTTCCAAGTGGAGTGCAATTAATAATAATCTCTACCGAATCTATTGTTTCTTTAGTAATCTGAGGATAATCAAAATCAGTATTTCTACTAACAACTTTCCAATTAATATTTAGTTTATGTAATGCAAATTGAATTGCTTTAGACGATCCTCCATTTCCTAATACTAGAGCAGTTTTTCTTTTGTTTAATAGAGGTGCAATGCTTTTTGTAAATCCAATGATATCTGTATTAAACCCGTGTAATTTTCCTTCTATTACTTTTACTGTATTTACCGCATTTATTGTTTTTGCTTGATTAGAGATGAAATCTAATTTTGATATTATTTCGATTTTATATGGTATTGTTACATTGAATCCAGAAAGGTTTAATTCTTTAATCTTGTCCTTAAGGTTATTTAAATTATCTAATTCCAGATTAATATATTCTGTATTTTTAATACCTTCCTTAAAAAATTTCTCCGAGAGATATTGTTCTGAGAAGGAATGAGAGAGAGACTTACCTAATAGAGCGTACCTTATCATTAATTATCTTTTGAAAAAGACTCTAATTTTAGAACAATATAAAAACCTATTAACATTAAGAATATCGATATAAAAGTACTAATATTTAATGTTGGTAAATACCAGGATTCAATTAATTCGTTTTCTGCTATTATTTTCCATGGCCATATAATTAATAATGACCCTAGAATAAAACCTGTAAGTAGAGATAAAACATAATCTTTAAAATGTTTAAATAGCCAAGATATAATATGTGAAAAACCAAATAATCCAGCAACAGAACCTAAAATGAATATTGATAAATATATAATATAATCTATATTTAATTTTACACTTTCATTTATTGAATCTACCATTAGTAATTTGTAATTTCCCATTAAAATAAGTATGAATGATCCAGATAATCCTGGCAGTAACATTCCAGAAATCCCAATAATTCCACATATAAATATATATACTAGATTAGTGTTTTCTGATGATGGAGAAATCAAGGCTAATGTAACTGCTATTGATGTTCCTATAATAAAAAATATATAAGAACCTATTCTCCATTTCTCTATTCGTAATCCTACATAGTATACTGAAGCAATAATTAGTCCAAAAAAGAAAGACCATAATTCTTCAGGATAAAAATCAAATAAATACTCAAAAAGTTTAGCGATACTAAACATGCTAAAAAGACTTCCTCCTAATACAGATATTAAGAAATATAGACTAGTATGATCAATAAATTCTTTAAAACGGAATGATAGAAGTAATTTTAGAGCCTTTAGGTCAAAAGATTTTAATGAATTTATAAATTCTTCATAAATCTCAGTAATTAAAGCAATTGTACCACCAGATACTCCTGGTATAATATTTGCTATACCCATAGCCATTCCCTTTAGAAACAATACAACTTCTCTTTTCATTATTTCATGTTAATATAATCAAAGAAAGTATCTCCTCTTAACCCAATTCGGAGTGTTTCTAAAGGTATAATTTCATTATGCGCTATATTTCCTAAATTTACATTAGCTCCTAAAAGTTTAATAAACCAAACTTGTTGTTGTTTAATTGGTGCTTCCCAAAGAATCTTATCCGATGGTACATTTTTAATTATTTGATCTATTAAATCAGATTTAACTTTCCCTTCTTTTCCAAAGACACCAACATTACCTCCTTCTCTTGCTTCCGCTATAACCTTCCAACTTCCCGATTCTAATTCTTTTTGCATTAATTCAATCCATAAATCAGTTCGTAAATCTTTGTTTTCATCTTTTGATCCAACTTCAGAGACTACTAAAAATTCTTCAGATAAATCAGAAATATAATTACACTTTTCTTTATGATCTATTTCTATTGATCCATCAGAAACTTCACACATCTTTAAATTCCATTTTCTAAGTAAATCTTTATATTCTTCATACATCCCTCTAATTATGAAAGATTCGAATAGAGTTCCTCCTAAATAGACCTTTAGACCTGCATCTTGATAGAGTTCAATTTTTTTTTCGACATTAGGTGAAATAGATGAAGTTCCAAATCCTAATTTAATAATATCCGTATATTTTGAGTTCATTTCAATAAACCCTATTGCCTGATTAAAACTTAAACCCTTATCCATCATCATTGTTAGTCCACAATCCCTAGGTTGTTTTGTTCTTTCAGGGATGTCTGTTAAAAAGAAGTTCATATTATCATATTATTAAGTATTGCAAAGATAGCAGAAATTAGATTATTTCTTAGTTTTGTTTCATTAAAAAACAAAACTGTTTATGACTCTAATAAAATCAATTTCAGGAATAAGAGGCACAATTGGAGGGGAAGTGGGAGATTCACTTTCTCCATTAGATATTGTAAAATTCACCTCTTCTTATTCCAAATTTATTAGAAGTAAAAACCATTCTTCCAATACAATTATTATCGGAAGAGACGCTAGGTTTTCTGGAGAAATGGTAAGTAATATTATTGCAGGAACCTTAATCGGATGTGGTTTTGATGTGTTAGATATTGGACTGTCTACAACTCCAACAGTTGAAGTTGCTGTACAACTTCATGAAAGCGCTGGAGGGATTATTATTACTGCAAGCCATAACCCGAAACAGTGGAATGCCCTTAAGTTACTAAACAATAAAGGGGAGTTTTTATCTGTTCAGAGTGGAGAAGAAGTACTGAATGTTGCAGAAAGTGAAGATTTTTCTTTTTCTGAGGTAAATGATTTAGGAAAATATACTTTTGATGAATCCTACAACGACAAACATATTGAAGAAGTTCTGAAACTATCTTTAGTAGATGTAGATTTAGTAAAATCTGCTGGATTTAGAGTTGTAGTAGATGCTGTTAATTCAACTGGTGGGTTTATGGTTCCAAGATTGTTGGAAAGAATGGGAGTAGAGTGCATAAAATTATATTGCGAACCAAATGGAGAGTTTCCTCACAATCCTGAGCCATTAGCAGAGAACCTAACCGAAATATCTAAAATAGTAGTAGAAGAAAATGCTGATCTTGGTATTGTCGTTGATCCTGATGTAGATAGGTTAGCGCTAGTTTGTGAAGATGGAAGTATGTTCGGAGAAGAATATACCTTAGTTACAGTTTCTGATTTTATTTTATCTAAAACTCCTGGAAATACTGTTTCCAATTTATCGTCAACAAGAGCTCTTAGAGATATAACAAATAATCATAAATGTAACTATGAATCATCAGCTGTTGGAGAGGTAAATGTGGTGGAGAAAATGAAAGCGACAAATGCGATTATTGGAGGAGAAGGAAATGGTGGAATTATCTATCCAGAATTACATTATGGTAGAGATGCACTAGTAGGAATCGCTCTGTTTTTAACTCAACTTGCGGAAAAGAAAATTTCTATTAAGGAATTAAGAGATTTTTATCCTAATTATTTTATTTCAAAGAATAAGATAGAACTAACTTCTGAAATTAATATAGATAATATTTTATCTACTTTAGAAGAGAAGTACAAAAACGAACAAATTACAACAATAGATGGTTTAAAAATTGATTTTGATGATGGTTGGATTCATTTAAGAAAATCAAACACTGAGCCAATTATTAGAATATATGCAGAAAGTGAAGGGGAGGAGAAAGCAAATTCCTTTGCACAAAAGATGATAAACGAAATAAAAGAACTAATCTAATGAGTAATAAAAGAGTGTTTTTAGATAATGCATCTACAACTCCAATAGCACCTGAAATTATTGATATGATGAGTGAAATGATGAAATCTCATTTTGCTAATCCTTCTTCTGTTCATTCTTATGGTAGAGAATCCAAGATTGTTGTAGAAGGAGCTAGAAAAAAGATAGCTGAATTATTAAATACTTCACCTGGTAGTATTTTTTTTACTTCTGGAGGTACGGAGGCGGACAATATGGCTATAAAATGCGCTATTCACGATCATAAAATAACTCATGCTATTACATCAAGACTTTCTCATCATGCAGTATTATTTCCTTTAGAAGATTTAGAGAAAGAAGGGTTAATAAAACTTTCGTATGTTGATATTGATAAGAGTGGAGTGATTTCTATGTCTCATTTAAAGGAACTTTTATCAAGTAATCCAAGAACTTTTGTATCAATAATGCACGCAAATAACGAAATTGGAACAATACAAGATATAAAAGTAATAGGAGATATTTGCAAAGAACATAATGCTATCTTCCATTCGGACACAGTACAAACAATGGCTCATTTTCCATTTGATATGCAGAAATTAAATGTTGACTTTATGGCTGCTTCTGCACATAAATTCCACGGACCTAAAGGAGTAGGATTTGTTTATATATCAGAAAACATACGGATAAAACCCTTGTTAAGAGGTGGAGGACAAGAACGAAATATGAGAGCTGGTACTGAGAATGTTTATGGAATAGCAGCTCTTGCTATGGCAATGGAAATGGCATATAAGAACTTAGAAGAAGAAACTGACTATATTAAAGGTCTGAAAATATATATGATAGAAAAACTTCAAGCTGAATTAGAAGATGTTCAGTTTTATGGAAAATGTACAGATATGGATAACAGTTTGTATACCGTTTTATCTTGTCATTTTCCAGAAACAGATATTGCAGAAATGCTACTTTTTAATTTAGATATTTTGGGAGTTGCTTGTAGTGGAGGAAGTGCTTGTGCTTCAGGTGGAAGTAAGGGTTCTCATGTACTTACAGAGATTGTACCTGAAAGTAAACGGCCAGGAATTCGTTTTTCTTTTAGTAAATATAATACAAAAGAAGATATTGATTTTACAATAGATAAATTGAAAGAATTATTCTCTTAGTTTTTTAATCTTAACTCCTAAGTAAGCGTATATAATTGTCATAATTGGGGAAATTAAATTAAAAAAACAATATGGTAGGTAGCTTAAGGTAGCAACACCCAAAACAGCTGATTGTGTAGCTCCACAAGTGTTCCATGGAATCAAAACGGAAGTTACAGTTCCACTATCTTCAAGTGTTCTACTTAAATTTTCAGGAGATAATCCTTTCTCTTTATAGCTATCTACAAACATTCTACCTGGAACAACAATACTTATATATTGATCAGAAGCTGTAATATTGAAAAAGATGCATGTTCCGGTAGTTGTAGCTACTAAGCTCCCTGTTGATTTAGCATAATTTATTATTGGTTCAGCAATTCTTCTAAGAAGTCCTGTAGATTCTAGTATTCCTCCAAAAATCATAGCACAAATAATAAGCCAAATTGTATTTAACATTCCATACATTCCTCCTGAAGTTAGTAAATCATTTATTTGATTGTTATTAGTAGTTATGGAAATATCTGTACTCATAGCGTTTATTACCGCTTTATAAGATGAAGATATAGTTACTGAGGCTTCTCCAGATATTTCTGTAATAATATTTGGCTGAAAAATAATAGCAAAAACACCTCCTAAAACACTTCCTGCGAGTAAAGCTGGAATTGCTGGGGTTTTCTTTACAATAAGTATTATTACCAAAACAGGTACTACAAACAACCATGGAGTAATGTTGAAAGATGTATTTAAGGTTTGTAATAGTTTGTCTATGTTTTCTGTTCCAATAATATTAGATCTAAATCCAATTATTATAAAAAGAATTAGTGTTATGGAAAAAGATGGAATAGTAGTGTACATCATATATCTTATGTGTGTAAATAGATCAGTACCTGCCATTGCTGGAGCAAGGTTTGTTGTGTCTGATAGTGGTGACATTTTGTCTCCAAAATAAGCTCCAGAAATAATTGCTCCACCAATAAGACCTACTGGTAAACCAAGTGCTTGTCCAATGCCTAAAAGAGCAATACCAATAGTGGCAATTGTACTCCAAGAACTTCCAGTAGATAAACTTACAATAGCTGTTATAATTGCGGTTGCAAATAGGAATATTTCAGGATTTAAAATTTGTAATCCATAGTAAATCATTGCTGGCACTATACCTGATATTAACCATGTTCCAGCAAGTGATCCAATTAATAATAAGATAATAATTGACGGAGTAACCGATTTTATGCTTTTGCTAATTCCTTCAAGTATATCTTTCCAGTTGTTTCCATAAAAAATACCAATAATAGCAGCTAACGTTCCTGAAAATAGTAAAGCTAATTGATTAGATCCTCCCAAGGAATCATCACCATACAAATAAACATTTGTTGAAAGTAAACCGATTAGTAATAGAATAGGAAGTAGAGATAATAGATATGGTGTCTTTTTCACTTATTATTCGTAATATCCATATCCGTTACCATATCCATATCCATATCCGTAACCATATGAAGAAGATGAAACAATATAATCATTAATAATAATATTTATATTTTTTACTTGTTCTGTATCATGCAAATCATTAATTATATTTAACATGTTTTCCTTCGTATAGTTATGACGAACAATATATAGGTTTATGTCCGACATCTTCATTGTAATAACACTGTCTGTAACTAATCCACAAGGAGGAGTGTCTAGTATAATATAATCATATGTTTTCTTTAATTCCACAATTAATTTCTTCATTCTATCGCTATTTAATAATTCTGACGGGTTTGGAGGTATAGGACCTGAAGGTATTACTCTTAAATTTTCAGCATCTGTATTATGCACAATCTCAGACAATGTACTTTTATTTATTAGATATGAACTTAGGCCTAAAGAATTATCTAAATTAAAGACTTCATGAGTTTTTGGTTTCCTTAAGTCTGCTCCAATTAATATTGTTTTGTACCCAGCGGTAGCCATGATTAGAGCTAGATTACTTGTGCAAAATGTTTTACCCTCTGAACCAACAGAAGAAGTGATTGTAACAACTTTGTTTTCAATTTCAGAAGATAAGTATTGAATATTAGTTCTTAAAGATCTGAAGGACTCAGAAATCACTGATTTTGGATTATCTAATACTACTAAATTATTAGCTTTGTCTGAGTTTCCAATTACTCCAATAATTGGAATGTTAGTAATTTTAGTTAAGTCAGATTTACTTAATATTGTTTCATTTAAGAAGTCTCTTAATGAGATAATAATTACAGGTATACCAACTCCTAAAATAAGAGCAAAGAGTAAATTGACTTTTCTGTTAGGGAAAAGAGGGATTTCAGGCCCCATAGCTGAATCAATAATTTTATGATCTGATGTTGTTCCTTCTATTAGAATATTAGTATTTAATTTTTTATCAGTTAAATAATTTACAAAGGTTTTATAATGATCTATATTTCTTGTGATCTTCCATAATTCCTGTTCAGCTTCTGGAAGTTTCTCTATTTGATTGTTAGTTGTCAAAATCCTTGATTTAAGATCTTTTTCAATAGTTTTTGTGCTTGATATTAAATTTGTAACATTTTCAATAATACTTTGTTTTGTGAAGGAAATATCAGATAGTATAGCTTGGTATTTTGGATGACCTTCTTCAATAGAAAGTTCCAGTCCTTTCTTTTTAGAATTTAATTCCATTAATTTAATTATTAAGGCATTTAATTCTGGATTTAATATTCCAATTGAAGTTGGAGATAATGTATGTGTTTTTTCATTTGTTTCTTTTTCGATATAGTCAGATTTAACATAATTTAATAAAGAGTTATAATATCTTAATTGATCTCTTATTTTCTGATACTTTTCTTCAACATCTAGTTTCTGTTTAAAAGTCCCAAAGTCTTTAGTAACTATGTCTAGTTCAAGGTTATTCTGCTTAAATACTTTTAATTGGTTCTCAAACATAACAAGAGTGTCTTCAGCTTCACTTAATTCTCCTTCTATATACAATAGAGTATGTGTAGCAAATTCATTCTTATCTGCTAATTCATCCTCTAAATATAATTTAGATAACGTATTTAAGTAATCAACATTTTTATTTCTTGTATATCCATCCATTCTTAGTTCCAATACAGTACTTTCTTTACTAAGAGGAGAGACTTTTATCTTTTCAACATAGTTTGCAGCTAATTTATCGAGGGAATGAAGTATAAAAGAGTATTCATTAATATTATTTATATCTAAATAATTAAACACACTTGTATCTTTTACAATTTTCAACCTTATAAAATCATTATCAATCAATTCATTAAATTTGTGACTTTTTCGATAATTATCAGATATTTTTTTGTTAGTTTTTTTGTTGGTTTTTATATTGTATGTATTCTTATTTTCACACTTGTATTCAAGTTCAAACTCTTCTTTGTTTTTTAAATTAATAAAAAATTCTACTCCAGATAGTTGATTGTAGTTTTCATCAAAATAAACATAAAAGGGACTTTTCTTATAAAGATTGACTTTTTTTATTTTTCCATATTGAAAATAGGAGACCTGAATATCCATTTCTTGAATGGTTTTTTTTGATAATGTGTGTGATTTCAGAATAGCTTTTTGGTTTTCTAAATTAGCATTATTACCAAACATATCCTCAAGTTCAAAAACTTCATCAGCCTGATTTTTTTCATCCTCTATTAGAATATACGTATAAACTTTATAGACGTTTCTATTATATCTATTATATAAAAAAGCAAGAAATAAGCAAATCAAAACAGAAATCAAAAAGTAGTACCAATATCCTGTAAATTTTTTTATTAACGACTTAATATCAATCTTTTTTTCAGAAGAATCGGAGATGTTTTCTAATTCAGACATTTTTTATTCAGTAAATTTTAAATAGACATTTACAACTACTGCAACTGTAGTTATAGCTGAAAGTAACATTTGAGATTGGGATTTTCTAAAACCTCTGTATTTTAAAGGTTCTACATAAACTAAATCATTATTTCTAAGGAAGTAAAATTCAGAATTAATTATATCTTTTTTAGTTAAATCTAGTTGATGCACTGATTTCTTTTTGTTTAAGTTTCTAATAAGTTTTACTTTTGTGAGATCTCCATAATCTGTAATACCTCCAGAAAGAGCTATTGCCTCAAAAATTGATATATTATCTTTGTAAATAGGGAAGGTATTTGGTCTATAAATTTCACCAAGTACGGTAATATTAAAGTTCCCTAATTTACAAATTACTGTAGCTTCTTTAAAATACACATCAACTTTCTCTTCTATTGATTTTTTTGCTTGATCTATAGTTTGGTTCAGAACATAGACTTCTCCAATATATGGTATTTCAATAATTCCTTCCTGATTTACAGTAAAACCATTTAGATAGATATTTGCAGAGGTTGTACCTGAATTTGCTGAATTTACATTATTTTCAACATTAAAAAAATTAGTTGTTTCTTCATCAAGACTTAATACTTTTACAACAAGAATATCTCCTACTTCTAAAGAATGTTTAGGAGGAGTTGTGCCTAAATCCCATTCACTTTCTACACCATCATTAAGGTAAGTTATTTTTTTCATTGGGGTACAAGAAAAAGTAATACTAAGAATAAAAATGAATATAAAATTATATAAATTATATTTTTTCATGAGTTTTTTAATAATTAGCAAATATACAAAAGGAAAAGGAAATTATATAAATATTAGAAAAGTCTAATCTTTTTAAATAATACTTGCATTAAAGCAAGTAGTAATAAATTATTCATCCTTATTAATTTTAAGAAATAAATAAATTTACTCATTAACATTATTATTAATATGATTAGAAATCGTAGAGTAGATTGCTTTTAAATCATCATGTTTCTTAAGTAATTCTATATGTTTTTCAATAATTAAATAATCTTTTCTTATAGCTGGCCCAGTTTGAACATCTTTTGGATGATTATTTTTAATTTTTTCAAAAGTATTTTTAATGAGTGGTTTTAATAAATCAAAACTCATTTTATTTGAGTTTAATATTTCTTCTGAAATTGTCATCATATGATTTGTGAAATTTGATGAAAAAACAGCTGCAATATGTAATTGTTCTCTTTGTTTGGAATTTAAAAGATGTACAGACTTAGATATTGACTTTGCAAGAATTATTAGTTTTTCTTCTAATTCAGAATTATTTGCTTCAATGCAAATAGGTGTCTCATTAAAATTTACCACAATATTTTTATTGAAACTCTGAATAGGGTAGAACACTCCAAAATTTTCTCTATTTTTAAAAACATCTGACCCAACACTTCCAGAAGTATGTACTATTGGAAAGTTAGACTCTTTAATTTTGTTTAATACTTCTACGATAACATCATCTTTTACAGACATGATGATTAGGTCTGTATTTTCTAAATCATTTAAACTTGAAATAATATTACAATTCAATTTTGAAGATAATAATCTTGCATTTCTTTCAGACCTACTCCATACTTCAACTATTTCATGACCATTTTTTTGTAAAATATCTGATAAATGCCAAGATACATTTCCACTTCCAATAAGAGTAACTTTCATGATATATAATATTAATGTTTTTATGAATTAATCAAAAACAAAGTTATAATTTTGCATAAACAAAATAACTATGATAGATAGATTTATTAAATTCTTTTCTTCCATGAAATTTGTAGTGTTATTATTACTGATTTTTGCATTTTCAATTGGATACGCAACTTTTATTGAAAATGATTTTGGAACGGACTCTGCTAAGGCTTTAATTTATAATACATGGTGGTTCGAACTTCTACTAATTATTCTTGGAATAAGTTTAATTCTAAACATGATTAAACACAAAGTGTTTAGGAAAGATAAGTTAGCGATACTTACCTTTCATTTATCTTTTATATTAATTCTTTTAGGTGCAGCAATTACTAGGTATACTGGATATGAAGGGATGATGCAGATAAACAAAGGAGAAAGTAAAAATACATTTATATCTGATGGTGTCTTCCTTCAGATTAAAGTACATGATAAAGATAATCAATATTCATTAGACAAAAACATGTACTTATCAGGAATTACAAAAAAATTTGACCATATTCCAATTTTGAAAAATTTATTTTCTAATTATTTTTCAGTTTCTAATTCTGATCTGAAAAACAATTTCTTTATATCTTATTCTGATTTTAAGACTAACCTAAAAGATTCGGTTTCTAAAGAGGTGTCAGGAATAACCTTATCTTCTTCCTCTAATTCAGAAAAGAAGGGAACAGAGCTCTCTGTAAATGAGTTTTCACACAAAGATATTCTTTTCGAAAAAGAAGTAAGATTTAAAGATGTCAACTTTACAGTAAACAATATACAGGATTCTTCAGTAAATTTTATTGTTGAAAATGATAGAGTTAGCTGTGTTTCTGATTACAACATCTCTGTGACTACTATGCCTCCAACTGGTGATCCAGTAATTTTTATTAGCGGAACTGAATTTGAGATTAAGAAAATGTCCTTACTAGATATAAATGGTAATAAATATATGTTTGGAGATTTTTGTTACAATCAAGATACCGTTAGTTATTCTATGTCAGACAATATGGACAATTCTGGTAACAATTCTAACAGAACAATAGATGAGTTAGCATTAGAAGTAAAAGTTGGTAATAAAACAAAGAAAGTAAACCTTAGAGGAACGAAAGGAATTCCTCCAAGTTTTACCAAGTTCAAATTAGAAGATTTATATTTTACACTTTCTTATGGTCCTAAATATTACACATTACCTTTTAGTGTAAGACTAGATAGTGCGGAGGTAGATAAGTATCCAGGAAGCGAATACCCATCTTCTTATGCTTCACAAGTAACAGTTATTGATGGAGATAATATATTTCCTTTTAGAATATTTATGAATAATATCTTGAATTACAGAGGGTTTAGATTTTATCAATCTAATATTGATACAGAAACTAAAAATCCTCAATGGACTGGACTTTCTGTTAATCATGATTGGTGGGGAACTTTAATTACTTATGTAGGATACTCTTTAATGTTGCTCGGTATGATTTTAAGTTTTTTCTTTAAGAAGACTAGGTTTAATGCTCTGTCTAAGAAATTAAATAAACTTACAAAATCAACATTAATTATTCTATTCTCCCTGTTTTCGTTTAGTAGTTTTTCTCAATCTAATCATAATTATCTGGACTCGATAGAAGAATATAAGATTAATGAAGATCATTCTGAAAAATTTGAGAGATTATTGATACAGCATGATGGAAGAGTAAAGCCAATTTCAACCTTCTCTTCAGAGATTATAAGAAAGGTTTCTAGGTCTGAAAAAATATATAATCAAACACCATCACAAGTATTATTAGGAATAATTTGCTATCCTGAAATTTGGTCTAATATTCCTTTATTGAGGATTCAAAACGAACAACTTCTTATAGAATTAAATTCTAAAAATGATTTAGTTTCTTTTAATTCATTATTAAATGTTGACGATATCTATATATATTATGAGGAAACATCGTCTGCTTTTAACAAAGCAGAGTCAGAAAGAAGTAAGAGGGAAAAAGAACTTCTAAAGTTATGGGAACGTATAAACATTTTCTATTCTTTAAAGTCTACTCAAATAGAAAATTCATCATTAACTATATTTCCAGTTAAAAATATCGAAAAATGGACAACAAAATCAAATTTAAACGAATTAAAAATACCTAATGAAATAGTTGACTCTAATAGATCTATAAATGGATTAAATATTTATTTTGATATTTTAAAATTTTGTAATGACAAAAATAATTTTGAAGGTGCAGATAAACTTTTAATCATTATTCAGAAATATCAAATAGATAATGGAGGTGATTTAATCCCTGCAAAATGGAAATTAGATTTGGAAATTATGTATAATAAATTAAATATATTTCATAAATTATTTTACTTTTATTTCTTTAGTGGATTAATATCTCTTATTTTAATTATCTTTCAGATGTTTTATAATAATAAGTGGGTCAATAAGAGTATTAGTATTATTAATTGGATAATTATTTCAGGTCTTTTTATTCATACTTTAGGACTTATTGCTAGATGGATTATTTCGAATCATGCCCCTTGGACTAATGGTTATGAGGCAATGATTTATACAGTATGGGCAACTATGTTAGCGGGATTAATATTTAGCAGGAAATCTGATTTAACTTTATCTGCTACAACTTTAGTGTCTTCAATGTTATTACTCTTTACCTGGTTAAGTTATTTAGATCCAACTATAACAAATGTTGTTCCGGTATTAAATTCATATTGGCTCATGATTCATGTTTCTGTAATTGTTTCATCATATGGATTTTTAATAATGGGAGGATTCTTAGGATTGTTATCTTTAATTCTAATGATACTTAAATCTAATAAGAATAAAGAAATAATTAACTCGAAAATTTCTGAACTAACAATTATTAATGAAAAGACTCTTATAATAGGTTTGTTTATGCTTACAATTGGCACATTCTTAGGAGGTGTTTGGGCTAACGAATCATGGGGAAGATATTGGGGTTGGGACCCTAAAGAAACNTGGGCACTTGTAAGTATTTTGGTTTACGCTTTTATACTACACATGAGATTTGTTCCGGGTCTTCAAGGAAAGTATACATTTAATTTAGTTTCTGTTATAGGAGTTTATAGTGTTTTGATGACCTATTTTGGAGTAAATTATTTGTTATCTGGATTACACTCTTACGCAGCAGGAGATAAAGTTAGTATTCCAATGTCTGTGTGGGTTTCAGTATTAATAGTTCTTATTATTTCTATTTTAGCTAAACTAAATAACACCAAAAAATGAAGTTAGATATTTTAGCATTTGGAGCTCATCCTGATGATATAGAACTTGGTTGTTCTGGCACAATTATCAAGAATCTTAAAAATGGACTTAAAATTGGGATAATTGATCTAACTAGAGGAGANTTAGGAACTAGAGGTACGGTTAATACTAGAAATATGGAAACTATAAATTCTACAAAAGTATTAGGAGTTCAGTTAAGAGAAAATATGGATTTTAAAGATGGGCTGTTTGAAAATAATGAGAAAAACAAGATTGCACTTATAAAGAAAATAAGAGAATACAGACCTGAAATTGTGTTAACTAATGCTCCAACAGACAGACATCCAGATCATGGTAGATCTTCTGATTTAACAATTGACGCATGTTTTCTTTCTGGATTAGAAAAGATTGAAACAGGGCGAGATGTATGGAGACCAAAACACATTTATCATTATATACAGTTTAATACTATTTTACCAGATTTTGTTGTAGATATTACTGAAGAGATGGATAAAAAAATAGAATCTGTTTTATGTTATAAAACTCAATTTTATAATCCTGAGTCTAAAGAATCTGAAACAATTATATCTTCTGAAGATTTCTTAGAAAGTGTNAAATATAGAGCTAGGGATTTAGGAAGGCAATCAGATTGTAAATATGCAGAAGGATTTGTTTCCAATCAGACTTTAAAAATAAATTCTCTTAAAGATCTAATCTAGTTTTTTGTATTTCAATCGAATTGANTTNCCNANAACAATNACATCCGAAAAAGCCATAAATAAAGCTCCNNACATAGGATTTAAGTATCCCATAGCGGCAATTGGAATNGCTACAATATTNTAGGCAAAGGCCCAAAATAAGTTNTGTTTTATTGTCAGNNATGTATGTTTNCTAATCTTNAAAGCNGTTGTTAATTGTNTTAAGTTNTTTTTATTTAGTAAAACNACATCAGAAGATTGNATNGCAACTCCAGTTGATCCACCTANAGAAATTCCAACAGAAGCAATAGATAGGGAAGGAGCGTCATTTATNCCNTCTCCAATCATTGCTGTNGTTTCAGATAAGGAANNTTGTTTTATTATCTCCAGTTTTTCGTGTGGAAGTTGCTCTGANTATANAGAATTAAANGATATCTTATCAGATANNTATTTNCACTTTTCTTTCTTATCACCACTAAGTAAGCTNGTATTAATTCCAAANGAATTTACTTCNNTAATCACCTCATTAGTATTTTNTTTTATNTCATCTTCAATATCAATAGTAGCTATTAATATATTATTTTTCAAAACAAATAAATCATGAGAATTATCCTCTTGATCTAGTATTCTATCAGAACCAATTTTATAGGTGCTTCCATTATAATCTCCATTAATACTAATTCCTTTTTCTTCATGAATATTAGTAAACTCTAATTTGTCAGAGAAAGATTTTAATTCAGATACTAAGGACTTTGCAATTGGATGAGAAGAGTAAGTTTCTAAGTTGAAAATGATGTTTTTTACTTCTGATTCCTCTTCATTTATAACACTCAGATTTTTTATTTTAAAGTTTCCTGTTGTAGTAGTTCCAGTTTTATCGAAAAATATATGTTTAATCTTTGCAAATTTCTCTAGAGTATTTCCTCCTTTTATAAGAATTCCATTTTTTGCAGCTCTACCAATTCCAACCATTACAGCTGTTGGGGTAGCGAGTCCCATTGCACATGGGCAAGAAATAACAATCACTGCTATTGCTCGTAAAAACGGATCATCAATTGGAGAATCTACACCTAAATAGGAAGTTATTAATGGAGAAATAAAATAAGTAAGCAGCGATATTATCAAAACTAAAGGAACGAAAATGGAACTAATCTTATCACCAAGTTTTTGTATTTGTGGCTTATGGTTTTGTGCGTCTTTTACTAGTTCAATGATGTTTGAAAGAAGAGTATCGGAACCAACATTAGTTGCTCTTACTTTAACATTTCCTGATTGTAAAAAAGTACCACCAATTACATTATTATTTATTGTTTTTGTAATCGGGATACTTTCCCCTGTAATCATGGATTCGTCAACAGTTGCGTTACCTTCAAGTACAATACCGTCTACTGCAATTTTATCTCCAGAATTTACAATAAGAATGTCTCCGACTAAAATATCATCAAAATCTATTTCAATTATTTTATTATCTCTTTCAACCTTAGCTCTGGTTTTTTGAATATCCGACAGATCTCTTATTGAAGTTGTAGTTTGCTGAACACTTTTATGTTCTAATAGATTCCCTAATAATACTAGTGTGATAATTGTTGCAGATGTTTCAAAAAATAAAAATTTATGCTCTAAATCTGTTCCTTGGTAATGGTACCAACCATAAACACTATAAAAGAATGCGGCAGAACTACCAATAGTAATTAGCACATCCATATTTAAGGATTTATTTTTTATAGATGAAATAGCACTTCTTCCAAAAAACCATGTTCCTAATAAGTATACAGGTAAACAAAGAAGAAATTGAACAAAAGGATTTTGTAGGAAATCTACTTCTTTTAAAAACATATGAGAGAAAAGAGGAAGAGTAAAAAACAAAGAAAAATAAAATAATTTTTCTTGTAGTGACATTTTCTCTTTTTCAGATTCTTTTCTTATTGAATAACCAAGGGATTCTATCATTTCACCAACTTCATTTTTACTAATTTTATCAGATAAAAAAATTACTTCTGAAGTAGAAAAATTTACAGTTATATCTTCTAATCCATTAGATTTAAGGTGTTTTTGAATTCCTGACGCGCAATTTGTGCAAGTCATTCCTTCAACTAATATAGTTTCTTTTTTATTATCGGTTTTCATTTCGGCAAACTTAATAAAGATTTATATTGAAATCTGTATTTTTATATAAGTAAATTTTATATTTGCAAATTAAAATGGTGGTTGTAGCTCAGTTGGTTAGAGCACTGGTTTGTGGTGCCGGGGGTCGTGG
>PAKE01000019.1 GCA_002710495.1 Flavobacteriales bacterium
ATTTTTTATTTTAATGGGGTCCATGAAGATTACCACAAGGTAACAGATACTGTAGAAAAAATTGATTTTAATAAAATACAAACCATCACAAGACTTGTTTTTTTAACCGCTTGGGAGCTTGCAAACAGAGATGAAAGAATCCAATTGAACAAAACAGACTAAAGCCTATTCCGTAATTTTTTTGAAAAAAGAAGATTTTCTCATTTCCATAAAAGGCTTTTCAATAAACACATGCAACGCCAAAGAAAGGAGGTATATTAAAACAAGAGCAATCACACTATTTAAAATAAAAACATAATAGACGTTGTCAAGATAAGCAAAAAAATAAGGGGTTAAATACCGAGAAACAGGAATTATTATAAAAGGATGTATCAGATAGGCAGAATAAGACAGTTGAGCAAGGGGAAAAAGAAAATGGGAAGACAAAGCTTTAGCTAATAAAGACCCCTGTCCTTTTAGAGAAAACATAACATAAAAAATTATATACATAACAGATAAAGCGAATAAGTTTCTTGAACACGCAACAATAATAGAAAAATAAATTTTTTCATAAAAAGACAAATCAGTTGCGGTAATAGTAACCCCTGTTTTTGTTAACTCAGAAAAATAAATAAAATCTACCTTAAAAAAGATAATTAACAAAACAAAAACACTTAAAAAATACAAAACTCTAGAAAAAGAAACGTCCTCAAAAAACTTTTTCAGACGATCTAAATAATACATATAAAAATAAGACCCTAATATACCAACTAACAATCCGCCATACCGAGTGTACAGATTATCATACAACAAATTAAAAGTGTTCCTCCAACTATCAGAAGTAATATCTTCTCCCCAAAACCCCTCTCCAACCAAATTATAATGATATACAACATAAAATCGAACAGCAAAAGAAAGGAAGAATAAAACAATAAAAAACCAAACCTTTTGTTTAATCCATTTAAACAAACCAACAATAAATAAAGGAACAAGTAGATAAAACTGCTCTTCAATAGCAAGAGACCAACACCACCCCATAAACTGCTCTTGTACAGGAATAAAATTATTCACATATAAAAGATTCGTCCAAAAATTCCCTAACATCAAATCAATTTGAGGAGCCATATCTCTATTGCTGTTTTTTATAAGAAAGTAAAATATTATTCCTAAAAAAACACAAACAAAATACACAGGCATTAAACGAAAGAAACGGCTGAGGTAAAAACGTTTAAAAGACAAAGAGAGGTTTTTTTGATACTCTTTAAATAAAATAGACCCAATTAAAAACCCACTAATTACAAAAAAAGCGTCTACAGCTAGGTCGGCCCTAAAGAAATCAAAAAATTTAGAAAGTTGACGAGTTTCATCAATTTCTGTGAAAAAAGGATTATAGAAATGTAGTAAATGTCCCAATAAAACCATTATTAATCCCCACGCACGAACCCCATCAATTATTGGGTTGTGAAATTTTGGCCTTACAAAACCAAAAAAGAAAAGCTTTTTCATTAAAACTACTTTAGTTTAGATTTGCTAAAAGTATTATTTAATACAACAAGAGACTTAATTAATTTAAAAACAAACATATCGTAATATTTTAAAAAACCAGAAATTTCTCTTTTTATATCTAAAAGTAAAGCAATTCTAACTTCATTTGTGTTGTTTATTACCTCATGAGTATAAGTATCATCAAACAAAACGCTTTTTCCATCTTCCCAAAAACAATCTTTGTCATCAACAATAATTTTACACTCTCCATTTTTAGGAACACTCAAAGCAAGTTGGTATCGGATTATTCCCTTATAAGGACCTTTGTGTGGAGGAATGTGTTTTCCTGGAGCAAGGATAGAAAAATAAGCGCTTTTAACACTGCCCAACCCCTTTAATATAGACGTTGTTTTTGGGCATAAGCCACAGTTTTTTTCATGCCACATTTCATATAACAATAAATTTAACAAACTCCAAGAAAGACCATCATTATCAGAAATGTACTCTTGCCCATCATCAACTTCATGAAACTTAGGAAGAGTTTTTCCAGAGCTTATAACCCCCTCTATTTCTTGTTTTATTTCCTTCCAACTTTCTTCTAAAACTGTATAATCCGCAAAATACTTATCTAAATCAAGATAAGCGGGAGTTTTAATTTTTGAATTATAATAATTTAAACTACGATCTCTAAAAAACTTAAACAACCACCCCCTATTGTTTTGCATAATTTAATTTTTTACAAAAATACAGACAATAAATTTAATTACTATGCTTAGCATAATAAAGAAACCCCAAACAACAAACTAAAGGTCAAATTTAATACCTTGAGCTAATGGTAATTCTGATGTATAATTAATAGTATTAGTCTGTCTTCTCATGTAAATTTTCCACGCATCACTACCACTTTCTCTTCCTCCTCCAGTTTCTTTTTCACCACCAAAAGCACCACCAATTTCAGCCCCACTTGTGCCAATGTTTACATTTGCAATACCACAATCACTACCAACAGCAGACAAGAACTTTTCAGACTCCCTTAAATTTTTGGTCATAATTGCAGAAGACAACCCTTGTTTTACTCCATTCTGTAAATCAATAGCCTCTTTAAGAGTTGAATATCTCATTATATATAATATAGGAGCAAAAGTTTCATCCTGAACTATTTCAAAATGATTTTCAGCTTCAATAATCACCGGTTTTACATAACAACCACTTTCATATCCCCCACCTTTTAATACACCTCCCTCAACTAACACATTTCCACCCTCTTCTTTTGCTTTTTCAATAGCACTTAAATACATATTAACCGCATCTTTATCGATAAGCGGCCCAACATGATTACTTTCATCCAAAGGATTACCGATATTTAACTGTGTATACGCTTTCGCTAATTTATTTTTCACCTCATCATAAATAGATTCATGAATAATCAACCTTCTTGTAGAGGTACATCTTTGTCCACAAGTACCAACCGCTCCAAATAACGCTCCAATAATTGTTATTTCCAAATCAGCATCAGGAGTAATAATTATAGCATTATTACCCCCTAACTCTAATAATGATTTACCGAATCTTTTAGCCACCTCACTACCAACAACTCTACCCATTCTTGTAGATCCTGTCGCGGAAATTAAAGGCAATCTGTCGTCTGATGTCATCATTTCTCCTACTTTATAATCACCATTTACAATACATGAAATTCCATCTGGCAAATTATTTTCTTTAGATACTTCATTCCATATATTTTGGCAAGCAATAGAACACAAGGGAGATTTTTCTGAAGCCTTCCAAACACATGTATCTCCACAAATCCAAGCAAGAGCGGTATTCCAATTCCAAACAGCAACAGGAAAATTAAAAGCGGAAATAATTCCAACAACACCTAGCGGATGATACTGTTCATACATCCTGTGTCCTGGGCGCTCTGAGTGCATTGTAAGCCCATGAAGTTGACGTGACAAACCAACAGCAAAATCACAAATATCAATCATTTCCTGAACCTCTCCCAACCCCTCTTGCAAAGACTTACCCATTTCATACGATACAAGCTCACCAAGAGACTGCTTATACTTTCTTAATTTTTCACCATACTGGCGAACAATTTCCCCCCTCAATGGAGCAGGTTTCAATCTCCACTCTTTAAATGCGGACGTTGCAGATTGCATAACTTTTTCATACTCTTCTAAGGTCGTTTCTGTAACACCTCCAATCACACCTCCATCTACAGGAGAAACAGAATTAATAACCCTTCCTCCACCAAACGATTCAGAACCAATTGAAGTTCCGTTATTCATTTCTTTTAACCCTAGAAGAGTAAGTGTTTTTTTTATATCAATCATAATAATTTATTTTTTAAATATCTACAATAACAAAACTATAAAAAAGTAGAGAAAAACAACATGAAAAACAAAAAGACTTATATCTAGTTTTCTTCAACACACTCCTCTCCCATATTTTCAGAATCAATTTCCTCTTCCCCAACAACTTCGTTCGTCTCTATTTTTTTCTTCTCTTTAATTAAAGACCAGGTCATAATCAAACAAGAGAAGAGAATCACAAAAAGAAGAATACCTCTAAAAAGCCCAATATCTGGAATGTGTTCAACTGGGATGCTGTAAAACAAAAGAATAGTAATTAAACCTCTTGGAGCTAAAAACAACTCAGGGGTAATTTTCTCTAATTTATAAGTTCCATTAAAAACAAATAAAACTAACGATCTAACAAGGTAAATTATAATTAATAAAACTATGCCAATACCAACTACTTTAAAGCTTAATAAATCTGAAAAAACAATAGACCAACCAAATAAAATAAAGAAGAAGGTTCTTACAACAAAAGCAGATTCTACTGTAACTAATCGAAAATCATCTAATATTTTTTCAACCCTATCTTCTAAAACAAACTCCCTTAAAACACCTTTAAAAAACAATCTATAGTTGTTTAAGACTAAACCAAAGATTAAGATAATTATTAACGAAGACAAATGCATCATTTTTCCAAGAGAATACAATACCAATAAAACAGAAATAAGTAAAAATAATTTTGCGTGCCCCTTTAGTTTTTGAAATATATAAATAAGTATATAAGAAATAATAATTGAAATAATAACCGTAAAAAAGAGATCTCTAAAAGTTTCAGGCAGTATATTTTCTGGATCACTCGAACCAACAAACCCCAACACTCCATAAAAAGAAATAATCCCTACAATATCAGAAAAAGTACTTTCATATATCATAAACTCCCTTTTATGTTCTTTTAATGAGCTTATAGAGGGTAAAATAATAGCAGAACTTAATATAGATAACGGAATCGTAAGTAAGAAAGCTTGTGTTAAACTAAAATCAGAAACAACAAATGATAAAAACAACGCAGAGATATATGCGGTTCCTCCCAACCCAACAACACTTACTAATAATGATTTGATTATTACCCCTATTTTTTCTTTTAGAAGTTTTAAGTCTAAAGCCGCTTCCAGCACAATAAGTATTAACCCTACTGTTCCTAACAGTTTTAAAAGGCTGTTAAATTTTTCATCCCAACCACCAACTATGATATTAATAATAATTCCCAAACCAATTAACATTAAAACCGCTGGTATTCCTGATTTTTTAGAATAAGAGTTAAAAAAATAAGAAATAATTACTATTGAAGAAAAAACAAGTAGATAAATATTTGTGTCGAGGTTTTCTAACACTATTGAAATAATTTATAAATATCATTACCGTTTGCGAAAACCAAAAGACCTAAAAGTAAAATCATACCCACCATTTGAGATCTCTCCATAAATTTTTCAGGAGCTGGTTTTCCAACAATAATTTCATACAACAAAAACATTACATGACCACCATCCAAAGCGGGAATAGGAAGCAAATTCATAAAAGCAAGCATTAAAGAAAGAAAAGCAGTTAAAGACCAAAAAGAATACCAGTCCCACGAAGAGGGAAACAGCCCGCCAATAGCTCCAAAACCTCCCAACTCCCCAGCTAAATCATTATCAGAATTAAAAATAAGAGCAAACTGATCTATATACCCTCCTAATTTTTTAACAGCTAAATTATAACCAGCCGGAAAAGAACCGAATAAACCATATTTTTCTACGGAATAATTTAAAATAGAATTAGACAGACTAAACCCAATTTTTCCTTCAGCGCTCACCAACACTTCTTTCTCTAATTTTTTACCCCCTCTTAAAATCCCAATCATTACTGTTTCAGATTTATGATTTTGTAGTTCTTTGGTAAATTCATCAAAATATTTAGATTCAACACCTCCAACAGAAAATAAAACATCACCCTTAAAAAATCCTGATTCTTTCGCATTAGACCCAGGAGTAAACTCACCTATTTTAACAATTGTTCTTGGTGAAAACAATAGTTTTTTACCATTGTTTTTCCAATGTTTTATAAAATTTTCTCCAATAGGAACACTTATAATACTTTCATTTCTTTCGACAAGAACATCAAACGACTCATCCCTTAGAAGTATATTTTCATTTATTTCTAAAAATCGACTTACTTCTTCTCCGTCTACAGAAATTATTTTATCCCCGTTCTCAAACCCTTGACTTAAAGCAAAATCAGAACAAATAACACCATCTTCAACATTTTTATTTGGAAGGTATGTATCTCCCCAAACAAATAAAACCATTGCATAAATAAAAATCCCCAACAAAAGGTTTACTGTGACACCACCAAGCATAATAATTAACCGCTGCCAAGCGGGTTTTGCTCTAAACTCCCAAGGTTCAGGATCTTTTTTCATCTGCTCTTTATCCATACTCTCATCAATCATTCCAGAAATTTTAACATAACCACCTAAAGGAAGCCATCCTATACCATATTCTGTACCACCAATCTTCTTCTTTACTAAAGAAAACCAAGGGTCAAAAAACAAATAAAATTTCTCTACTCTTGTTTTGAAAAATTTTGCAGGTATAAAATGTCCTAATTCGTGAAGTACTACTAAAATTGATAAACTTAAAATCAGTTGTGAAGCTTTAATCAGTATGTCCATTTACAATAATTCGTTCGCTAATATTCGTGTTTCTCGGTCAGTATTAATATAATCCTCTAATTTCGGATTTTTCACAAAAGTAATCTTTTCCATGCAATTTTCAATTACATCCGACATAGATAAAAAACTAATTTTATCTTTCAAAAACGCATCTACCACAACTTCATTAGCAGCGTTTAATATACACGGGATATTTCCTCCTTTTTCCATTGCAGAATACGCAAGGCTTAAGTTTTTAAAAGTATCAAAATTAGCTTTTTCAAAAGTTAATTCAGGATAATCTAAAAAACTAAATCGGTTAAAATTATTTTCTAATCTTTCAGGAAACCCTAAAGCGTACTGAATAGGCAACTTCATATCAGGAATACCCAATTGAGCTATTACAGACCCATCTGTAAACTGTACAGCGGAATGCACGACCGATTGAGGATGAACAACTATTTCAATTTGCTCTTTTTTCAAATCAAAAAGCCATTTAGCTTCAATCACCTCTAAACCTTTATTCATCATGGAAGCGGAGTCAATTGTAATTTTAGACCCCATCTCCCAATTTGGATGTTTTAAAGCTTGCTCTTTTGTAACATGCAAAAGCTCTTCTCTATTTTTTCTCCTGAAAGGACCCCCAGAAGCGGTTAAATAAATTTTTTCAATCGGATTAAAATGTTCTCCAACCAAACATTGAAAAATAGCTGAATGTTCGGAATCAACAGGATAAATTGACACCCCATACTGTTTACACAACTTTGTAATTAAATCACCAGCTACAACTAAAGTTTCTTTATTTGCAAGAGCAATATTTTTACCTGATTTTATAGCTCTTATTGTTGGTTTTAATCCAGAATAACCAACTAAAGCGGTTAATACAACATCAATGTTTTCATTTTCAACAACTTCTTCCAAAGAATTTTCTCCAGAGAACACCTTTATACCTAAATCAAATAAAGCATTATTTACTTCCTTATACTTGCTTTCATTTGTAACAACAACAACATTTGGCTTGTATTTTTTCGATTGCTCTATTAGTAATTTTGAATTATTATTTGCGGTTAAAACCTCCACAACAAATCGCTCTGGATGAGCATCAACAACTTCTAAAGATTGTGTCCCGATAGATCCAGTAGATCCTAAAATAGCAATATGTTTTTTCTTCTTATTCATTAATTTTATAATTAGATAGTTCGTCCGCAATTTTTCGGTCGTTTGCAAGTCTAGGAACCTTATTTTGACCACCAAGCTTCCCAATAGATTTCATATATTCTCTGAAAGAATTCTTTTTTAATTTTGTAATTTTTAGAGGTTGTAAAATGTTTCCGGCAATTAAATCTTTGTAATAAGAATTTAATCCCCGCAATCTTGAATCTAACTCATTAGAGAAACTATTCATGTTTTCTGATTCATTTTCAAATTCTATAAACCATTCATGATAAGGTAATTCATTTTCTGTATTTACCTTAGGAGCAACATGAAATTCATGCACCACACACGGATTTTTTTTGATTGTTTGTTGTAAGCTTTTTTCTACTTCTTCAGCAATTACATGCTCTCCAAAAGCAGAGGTAAAATGTTTTATTCTACCAGTAACAACGATTCGGTATGGATTTATACTTACAAATTTAATAGTATCACCAATGTTATAACCCCACAAACCAGCATTAGTATTTAAGATTAAAACGTAGTTCACTTCCATTTCTACACTCTCTAAAGATATTCTTGTTGGATTTTCTTCAAAAAACTCAGAAGAAGGAATAAACTCATAAAAAACACCATGATTTACACATAATAACATTCCTTCTTTTTCTTGAGAGTCCTGATAAGCAATAAAACCTTCTGAAGCAGGGTACAATTCTACTCCATCAACTTTTCTGCCAATTAATTTTTCAAAAACTCGCTTATAAGGCTGATAATTTACTCCACCATAAATAAAAAGATCAAAATTTGGGAAAACATCTTTTATTTGTTTTCCAGTTTTTTCTTTTAATTTCTCAAAATACATTTGTACCCAAGGAGGAATTCCAGATATTAAAGTCATGTTTTCAGAAAGAGTTTCATCAACAATAGAATCTACCTTATTTTCCCAATCATCAATACAGTTTGTTTCATAAGTGGGGAGTCTGTTTTTAGTAAGATAGTTTGGAACATGATGAGCCACAATTCCAGACAACCTTCCAGTTAAAATATCTCCAGTTTTTGTAAGTTCAGGACTGCCTTGCAGGAAAATCATTTTACCTTTTACAATTGACGTGTTCTTTGTTTTTGAAATATAATTTAAAATAGAATCCCTAGCGGCTGTAATATGGTTAGGCATACTTTCTTTGCTAATTGGGATATATTTTGTACCTGAAGTTGTTCCTGATGTTTTACAGAGGTATATTGGAGTTTTTGGCCATAAAACATCTTTCTCTCCATTTTTTATTTTTTCTATATAATAAGATAAACCCTCATAATTTCTAATAGGAACATTCTTTGTAAAATCAGAGTAAGTGTAGATTTTGGAAAAGTTATGATCTTTACCAAATTGAGTTGTTTTTGCTGATTTAATAAGGGTTTCAAAAACTTTTTTCTGTGAGTTAACAGCATTATATTTCCATTTTTTATTCTTTAGAACCATATAATTAGCAAAAGGCAAGCTTAAAAAAGATTTTACACTCATAACTAAAATACAATATAATTTTCAGGATTTACACTCTCTCCATTTTTCCAAAGTTCAAAATGTAAATGAGGTCCAGAACTTAACTCTCCAGAACTTCCTATTATAGCAATCCCCTCCCCACTTTTCACATAATCTCCAATATTTTTCAAATTTTTAGAATTATGTTTATAGAAAGATAAAAAACCATCAGAATGCTGAACACCAATAACAAAACCAGTTTCTTTCGTCCAATTATTTATTACAACAATTCCATCGGCAATAGAATTAATAATCGACCCCTCTTCACTAACAATATCTATGCCAAAATGATTTTTATTGACATCATATTTTTCAGTAAAAGTTCCCGAAAGAGGAGTGAAAAAATAAACTATATTATTGTATGAATTTGAAATATAATCGCCACTTGATTTTCTCTCCATTTTTATTCTGAAAAGATCATCATTTTTTGTTTTTTCTAAATTAATATTTTCTTCTATAATATCTACGTTTTTAACATCAATACTGGAATCTCCAATAACACCTCCGCCTAATATTATTTTTACCTTTTCTAAATATAAATCAGTTCTTTCTATCCTAAGTTTTAACGAATCTATTGTTCTATAATTTTCAACAATATCTTGTCTTTCCTTAGTTGCATTACCACCCTTGTTAAAACTAGCTACAATTCCAAAAGAAGAAAGAACAGCTAAAAAACCAAAAACTAATATAATTGAAATAACTAATAAGGGGGTTGTTTTTATAACAATTCTTTCCTCAAAAGTACCGTCATTTAGTATTGCTAATCGGTATTTTTTCGTTAATCTTCTAAAAAAATAATATTTTGAATTCTTAACCATAAAACATTGCAAATATTATAAAAATATACTCATATTTGCTGTATTATTTTAATCTATGTAAAATAAATTGTAACAAATAGAGTTTGTTTATCGAAAGTGAAAGAAAAAACTAGAAATAATAGATTAATTCTACTTCTGATAAGTGTGTTTTTAATTAGCTCTTGTTCTACTAATAAAAAATCATACGTTAGCAGAAAGTATCACGATATTACCGCAAAATACAACGGATATTTTAACGGGAATGAAAGTTTAAAAAATGGAATAAAAAAAGTTGAAGAATCCCACAATGATGATTATTTAAACATCTTACCTGTTTTTAAAAATTCTGAGATAATTAATTCTAAAACCCATCATTCTTATATGGATAAGTCCATACAGAAAGGATCGGTTGTTATTCAAAACCATTCAATAAACATTAGAAATAAAGAATACTGTAAGTGGATTGACGACAGTTATTTTTTGATAGCAAAAGCATATTATTTTAAAGGTGAATATGTAGAAGCAAAAAAAACCTTTGATTTTATAAAAAACAAATATAAAAAAACAGAAATTGCTTTTGAATCACAATTATGGGCGGCCAAATGTTATATAGCTTTAAAAGATTATAATTTCGCAGAAAACATTTTAGATGAACTTCAATCAAAAAAGAAATTCCCCAAGAAACTAGACAAAGAACTTCACCTTATATTTGCGGATTTATATATAAAACAAGAAATACTTTCAGACGCTTCTGATGAATTAAAATCTGCATGTAATCTAATAAAAAGAAAAAGACAAAAAGCCAGATATTATTATATTATTGCTCAGATTTATCAAGAAGCAGGAAACTCTAAAAAATCGAAAAAGTATTTTGAGCTAGTATTGGACGCAAACCCAGAATACGATATGGTTTTTAATGCAAAAATGAATCTCGCAAAAACACTAAAAACCAAAAAAGACCTTAATAAAATGAAAGAGGAACTTCTAAAAATGATTAAGGACGAAAAAAACAAAGATTACCTTGATCAAATTTATTATACCTTAGGAGAAATGAATATTATTGAAAAAGATACTACAATCGCAATTGAAAACTATACTCTTTCTGCAAAATACAGTGTAGAAAACGACATTCAAAAATCACTAGCTTTTTTACAAATAGGAAAGATTTACTATAAACAATCAGAATATCCCACATCAAAAATGTTTTATGACAGCGCTTATACATTTATGCCAGAAGCACATCAACTATATGATAAAACAAAAAACACACAAGAAATCCTAGGGAAACTAGTTTATCACCTAAATACAATTTCATTAGAAGACAGTTTACAAAACCTAGCTTCTATGTCAGAAAAAGAAAGACAGAACATAATTCAATCTGTAATTGCTGAGGTGATTAAAAAAGAACAAGAAGAACTTAAATCTCAACAAAACAGAGGAACCAGAGGAATAATAGAAAGGGATAGCAGGAATGAAAATTTTGGAAACGCAACCTCAGGAGGGAAGTGGTATTTTTACAACCCAGCAACACTTAGTTTTGGTATGTCGGAGTTTAGAAAAAAATGGGGGAAAAGAAAACGGGAAGATAATTGGAGAAGAACAAACAAAAAATCAACAAATACAGATGAGGGAGATTCAACCTCCTCAAGGTCACCCGAAAAAAACGGGACCGAAAATTTAAAATCAGAAAAATACTATCTTGATCAAATCCCCTTAACAAAAGAAAAAATTGCAGAGTCTAATAACAAGATAATTATATCGTATTATGAAGCGTCTGTTATATATAAGGATGATTTGGAAGAATTAAGAAAGTCAGAAAACATGTTAAATGGACTAGTGAAGAGGTTCCCAAATCACAAAGATCTAACGCCACTTTCCTACTATTTAATTTATAATTTATATACAGAAAACAGAAGCTTTAAAAAAGCGGCAAAAACAAAACAAACATTAATAAATAAATTTCCAGAGAGTAATTATGCTAAATTTTTGTTAGACTCCAATTATATAAACTCATTTTTAACTAAAAATAAACAAAAAGAAGATGATTACAAATACATTTTTTCTCTTTATGAAAAAGACAGTTTCAACCTATCTTACTTGAAATCACTTGAAAAATTAAATCAACTTCAAAACACAGAAGAAACAAATTATCTGCCAAAATATTATCTAATAAACGTTTTATCTGAATTTAAAATAAGCAATGATACAAGTAAATTCATTAATAATTTAAAAAAAGGAGAAGAAGACTATAAACATACAGCAACAAAAGATAGGTTTACAAAAATCATCTCCTTATTAGGAAACACAAATCAGATTAACGAAAGAAACACAACAGCTATTCTAAAAACACCATACAGATATAAAGACAACTCTCCTCACTATTTATTGTTCATTATTCCAAAAGAAAACACAGAAATCACTTACTTAAAAACTCTAGTTTCAGATTTTAACAGCAAAAACTACAGTTCTGAAATTTTTGAAATAAACTCTATGATGTTAGGATTAGAAAAACACATATTACTTATTAAAACATTCGAAAACATTAATAAAGTAAGTAAATATAAAAACACGATACTCTCAGATCAATCAATTAAAAAGGAATTAGAAAAATCAGAACATATAAGTATAATTATTTCTCAGGAAAATTACCCGGAATTTTATAAGAATAAAGACTTAGAAGGATATTCCAAGTTCTTTAATAATTATTATTCCCAATAGAGATATAATAAAAAAAAAGTATAACTTAGCTTCACAAAAAACAACTATGTTTTCAAACAACAACAATATGAAAAACTCAACAAATAATTCCCCTTCTATAAATGTGGTGGGAAAAGAAACGGTAATTAACGGAGATGTTCAATCAAAAAGTGATATTAGAATCGACGGAATTTTAAAAGGATCGGTAAAAACAAAAGGAAAACTCGTTGTGGGATCTTCAGGGGTAGTTGAAGGAGATGTTGAATGTGAAAACGCAGATATTTCAGGAGAAATAAAAGCAAAAATTACAGTTTCACAATTACTGCTTTTAAAATCTACCTCAAAATTAAACGGAGATATAGTTACCAATAAACTTTCTATTGAGCCAGGAGCTTCTTTTTCCGGATCTTGTAGCATGGGGGCGGTTATTAAAGATATTAAACATGCCGAAAAACAAGACAAACAGGAAAAAACGGCTTAATTCTTTCATTAAATATTCTTCAATAGCCACACAAATGGCGGTAATTATTATTGCCGGAGCTTTTTTTGGACGATATTTGGATAATTATTTCAATTCAGAAAAGCCAGTTTATACAATTATCTTTTCTCTAATCTCAATAATTTTATCCCTTTATTACTCTCTGAAAGAAATAATAAAAAAGAATGATAAAAAATAGATTTTTTATTTTTATTGGCTGTTTTCTACTAAATTACACTGTTGTAAAAACATTTAATTTAAACATTCAATTTATAAACATAACAATAATTCAAATATTTCTTTTTACCCTGTATTTATTAGGAGATTTATTTTACCGAAAAATTTCTAACAAAAAAAGTATTACACCATTCCATTTTTTAGCTATTAATTTTTCAAGAATATTACTCTGTATTTTGTTTTTATTACCCACTATTTTAAGTTACAACAAACCAGACAACATTTATATTTACAATTTTTTCATTATTTATTTTATATATCTTTTTTCAGACATTTTTTTAACAATTAAAAAAAAATAAAATAAAGACTTAATTTCCTTTATATAATTAATTAATTAATTATTTTCGCAGTCTATTTTTAAGGACAGAAAAAAAAAATGTTAAATACTAGGTTAAAAAACATACTTATAGCTCTGTTATTAATAACAACATCTTCCACAATTAAGGCGGAAAACCATCCAAAAGAAAACAGTTCGGACGAATTATACAATCCAGTTCCAGCTATCATGCACCATATTTCTGATGCGCACGAATGGCATTTGTGGGGAGAAGGAGAAAACTCGGTAACAATTCCACTACCTGTAATTTTATACACCAAAGGCAATTTAGATGTTTTTATGTCTTCAGAATTTAATCACGGTTATAAAAAAGTTAAAAGAGGAGACAGGGTGTATTCAATTGATTCTCATTCCCATATTATAGAAGAATCAGGATTACACCCTTTAGATTTATCAATCACAAAAAACGTAGCTTCTATGCTGTTAGCTTTAGTTGTTTTACTTCTTTTATTCGCTGGAGCTGGAAGAAAATCTAAAAACTCTAAAGGATCTCCAAAAGGAATACTTTCGTATATCGAACCCTTAGTTTTGTTTGTTAGAGACGATATTGTTAAGCCAAATGTGGGAAGTAACTACAAAAAATTTCTACCGTATTTACTTACGTTATTTTTCTTTATTTTGATTAATAATTTATTAGGATTACTTCCTGGATCAGCAAACGTAACAGGAAATATTGCTATTACCCTTGTGTTGTCTTTTGTAACATTATTGGTGACAAATTTTTCAGCTAACAAATCGTATTGGGGGCATATTTTTAAGCCACCAGGAGTTCCCTTAGCTCTTATGCCGATTATGATTCCTATTGAAATTGTAGGGATTTTCACAAAACCCTTCGCTTTAATGATAAGGTTATTTGCAAACATTTCAGCAGGACACATTATAATACTAAGTTTGATATCATTAATATTTATGGCGCAAAGTGGACTAGGAAACGGAGGAGCGTTTGGAGTAGCTCCTGTATCAGTCCTGTTTGTTCTATTTATGTATTTGATAGAAGTACTAGTTGCATTTTTACAGGCATATATATTTACTCTACTAACTTCCCTTTTTATTGGGCTAGCAACAGTAGATCATCATTAAAATTAACCTAATTGTATAACCAAAAAAAATAAAAAAATGGAAATTACAGGCATAGCAGCAATCGGCGCCGGACTAGCAGCAATTGGTGCGGGAATCGGAATCGGTAGAATTGGAGGATCAGCGTTAGAAGCGATGGCAAGGCAACCAGAACATTCAGGAATGATTCAAACAAACATGATTATTGCAGCAGCTCTTGTTGAGGGCGTTGCATTATTTGGCGTGGTAGTAGCTCTTTTACAGGGTTAATCGAGATAAGTAAACAATTAACAACAAAAGATTAGTTGTAAGGGTTGCTTACAACTAATCTTCACAAAAAAATTATTATGGACCCAATGGCACTGGTAACACCAGCAATAGGATTAATGTTTTGGACTTGTGTGGTATTTATACTACTACTTCTTTTATTAAAGAAATTCGCATGGAAACCGATTTTAAATGCGGTAGACGAGCGAAATGAAAGTATTGATAACGCTTTAAAAGCAGCAGACAAAGCAAGGTCTGAAATGGCGAATTTAACTGCTGATAATGAAAGAATTTTAGCAGAAGCTAGAGCTGAAAGAGATTCGTTACTTAAGGAAGCTAGAGATATGAAAAAGAGTATTGTTAATGAAGCAAAAGAGCAAGCAAATACAGAGGCGGACAAAATTTTAACATCAGCAAAAGAGCAAATAACAAATGAAAAAATGAAAGCTATAACAGAATTAAAAAACACAGTAGCAGATCTTTCAATAGATATGGCCACTATGGTTTTAAAATCCGAACTAAAAGATGCTGACAAGCAAAAACAATTAGTGTCTAAAGCTTTAAAAGAAGCGGAATTAAACTAAAATAGAGTGAAAGCAACAAGACTTACATCAAGATACGCAAAATCGCTTTTAAGCTTATCGATTGAGCAAAACTCTTTAGATAAACTACTTTCAGACATGAATTATATAAAAAATATCTGTTCTGAACACAAGGATTTAGTTTTATTGTTGAAAAGCCCAGTTGTAAAAACAGATAAAAAATTGTCAATTCTTTCAGAAATTTTTTCATCTTTTGTGTCAGAAATAACAATGACTTTTATTAATATAATTACCTTTAAAAAAAGGGAAAAGTATTTGGAAGGAATTGCGGAAAGTTTTATTTCTCTTTATAAGATTCATAATAATATCGAAACAGTTACACTTACCACCTCTCATCCTGTAGATGAAAAAACAAAATGTGAAGTATTAGATTTTGTTAAGAAAAACGGACAACAAAATGTAGAAATCACCCAGGAAATAGATGAAGAATTACTAGGAGGAATGATCATTAGAATAGGCGACAAACAACTAGATGCTAGTGTATCTAGAGACATAAAAAAACTAAAAAAATTGTTTAATAAAAACCTTTATATTAAGGACTTTTAAAACTAAAAAACAAAAATAATGGCAGAAGTAAAACCAGCTGAAGTATCAGCAATTTTAAGACAACAACTTTCAGGATTCAAATCAGAATCACAATTAGAAGAAGTTGGAACTGTATTACAAGTAGGGGATGGTATTGCTCGTATCTATGGGCTTACAAACGTTCAATCAGGAGAATTAATTGAGTTCGAATCAGGTTTAAAAGCAATTGTACTCAACCTTGAAGAAGATAATGTTGGAGTTGTATTACTAGGTCCTTCAAAAGGAATTAAAGAAGGAGATACCGTAAGAAGAACAAAACAAATTGCATCTATCAAAGTAGGAGAAGGTATGTTAGGAAGGGTCGTAGACACAATGGGAAATCCAATTGACGGAAAAGGACCAATAAATGGAGAAACGTTCGAAATGCCAATTGAAAGAAAAGCTCCAGGCGTAATTTACAGACAACCAGTAAATGAACCATTACAAACAGGACTAAAAGCTGTTGACGCTATGATACCTATTGGTAGAGGACAAAGAGAGTTAATTATTGGAGATAGACAAACAGGTAAAACAGCTGTAGCTATCGACACGATTATTAACCAAAAAGAATTTTATGATAAAGGAGATCCTGTATTCTGTATATATGTTGCTGTTGGACAAAAAAATTCTACCGTAGCAGCCTTAGCTAAAACATTAGATGACGCAGGAGCGCTTGACTACACAGTTATTATTGCAGCTTCAGCTGCAGACCCCGCTCCAATGCAATTTTACGCTCCACTTTCAGGAGCTGCTATTGGAGAGTATTTCAGAGACACTGGTAGACCAGCTTTAATTGTATTTGACGATTTATCAAAACAAGCAGTTGCCTATAGAGAGGTCTCTTTATTACTTAGAAGACCTCCAGGAAGAGAAGCGTATCCAGGAGATGTATTTTATTTACATTCAAGATTATTAGAGAGAGCTGCGAAAGTTATTAATGATGACAAAATTGCTTCTCAAATGAATGATTTGCCAGAATCTTTAAAAGACAAAGTAAAAGGAGGAGGGTCTTTAACAGCGCTTCCAATTATTGAAACTCAAGCTGGAGATGTTTCAGCATATATTCCAACGAATGTAATTTCTATTACTGACGGACAAATTTTCTTAGAGAATAATTTATTTTTATCTGGAGTGCGTCCTGCAATTAACGTAGGTATTTCAGTATCTCGTGTTGGAGGTGCGGCGCAGATTAAATCTATGAAAAAGATTTCAGGAACATTAAAATTAGATCAGGCTCAATATAGAGAACTAGAAGCTTTTGCTAAATTTGGTTCTGACCTTGATGCAGCAACAACAGCGGTAATTGAAAAAGGAAAGAGAAATGTNGAAATTCTTAAGCAAGGACAATATTCACCTTTAAGAGTTGAAGAACAGGCGGCTATTATTTATTGTGGTACCAATGGATTATTAATGGATGTTCCTGTAGATAAAATTAAAGAATTTGAAACTGAATTTATTTCATTTTTACACGCTAAGCATCAAAACACTTTAGATGATTTATCTGCAGGCAAACTAACAGATGAAATAAAATCGACCATTGAGAAAGTAGCTGCGGATCTTTCTCAAAAATACGCTAATTAATTATGGCGAACTTAAAAGAAATACGTTCTAGGATATCATCTGTTGGGTCGACTATGCAGATTACTTCTGCTATGAAAATGGTTTCTGCGGCAAAGTTAAAAAGAGCTCAGGATGCTGTGACTCAAATGAGACCATATTCAAATAAACTTACAGAGTTATTAGTAAATTTAAGCTCAACATTAGATAGTTCNGAAGGAGGAGTTTATTCTGAAAATAGAGATCCAAAGAAGATTTTATTCGTCACCATTACTTCTAATAGAGGTTTGTGTGGGGGGTTTAACGCAAACATCATTAAAAAAGCAAAATCTTTAATAGAGATAGAATATAAAAACGTTGAAACAGATATCATTTCTATTGGTAAAAAATCAACAGAGCACTTTGAAAAGAATGGATATAATGTAATTTCTTCCCACGATGGATTATATTCTGATTTGACTTTTGAAAACACTTCAGAAATAACTCAAATTATTATGGATTCATTTACAAATAAAGAATATGATAAAATAATCTTGCTTTATAATCAGTTTAAAAATGCAGCTACTCAAATTGTAATGCACGAGCAGTTTTTACCTATAATATCTCCTGAAGCAGCAGAAACTAAATTAGGAGATTATATTTTTGAACCAAATCATAAAGAAATTGTCGATCAATTAATACCAAAATCTTTAAAAACACAACTTTTTAAAGCTGTTTTAGATTCACACGCTTCCGAGCATGGAGCTAGAATGACAGCAATGCATAAAGCAACAGATAATGCTGGGGAGATAAAGAAAGAATTAACCTTACAGTACAACAAAGCTAGACAAGCAGCGATTACCGGAGAAATCCTTGAAATTGTTGGAGGAGCAGAAGCTCTAAATGGATAAAAAACAAATAGATAATTGTTAAAAACCCTCTACTTTTTGTAGGGGGTTTTTTAATTTTCAATTTTTCTAAATACTATATTTGTACAAATAAAATTCATAATGAACTATAATAATATCATTTTAGAGATAAATAATAAGGTTTCTTACATCACTATTAATCGACCTAATCAATTAAATGCACTAAATTCTGAAACCATAAAAGAATTAAATCACGCAATCATATTTTCTGAAGAAAATCAAAATGTAAGATGCGTTCTTTTAACGGGAAGCGGAACTAAAGCTTTTGTTGCTGGAGCTGACATAAAAGAATTTTCTGAATTTAATTCATCTCAAGGAGAAGAATTATCCAGAAAAGGACAAAAACTTTTATTTGACAAGTTAGAAAATTGCTCAATACCAACAATAGCAGCTATTAATGGTTTTGCTTTAGGAGGAGGATTAGAACTCGCAATGTCTTGTCATGTTAGAGTAGCATCAACAAATTCAAAAATGGGATTGCCAGAAGTTTCTTTAGGAGTAATTCCTGGATACGGAGGCACTCAAAGACTGTCAAATTTAGTTGGGAAAGGAAAAGCAATGGAAATGGTATTTACAGCCGGAATGATTACTGCAGAAGAAGCTTTTCAATGTGGACTAGTTAATTCAATTTGCGAGCAAGAAGATCTAATANCGACATGTGAAAAAATTGCTTCAAAAATCTGTCGGAACTCTGGTGTAGCAATTTCATCTGCAATAAAAGCAATTAATGCAAGTTTTACTGATGGAACAAACGGATATGAGGTAGAGAAAAAGGAGTTTGGGAATTGTTTTGGAACAAAAGAATTTATTGAAGGTACTACAGCATTTTTAGAAAAAAGAAAAGCAGAATTTTAATTGAATCCACTTAAAAAATTAGCGGGACAAACTGTAATTTACGGTTTAAGTAGTGTGGTAGGAAGGCTACTAAACTACTTGTTAGTACCGTTATATACGCGTTATTTTTTACCAGAGGAATATGGGGTTGTCACAGAAATGTATGCTTATGTTGCATTTTTAGTGGTTATACTTACTTACGGAATTGAAACAGCATTTTTCAGATATAGTCAGAAAGTTCCGAATAAAAGAACGGTTTACAGCACATCATTAATATCACTATTAATTACTTCAGCAATTTTTATTGTAATAATTTACATTTCTGCTCAACCGATAGCAAATTGGTTACAGTATCCAGAAACACCTGAATATATTAAGTGTTTTGCATTAATAATAGGGTTAGACGCTGTTGCAGCAATTTCATTTGCTAAACTTAGAGAAATGAATAATGCAAGCAGATTTGCATTGATTAGACTAATAAACATTTTTATAAATATCGGGCTAAATCTTTTCTTTATTATTTATTGTCCTTATTCTATTGAAAATAACCTTTCCTCAGTTGAATTTGTAAACTCAGTGTACTCAGAAGATATAGGAATTGGATATATCTTTATTGCAAATTTAATTGCAAGTATTATTACATTTTTAATGTTGCTTCCAGAGATGATAAAATCTGTTTGGATTTTTGACAAAACCCTTTGGAAGAATATGATGATTTATGCTTTTCCTTTATTAATAGCTGGTTTAGCGGGAATAACCAACGAAACAATAGATAGAATTTTATTAAAACATCTTTTACCAGAAGCAGTAAACGCATCTTCTGAATTAGGTTTATATGGAGCTTTTTATAAATTATCTATTTTGATGATACTATTTATCCAAACTTTTCGCTTTGCTGCTGAGCCATTCTTTTTTGCTCAAGAAAAGGAGAAAAATTCTAAAAAAATATATGCTGATGTAATGAAATATTTTGTGATTATTACTTCTTTGATATTCTTAATTGTTAGTATGTTTTATGATTTTATTATTCTCTTTTTAGGATCTGATTACCACGACCCTAGAGGATTTAAGGTCGTATCTATTTTACTTGCAGCTAACTTGTTTTTAGGAATATATTATAATTTATCTATCTGGTATAAACTTTCAGAAAAAACAAAATACGGAGCTTACCTATCTATATTTGGAGCAGTAATAACACTAACTCTTAATTTTATATTGATTCCAATAATAGGTTTTGTTGGCTCTGCATGGGCAACTTTAGCATGTTATTTTAGTATGACAATTGCTTCATATTTTTTAGGTAAAACACACTACAGTATTAAATATCCCTTAAAAAGAATATTCTTTTATTTGGGATTGGTTGTAAGTATGTATTTTACTTCGATTTACCTTAATTCAAATAAAATTGATGTTCTTTATATTATTATTTTTATAAGTATTTCATTTTATTTAGAAAAACCTAAAAAAGCTGTAATTTCAAGCCCTAAATTATTCGATTAAAATATGAAAGTAAAAGTAGTAAATAAATCTAAACACGATCTGCCAAATTATTCAACAACCGCTTCTGCTGGAATGGATGTCAGAGCAAATATTGACAATCCATTTACGTTAAAACCACTAGAAAGAACTATTGTAAAAACAGGATTATTTCTAGAGCTTCCAGTAGGTTATGAAGCGCAAGTTAGGCCAAGAAGTGGGCTAGCGTTCAAAAAAGGGATTACAGTTTTAAACTCACCTGGTACAATTGATGCAGACTATAGAGGAGAAGTAGGAGTGATACTAGTAAATTTATCGTCAGAAGAGTTTGTTATTGAAGACGGAGAAAGGATTGCTCAAATGGTAATTGCAAAACATGAACAAGCAAGCTGGATTGAAGTAGAAACCCTTGAAGAAACAGAAAGAGGTGTTGGAGGGTTTGGAAGTACGGGAGTAAAATAAAAAAATAAAACATGAAAATTATAGTTCCAATGGCTGGGAGAGGATCCCGATTAAGACCACACACATTAACTATTCCTAAACCCTTAATTCCTATTGCTGGAAAGCCAATTGTACAAAGGTTAGTAGAAGATATCGTAAAGGTGTGTGGAAAAGAAGTAGATGAAATTGCATTTATTATTGGTGATTTCGGAAAGGAAGTGGAAGAAAGTTTAGTAAAAATTGCGGAGGGGTTAGGTGCAAAAGGAAGTATATATTATCAAGATAAACCGCTAGGAACAGCTCATGCAATTTTGTGTGCTCAAGAATCGCTAGAAGGTAATTGTGTTGTAGCTTTTGCAGACACGTTATTTAGAGCAGATTTTACTTTAGACAATACAAAAGATGGCATTATATGGGTTAGTCAGATTGATGACCCCTCAGTATTTGGAGTGGTTAAATTAAATAAAGAAAATCTCATTACTGATTTTGTAGAGAAGCCAGAAACTTTTGTTTCTGATTTGGCAATTATCGGAATTTATTACTTTAAAGACGGAAATAATTTAAAAAATGAGCTACAATATTTATTGGATAATAACATTAAAGACAAAGGAGAATATCAACTGACAAACGCTCTAGAAAACATGAAAAATAAAGGAATTCAATTTTCTCCTGGTGAAGTTGTAGAATGGCTAGATTGTGGAAATAAAGACGCTACAGTGCATACAAACGAGAGAGTTTTAGATCACAATGGAAATATTATTTCTACAACAGCATTGTTAGAAAACTCAGAGATAATTGAACCTTGTTTTATTGGAAAGAATGTTGTGATAAAAAACTCAAAAATTGGCCCCTATGTATCAATTGGAGAACGGACAATAGTTGAAAAAAGTTGTATTTCTAAAACAATAATTCAGAATGAGAGTTTTGTTATAAATTCGAAAATTAATAATTCTATGATTGGAAATAAATGTTTTTTTGATGGAAAAAATACCAATCAAAAAATAAGTATAGGTGATTTTTCTGAGGTAAAATAATGAAGAAATATTCTCTCATATTACTCTGTTTTTTTTATGTTTTTACAAATGTAAACGCACAAAACAAAACATTTTATCCTATTGGGACACAAAACAAGAATTCGAATAAAAAAGAAGAAGAAAAGAGNAATGATGATTTTCAGTACAAATCCTATTATTTTACAGCTATAAAACAAAAGTCTCTAGAAAATTTTGAAGAATCAATTAAACACTTTGAAAAATGCATTAGATTAGATAAAGAACAAGCATCTCCTTATTANGAAATAGCNAAAATATATTTACTAAATAAGGAANTTCAAGAAAGTTATAATTACTCAAAACAAGCTTATCAGATAGACAAAAGTAATAAGTGGTATGCTCAGTTTTATGCAGACATACTTTTTAAAACAAAAAATTATTATGAATCAGCTAAAATTTATAAATCTTTAATTAAACAANACAAAGAAAANGAAGATTATTATCTAGANTTANCTAAGGTTTATTTGTATGATAANAATTTAAGGTTATCTATAAAAACATATAATGATTTAGAAAAACTGAAAGGAGTAAATCATTATACCAGCACNCAAAAACACAAACTTTATTTGGAATTAAAGGATTTTAATAAAGCNGCAANTGAGCTTGAAAANTTACTTATAGAATTTCCTTATGATACAGAAATATATGAAATATTATCAGATTGTTATATTTTATCCGGAGACCTTGATAAAGCTCTTGAAATATTAATAAAACTTTCAGAATTAAAACCTAATTCTCCATCTATTCACCTATCCCTTTCGGATTTCTATTTACAAAAAGGAAATTACGAAAAATATAGGGAAGAATTATTACTTGCTTTTTCTTCAGAAAAGTTAGATGTACAATTAAAAATTAAGAAAATAGTTCCACTATTAACCCCTGTTTATGAGAATAAGCTAGAGAACTTTGATTTTGTTTTTGAGTTAAGTAAAATAATAGTTGAAATTCATCCTTTTGATGCAATGTCAAACTATATTTATGCCGACTTATTACGAATAGATCAGAAAACAGAACTATCTGTTTCTTATTATAAGAAAGTTGTAGAAATAAATAAAAATGAAATTGGAGCTTGGGAAGAAATGTTGTTTTTAGAACTTAGATTAAACAGATTAGACTCTTTAAATACAGATTCGGAGCAAGCTATTGAGATTTTCCCAACAAATCCTATTTTTTATTACTTGAATGGATTGTCATTTTACTATAAAAAAAATTATGAAAAAACTATAGAACCTATTAAAACAGGAGTAAATTTTGTTGTTTCAAATCCAAATCTTTCTTCTGAAATGTATAGTATTTTAGGGAACTCATATAATGAATTAAAGGATTTTGAGAATTCAGACATTTCATATGAAAGAGCTCTGGAATATATACCAAACAATGTTCAGGTTCTAAATAACTACGCTTATTATCTTTCATTAAGAGAAGAAAATTTAGAAAGAGCGGAAGAAATGTCAAAAAAAACAATTGAAATGTTTCCAGAAGAAGCAAATTATCTTGATACCTACGCTTGGATTTTATATAAAATGAAGAAATATGAACAAGCAAAAAGTTGGATGCAAAAAGCAATAGACATTTCTGAAAGCGAAACTTTTTATTCTCATATGGCTGAAATTTTNATNGAATTAGGAGAAAAAGAGGAANCNGAATTTTATCTTGAAAAATCAAAATTATTGAAAGAAANNNCAAAAAATGAATAANNNANANATNACANNNNTTNTTTNAGTTATAATTTTNTNCTCTTGTAATTTNNTTAAAAAATCAAATANNGANAANAANTNATNAAANNANANTTCTTTATNNGAAAAAGANTTAATTAAANANATAAATTNNNAAAACATNTCACCTGANTGGACNTCATTAAATTCTAAAATAAANGTAAATAAAGAAGGNCAAGAAGTTACAATAAACGCTCATATAAGAATAAAAAAAGATAGTATAATTTGGATCTCTGTNAAAGCTCCATTAGGAATAGAAATATTCAGAACCATGATAACTTCAGATTCGGTATATTATATGAGTAGAATGAATAAAAACTATTTTATAAAACACATTTCANATATAAGAGAAGTCGTAAAAGCTGATGTTTCCTTTATAAAACTCCANGAGATTATTTTTGCTTCACCAAATATAACGTTTCTTAATTCCAATAAAGAAAATTATGAAATACTGAAAGATATTTTTAGAGTATACAAGATGGAATTACAAGAAGAGGAAGACAAAAAAGTAAGCATAAGATATTCTGATTATAAAGTTTTTTCAGATATTGGAGGATTGTATTTCCCAGAGAAAATATTTATAGATGTTAAATCTGAAGAGGTTTTTACAGCTGAGATAAATTANACTAAAATTAAGTTTAATAAAACANCTTCTATTTCNTTTAAAATACCAAAATCGTATGTATCAATTAATTAAACACATACTATTTCTTTTNTTTTTTCTATCAAGCGATTTACTTTTTTCACAGAATAAAACGAAACTTGAAAAAGAAAAACAAGAACTCGACATTAAAATTAAACAGACACATAGCCAACTAAATAAAGAAAAAAAGAAGAAAAATTCTGCATTAGAACAACTAGANTTATCAAATAAAAAAATAAAACAACATAATCAGTTGTTAAATAATTTAGAGAANACTATTAAAGTTCAAAANTNATCAATTAAAAAGGTAAAAAAACAAACGTTAGAAATTGAAGAAAATATCTTAATAAAAGAAGAAGAACTTACTCTTGCCCAAAATATACTTTCTAATATAATCTATCAAACGTATGTATGGAAAAACACTTACAACGAAAGTTTTTTTCTAATATCTTCAGATGACTTAAATCAATTATATAAAAGAAAACAATATCTTAACCAATTAGCTTTAAATAGAAAAAACCAAATTTCCAAAATAAAAAAAATTCGAAAAGAATTAGAGATGGTAAAACAAAAATTAACAAATGAACAAACCGAATTACTAAAAGAAGAAAAAAGACTAGAAGATATTTTTTCTAATAAGGAATCTGAAAACAAAATATTTGAATTAGAAAAAAACAACAATTCAAAGATTGTTTTTGAAATAAAAAAGAATGAGCAACACTACAGAAAAAAATTAAATAAACAAAAGAAGGAAGCGAAGGAAATTGAAGAACAAATAAAGAAAATAATAGAAGAAGAAATAAGAAAATCAAGAGAAGAGGCAGAAAAAAACAATTCAGGATCGCCCCTCACTCCANAAGATTTAGAATTATCTTCTAACTTTACATCAAATAAAGGAAGATTGCCATGGCCATTGGAAAAAGGTATAATTGTAAGTAGTTTTGGAATACAGAAGAACAAAGCGATTTCTGGGGTTGAAACCAAAAATAACGGNATTGATTTTAGTACAGACCNAGGCCAAAATTGCAGAGTANTTTTTGACGGTAAGATTTCCAGAATATTTTTTATTAAAGGAAAAGGTAAGGCTGTTTTGGTAAATCATGGAAATTATTTTACAGTTTATTCAGGACTGGAAAATNTTGTTGTAAAATCAGGAGATAAGGTTATTTCAAAACAAAAAATAGGGACAATTATTACTTCTGAAACTACAAAAGAAACNCAACTACATTTTGAAATTTGGAAAGGAAAAGAAACTCAAAATCCAGTTAAGTGGCTTTATAAGGCTAATTAATATAAAAAATATCATAAATTTGCTTAAAATTTTAAAACTATGGAACCAATATTGTTGTTAGGAATACCAGGAGGTCCAGAATGGATTATCATTCTTATAATAATCGTACTATTGTTTGGAGGAAAAAAATTACCTGGNCTTATGAAGGGATTAGGTAAAGGTATCAAGGATTTTAAAGATGCTAAAAACGATATACGTAACGAAACGGAAGATAAAGACGAGAAATAATCTTCAAACACTTTTTTTTTGAACAATTACACCTCTTATAAAGAAACATATAACGCTCTTTTAAATAAGGAAACTACCTGTGTTAAAATTGTCGACAATTATGTAAAAATAATTTCAGACAGAAATTCTGAAATAAATGCATTTATTGAAGTTTTTTCAGATCAAGCAAAAGAAAGAGCGAATCAAATTGATAAAAAAATATCTGATGGAACAGCTGGAAAATTAGCAGGAATGGTTATCGGAGTTAAAGACAACATTTGTATTGCTAATCATAGAATTTCAGCTGCTTCTAAAATTTTAGATGAATTCCAATCTTTATATAGCGCTACTGTCATTGAAAAACTTTTAGAAGAAGACGCTATTATTATTGGCAGATTAAATTGTGATGAATTTGCAATGGGTAGCTCAAATGAGAAGACTATTTATAATGTTGTAAGAAACCCTCATAATACCAATAAAGTACCNGGAGGATCTTCAGGAGGTTCAGCAGCTGCGGTAGCTTCAAATATGTGTTTAGCTGCTTTAGGAAGTGATACTGGAGGTTCAATTCGCCAACCATCATCTTTTTGTGGATTAGTAGGAATGAAACCAACTTATGGTCGAGTTTCTCGATATGGTTTAATTGCTTACGCATCTTCTTTTGATCAAATAGGGACACTTACAAATACTGTAGAAGATTCTGCATTAATCTTAGAAGTTATTTCAGGAAAAGATGAAAAAGACAGCACTTCTTCTTCAAAATTTGTAGAAAATTATTCTGAAATACGAACTAAAGAAAAAAAGAAAATAGCGGTATTGAAAGATTGTTTTGAGAGAGAGGGGTTAGATCCGGAGGTAAAATTAAGAATAGAACAAACAATAGAAAAATTAAAAGGAAAAGGACATGAAATTGAAAATATTTCTTTTTCAGAATTAGACTTTTTAGTTCCGACATATTATGTTTTAACGACCGCTGAGGCTTCATCAAACTTAGCAAGATTTGATGGTGTTCATTATGGACACAGAACAGNATCTCCTCTTGATATGGAAGAAACCTATGTAAAATCTAGAACCGAAGGGTTTGGAGAGGAAGTTAAAAGGAGAATAATGCTTGGAACATTTGTATTAAGCGCGGGATATCATGATGCTTATTACAAAAAAGCCCAGCAAGTAAGGAGGTTAGTACAAAATAAAACAGAGAAAATATTAATGGATTTTGATTTTATTTTATCCCCTACTACGCCTCACACCGCTTTTGATATTGGGAATAAACATACAGATCCAACAGCAATGTATTTAGAGGATATCTTTACGGTTCATGCGAATATCTCTGGTAATCCTGCAATTAGTTTACCTCTATATACTCATACAAACGGAATGCCATTTGGACTTCAATTATTATCCAAAAAATTTAAAGAAAAAGAATTGTATTCTATTTCTTCTGAAATAATGGCAGACTTAGAAAAAGATGTAGTTAATAAATGATTGATTTAGAATCTTAAAAAAATAAAAAATCAATTTATTTTTCAAAGTTATAATCTATGAAAAAACAAGCTTTATTACTTATTAGTCTATTTATTATTTGTGTTTCTAAAGCTCAAACAGATTCTATTATAATATCAATGCCAGGCTCTTCTTTAGTAAATGATAATACTAGTCTGACAAACGACTATGATAATGTAGAGAAAATAATGGGTATTAATGATACAGTTGACATATTAGAACTTGATCCTTTAGAAGATTTAATTTACAGAAGACTAAAAATTTTAGACGCCTCATCTCCTATAGATTTTTCATATAATAAATCAACGGTATATTACATAAAAAAATATTTAGATAGAGATGTTAAATTGATTAGTATAATGTTAGGGGTCTCTCCCTATTATTTTCCAATGATGGAACAACAGTTAGATAGATTTCAAATTCCACTAGAATTAAAATATTTAGCAATTGTTGAATCATCCTTAAACCCAAAAGCAAGAAGTAGATCTGGAGCTACAGGATTATGGCAATTTATGTATCCTACAGGTAAAGAATACGGATTAGAAGTAACCTCATATATTGATGAAAGGCAAGACCCCTTAAAATCAACTATTGCGGCTTGCACTTATTTTGAGAAATTATATAGTATGTTTGGGGATTGGCATTTAGTTTTAGCAGCGTATAATGGAGGACCAGGATATATTAAAAGACTCATGACAAAAACAGAACTTACTAACTACTGGGATTTACAACCACATTTAAAAAAAGAAACACAAAATTATGTGCCAAAATTTATTGCAATTAGTTATGCAATGACTTTTTATAAAGAATACACAATAGACATTATTAATTCCGATCTGAATATTACACAAAACGATACAATCTCTTTTAAAAAACAAGCTCCATACCATATTATTTCAGACATGTTTTGCGTTTCTAAAGAAACGTTAAATTACTTGAATCCCGCTTATAAACAAGAATTATTACCCTTAGGAGAAATTATTTACTTGCCAAATCACGTAATTATGGACATTGTAAGAAATGAGGACTTCTTTTATGACTATTTGGAAAAAGTAGACAATAAAGAAATTTTGGTAAATGAAATCAGATTAGTTTATATTGTAGAAAAAGGAGATTATTTAGGTAAAATATCTAAACAATATAATTTATCAGTGCCAGATATAAAAGAATGGAACAATTTACATTCAGATAATTTATCAATTGGAGATGAATTAATATTATATATCCCAGATGAAAGATAATATTACAACACTATTTTTATTGATTACTATTTTTGTTTCATGCAACAGAAGTGGAAATCAAAACAAAACATTACCTGCAAATATTGGAAATCAAAAGGAGATTATATTGGTAATAGAAGACAAACTATGGGAAGGAAAGAAAGGTGAAATACTAAGAGAAATATTTGAAAAAGAAATTGCAGGACTTCCTCAGTCAGAAAAATTATTTAACTTAATACAGTTAAATCCAAAGGAATTTACTAGCTTTTTTCAGACTCATAAAAACATCATGGTTGTTTCCTCTGATGTAAAAGACTCATATAGTAAAGATAAATGGGCAAATGGTCAGACTGTATTCTATTTAAATAGTGATTCTAAAGAAATAGATTTTATAAAATATTGCAGCAAAACATATAGTTTTTTGAATAGGAAGGAACTTGAAGAAATCAAGAATAGTTATGAAAAAGGCCATAACAAAGAAGCAAGATTAGATATAAAGGAACAGTTTGGTTTTGAACTTTTTCTTCCAACTGAATATACAGTTTCATTAAAGAAGGAGGGGTTGTTTATTGCAGATTTCCACTCATTTAATGAAAAAGAAGATTTACTAAAATATATAATAGTGTATGAATTTGAACCTACAGATTACGATTTACAAGCAGAAATAATAATTAAAACAGATTCAATTTTAAAATACATTCCAACTAATGAAGGCAGTTATGTTCAGATTGACAAACGCTTTTCTATAGTAAAAGATAATGAAATTTATAGAGGGCTCTGGATTCTTAAAAATGAATTTATGGGAGGTCCAATCATCATTAGAAGCACATCTATTAACGATAAAGTCGTGGTTTCTTTGGGAATAGTATTTAATCCTAACAAAAACAAAAGAGATTTTGTAAGAACGTTTGAGGCAATACTTTAATAAATAAGTAATTTATCGGATTTCTCTAACTTATTTCCATTCAAGACATTATAAATATACACTCCCTTGCTTAAATTTGAAATGTCAATTTTGGTGTTTTCAGAAAACAGTTTTTCAGAGATAACATTTTGTCCGGTAACATTAAACAATTCTATTTTACAATTTTCGATTTTGTAAGGAGTAGTTACTGTAAAATGTTTTTCTGTAGGATTTGGAAATACTTTAATAAATTCAGGATTCACAGAACCAACAAAAGATGGGAAAGAATTTAGATCAGATTCCCAGACCCCCCTTCCAAATGTAGCTGCTCTTAATTTTCCAGCACTATAATGTATTTCTAATTCTCTCACACTTACAAAGGGAAGTCCAGTGTTAAATAATTGCCACTCATTCATAGTACTATCTTTGTGGTAAACACCAATATCTGTTCCAATATATAAATCATCTTTAGTGTAAGATTGAAACACAATACAATTTACAGGTAAATTTGGCAATTGAGAACCAGATATATTTACCCATGTTACGCCAGCATCTGTACTTTCATATACTTTTTCACCATCATTAAAAGACGACATTGTTACAAAAACTCTATCAGGATTAGTATTTGAAACAGTTATATCAGAAATATTCCCTGAAGGAAGACCAGGTTTAATATAATCCCAATTTTGCCCATTATCTTTAGTTACCCAAATTCCAGCATAAACAGCAGTATAAATATAATTTAAATCTGAAGGAGCTAAAGCAATTGTTTTTAATTGACCGTAAGTAGGAGAAATAGAGTCCCAAGAAGCTGTAGCTGTATTACTCTTATAAACAACATTATAACCAGCTACAATAACATTATTATCTAGAGGATGCATTTTATATGGGGTTACCCAAGATCCATCATAACTTACAGGTTTTACATTATCCCAATCAACACCACCGTTATAAGTAACTCTTAACCCCCCATATTGAGATGTGGAGTAAATAATATCATCATCGTATGGATCAATAATACATTCCATACCATCTGACCCCCTAATTGCATCCCAAGTAGTTCCAGTTAGTCTTTCTGTGCCATTATCTTGAGCTCCCACAACTAATGTATAATCATTATTTTTTGATAAACCAATTTTATAAAATTGGGAAATCTCTAAACCATCGCTAATATCAATCCAATCATTTAATAAATTGAAATATTTATATATTCCACCATCATTTCCAACATATGCAATATTATTGACAGGATTAAATTCTGCCGCATGATGATCTACATGCATGTATGAATAGTTTAAAAAATCTCCTCCACTCGCTCCAGATAGATTCCAAGTAACTCCCGCATCTGTAGATTCCCACAAATTAATTCCTCCTACAATAACATGATTTTCATTAGTTGTTGAAACAGCTAAGGTCATATCATACCAGGATTGTCCACCACTCCCACTTCCATCTCTATCTCTACCTAAAATATTTGATGTGTCTGATTGGAGTGTCCAACTGTCACCTCCATCACTTGATTTATATAATCCATGATACCCCCAGGCATTATCAGAGAAGAGAGAGTAAACAACTTCTGTATTCGCAGGAGTAACTGCAATTAATGGTCTTCTTTTATTAGAATTTAAAACACCATTTGAAGACACCTGCCAACTAATACCACCATCTACAGAGCGATAAACATTGGAACTTCCACTTGTTTGTTTTGTAGCGTATAAAATATTTGTATTCTCAGGTTTATAATGGATATCTCTCCATCTTCCATTGGGGCCAACTGTATTCCAAACAGTACCCCCATCTGCAGTAACAAAGATATTATCTCCCGCTGCGGCAAAAATACTATCTGTATTGTTTGGATTCATTTCTAATTTACTAATTTCAATTCCTTGATCAACTCCGTAGCTTAAACCAGTTGTATCCCAACTTAACCCTCCGTCAGTACTTTTTAATACTCCAATAGAGTAAGTGTCTCCTCCATCAGCGTCACCAGTAGCCATATACATAATATTGGTATTCGTAGGATCTATTATTATATCAGACACCCCTAATACAGGCAAATTATCTGTATTAGTTGTCCAAGTATTGCCCCCATCAGTTGTTTTCCACAAGCCTCCCCCAGGAGCTCCAACCCAAAAAATATCAGGATTAGTTGGATGAAATTCAATACAATTTACTCTACCATTGCCTCTTTTCTTATTATTTGATTGAATAATTGGAACATCAAAGGGACCTAAAGGAGCCCAATTAGAAAAACCTGCAGATTGTCTATTATCTTTTATTTTTTCCCACTCATTCCAAAGAGAATTGGGATAAAATTCTCCATTTTCATCTACTCTTGATTCTAAAAAATCGATTGTTCTGGCATATGGTTTGTATCCATTTCCTTTTGTATAAGGAATTTTTTTTCTATAATTATCAAAAGATTCTTTTAAATCGAAAAAAGTAGCGTTCGGATTTTTTTGATAAGTATTTTCCTCCCAAGTTTGTGATAAACAAACAATTGAACTTATCAAGAATATTAATAGAGTTGCACTTCTTTTCATTGTAATAAATTGCTTAAAATTCAGATTGTAAATTTACAATAAAATTTCTACCACTAGAGCTAATAGCAGAAGCAAATGTTTTATAATGAGCATCTAGGATATTTTCACAAGAAATAGATAGTTGAAAATTGTTTATTTTTCTAGAATAGATTAAATTTAAAGTATACCAAGAAGGAGTTCCGTCAATTGTAGCTTCTTCAAAATTATCTACACCATTTAGATCAAAATCCTCTGATTTTTTCCAAGAGTTATATATTGAGTAAAATGAAAACGAGGAATTTTCACTTACCGAATAATTAAATTGTAATCTAGAAGAAAGAGGAGGGATATGAGCTAATGGAAAGGAATCAGAGCTAATAGCATTAACAAAAGAACTTATTGATTTAACAGATAATTTGTCATTTATTTTTTGATTATATATAAGGTTAACCCCCATCATTTTAGCAGAAGTAATATTAGTGTTCGCAATAGTTTTCATCCACTCACCATCATATAAAATTGAGTCAACTCCATTTATACTAATCTCTCTTTTTGCAATGGCGTCGGTTAGGAAACTATTAAATAAAACTATATCAAATTTATTATTTTTTCCTAAGTGCTGAAACATTAATTCTGATGAAACAATTTTCTCAGAATTTAAGTCCGGATTAGGGATTACAACAATACCATCAACTTTAGAAAACACCTTTCCTAGATCATCAACATTAGGGTTACGGAAAGAATTATATATTGAAAAACTAATAAAATTATTTTCTAAAATGGAATAAAACAGATTACTACTAGCTGCAATATTCCAGTTTTCTAATAATAAAGTTTCATTTAATTCAAATGGATTATTTTCTGAAAAATGAACTTCTATTTTTTCAACATCACCTCTAACAGCATTAAACCATTTTAATTTATTATTCGATCTATATTCTGACAAAATAAAAGTGGAAAAATTTAAAACCTCTGATCCATTATCTGGATAACGACTAGTAGCAAAACTCATATCACCAGAAACATTTTTATTATATGCATCAGAAGATAATTTTTCAAATCGATTACTGAAACCATAATCTATCTGCCAATTTTTTATGTTTTTACGTAAAGAAATTTTAGAGTCAAAAATATCAAGGTTTTCGATTCTGCTTGTGGAAAAATTATCTGTGAATTTTTGTTTATGTCGTGACTCTTCAATATTCTGAATATTAAAATTTAGATCGATTTTATCAGCAAGAATTTTATTTAAATGGTTCGAATAAGAAAGAGAATTAAAAACTCTTGTTTGAGGGCCATAATACCAACTTTCATATTTCGGACTTCCATTAGAAACATCATTTAATTTATCGTAGCGGTGTATATCAGATGTGGTAGAAAACTGAGAGTTTATGGACAAACTACTAGAGTTATTTATTTTATGATGTATTTTTTGAGTTAGATCAATCTGAGAATAGTCGCTATATAATTGAGTGTTTTCATTTGTGGTGAATTCATCTTTCCCCCAATTTTCATATCCATGAAATCGGTTGACACCCATTTTTAGGTTTCCATATTTTTTGTAAGTAGCAGAACTAAGAAATGAAGTGTTATTTTTTTTGTAGACAGAATGAAGGTGAGTCAGATAGGAGTTAGAAGAACTTTCGTGTTGAGATGAGAAACTATTAATATTTTCGGAATAGTTTTCAGGATTAATAGTATTTAAAATAATACTTCCTCCAAGAGCGCCACTTCCATAAAACACAGTAGAAGGACCATGAAGAATACTTATGTTTTCTAAAATAAATGGATCAATACTTAAGATATTTTGGAGGTGACCACTTCTATAAATAGTATTGTTTAGTTTAACCCCATCCAGAACCAATAATATTCTGTTTGCTTCAAATCCCCTGATGTTTGGGCTGCCCCCTCCATTTTGGCTTTTTTGAACACTAATAGCTATAGATTTTTCTAACAATTCCGCCGGATTTTTTGATAAAGAGCTTGTAATTTCTTTTTGGTTTAATCGAATAATTTGTGTTTTATTATCTTCAATATTTAAAGTGGTATGAATAGATATTTCATTAAGAAGAAGATTCATTTTGGTTAAATCTATTTCTGATGTATCTGTTATCTTATTTTCTTGAGAATTAGCAGGGGGGATAAAATACAGAAGACAAACAAGTAATAAAACTAGCCTCATGTTCTTAATGATTCTATTACTTCATACGATTTCAATTTTTCTATATTATAATGATGAAGAGAGAAGTATTGTTGAAGAGAAACAATTAATTTTTTTCTGTTTTTGTATGGGATATCTACAGATTCATTTTGTAAAAGAGCACTTAAATATTTTTTATTTTCTCCACGAATATTATAATAAGGAGGATGATTTGTAAACTCCCCGCTTTCCAAATCAAAATAATCTTTGTTTGAAAAGTCTTTGTTGGGATGAAATCCCAAGAATTCTGTTATTTTTAGTAAAAAAACAAGAACAAAATTTTTATTTAATTCTTCAGTTTTATTTAAATAAAAAATAGTTTTTTCTGCAAAATTATAAAGCTTTTTATCGGTTTCTTTTTCCATCAAAACTCTCATTAATACTTCAGAAATAAACATACAAACAAACTTTTTTTGCATATCAGAATAGGTTGAACTTAGATTATGTTCTGAACGAATTTCTTTCACGAAAGAAAGCCCCTTTTTCTTGTTTACAGAAATTTCTAAACTTACAATGTTTAAAGGGTGTAAATAGGATAATTTATTTTTTGAATTTTTGTTTCGAATTCCTTTTATAATATAAGATTGAAGACCGTAGTTTTCTGTAAAAATTTTAGCAATTACTGAACTTTCAGAATATTTGTAGTAATGAAGAGAAATTCCTTTTATTGATTCCATTTCTAATGAATAAAAAGAATTTTACCAATTGTTTTTTCTCTCCCATATTTATCGGAACTAAGCACCAAATAAACTCCTGTGCCTACCCTGTTATTATTTATGTCGGACCCGTTCCAGATAGCAGTTCCTCCCTCAGAATTGGTTTCAAAAACTAAGTTACCACTCACGTCAGTAATTTTTACATTAGACTCGTAAGACAAACCATTAATTGTAATAATTCCGTTATAACTTTCTCTGACAGGATTTGGGAAAATGTGTAAATCAACTGGATGTTGAGAAGATTGAGTTGCATCACTTCTAAAACTCATTAAACCTTTATCAGTTGCAATAAAAACTTCAGCAGTTTCATGATTTATTTCTATATCTAGAATTGTATTGGAAAGCAATGGGCTGTTTTCGTCAGTAAAATGAAATATTTCTTCTGTACCATCTTCTGAAAGCAAAAACAATCCAGACCCAAGTGTTCCAATCCATTTTCTATTTCCTCCATCAATAGCAATTGTATATACTATTTCAGCATTAAGTAGATATTGTCCGAAACCATTTTCTTCAACAATAATTTGTTGTGCATCAAAATTATACCCACTAAAAACAGAGGAAGGAGAATAAAACACACATACACCTTCTTTTGTCCCTACCCATATATTTCCATCTAGGTCATTTGCAAGACAGTAAACATTATTGTTTGGTAAATTTCCTATTCCTAGTCCTGTTGTTATTTTGGTAAATTGGTCATCAGCCTTATCCCATATCGTATTATTATCATTATATACAAATAATCCGTTACTGGTTCTTATTCCCCACTTTTGTCCATAATCATCTATTATAACCTCTCCTATTTCCGTTGATTGGTTCGCAACAAAAGGCATGTTAAAAGCTATCCATTCATCCTGATTTGTTTTGCAAAATAATGGGGAACCAGAATAAGATTTTGTCCCCCACAAATTATTATCTGTATCAGTTAATAAGGAGACAATATTTCCATTACTATCTACTACATTATTGGTGTTTTGTAAAGAATAATTTGTGACAACATTATTTTCTACACCAATAAGAGAGTTGCTTGAGCTACCATAAAAAGTCTGATTCCCTATTTTTACTGAAGAGATGACATTTGTATTATAATTATTTGCCGTCCATTCAATCATATCAGAACTTTCGGAAATAGAATTTTTTTCTTGATTATGTAGTAGAGTAAGATTATCATTTAAAATGTTAATTTTATGAATAGAATTAGAAGCGGGGCCATTTGGTTTGACAGTAGAATGGTAAAGAAAGTTTTCATATTTCACTAGGGAATTTGCACTATCTGCTATCCACAAAATATTTTCCTTATCTACCCAAGCATCTTGTATATTAGTGAAATTTGAATCTGCAATTAATTCTGATATTATATTCCCATTTTGATAAATACTAATATTTACATTTCCTATTTCTAAGTAATATTCATTGCTATTTCTGACTTTTACATAAGGATATTGATTGTTAAAAAGTATTCCCCAAGAATTTACAATGATTTCAGAAACTTCAGAAGGATAAGAGGGGTGTTTGGTCCAGCTATTAAAATCAAATAAGCTGTTTGAGTTTTTATCCGCAAAATATGCTCCGTCACTAGTACCCACAAAAACGCAAGTATCGTCTATATAACAATCGTTTATACTTACAAAATTTCCACCCTCACCTATTTTATAAGTGTCTTTTATTTCCTCTTTTTCTAGATCAATCAGAACTAAACCAAAAGAGCATGATAAATAAGCTATATCATTATTTATAGTAATGTTATTAATTTCTTTATTTCCTGTAATTTCTTTTAGTTTAATATCAGGGATGTTTACAATGCCCTCATCCTTCATTAGGTCAATATTTGTATTGTTATATGCAATTACTACCATTTTATTTTCCTTATCGTACGCAAGACTGGAGATTCCTATATCTGAAAGCCCATTTATTTTATTTAAACGGTTTATGGTATAATCATCTTTATTGTAATAAAAAAGACCATTTTCGGTAGCACAATAAATATTATTTTCTACCTCTACAATACACTTTGCATTTTGGAAGGAAAGATGTTCCTGCCAACTATAAGTTGGGACATTTTGCCCTTTTGTGGGAACAAAATGAGCGAGAATTACAAGACTTAATACTATTCTTTTCATACAGACTACAATATTAAAACATATTCACTAGATAACATTAAATTTATTTAAAAATTGTAGTAATAAAGTTCTTTTGTAGATTTGCAGAAATGGCCTAGTAGTTCAACTGGATAGAATATCAGATTTCGGCTCTGAGGGTTGGGGGTTCGAATCCTCCCTAGGTCACTTTTTATCTTCTGTAAATTGTTTGACCTATCTTTAGACTTTTGCAATCGGGCATGATAATAGTTTTTTCTGGCAATAAATCTCCTGTAGAAGTTCTAGTATAAACAATCTTAATATCTTGATTACCATATTCTTCCCATGTTCCCGAAGCGCTCATGCCACCAAACATAGTAGTACTATAGTTAAATGTTCCGCCTGTTGAAAATTTCCATGCCGTAGTTGGATTATTACAACTTGGTATACACCAATCATAACCTACTAAACAGCTTTTAATACTATTTGATTTTATCTCTTTATTATTTTTCTTTTCGTTATTTTCTCCACAAGAGAATATTAAAGGCGCACATAGTAAAATCAACAGTAATTTTTTCATAGTATTTATTTTAAGTTATAGTAGTAATAGTTTTTCATTTTACTCAATAATTACTTTCTTTTCTACTGCGCCGTCAGAATAGAGGTACAATAAAATTTTATTGTTTTCTTCATCTGATTCTCTGCCTAAAAGATCAACAACTTTAACCAACTTTTTAAAACTATCTATATTTTCAATAGTTGTTGCTTCGCAATTAATAATAATACTGGAGTCAATAAAATTAATATTATCTCCTAATTCTGAATCTATAGTAGCTGTAAAAGTGATAGAGCCTGCTTCATTTGGATTTACAAATAAATCCGTAAAATTAATCTGACTAATATATCCACTAGTGTAGTTATTCCCATCATTTGGTCCAATAGATGAAATTTTCACTCCAGGAGTTAGATTTTCAATTATAAATAATCCCATTGTTGCTCCAGAACTATCAATCATATCTATTTTAGCGTAATTTGGACCTAATGTAAAATCCAGAACCAAACTAGCAGTGAAATTCAGAAAAGAACTTGAATAGGATGCATTTCCCAAAACATCTCCGCTAGTTAAAGTGCTTATCTCAAAATACCCTTTATCAGAAGAAAAAACAGAGGAAGCTATATCCGGTTCATTTTGAATTTGCTCAGCAATTATGGTAAAAGCAGTATTCTCATTGCACGTTAAATTTCCAATAATTGGGAAAATACTCGGATTAAAAGGAGAGGGTACAAAAGCCGCTGTTGTAAATGTATCTGAGTACGACCAACCAGAATTAGGATGATTGGAGGTGTCACAAAAAGTTTTTATTTGCCATTCATATGTGGTAGACGATTGCAATTGAGGTATGTTTCTTGTGGTATCACTTCCAGCAATATTTCCTACATTACTCCAATTTATTGTGCCTAATACTCTATAATGAATAAGATAATGATCTGCAGCAGGAGCAGACTCCCAATTTGCAAGAGCGTTCAAATAAGTTATATTGTCTGTATATAAACTATTTGCGTTTATACATTGTGAAAAAGAATTAGTAGTAAGAAACACAAGAAGTATAGAAAATATAATTTTTTTCATTATTTAGTTTTTTTCAAAAATACAAAAAATAAGGACAAAATCTAATTAAGATATCTAAGACACTGTAAATCAACACGATAAAAACCCCCCTCAGGTTTAACAATCTCAAATTACAGATGGCGTTATCTCAAAATTTAGCAAACCTGTCTTAGAATTAATAAAATCAACTATTTTGATCTTTCAAGCACATAAATACAACTTGAAAACCCATCCTTCCCAAATAATCCATATAAATTTGAGATTATCCCAACAAAAATAGATTTAATAAAATTTTTCTTACCGCTAATGTGCTCCTCACTTAGCATAGAAACATAAAAAGAATCAAATTTCATTCCTTTTGTTTTTCTCAAACTAAATCCATGTTTTTCAAAAAGAGTACAAATACTTTTTTTCGAAAAATGATATAGATGAATTGGTAAATCATATGCTGCCCAATATTCTTTGTAATATTTAGCGTCATAACTTTCTAAATTCGGCACAGCAATTATTATTTTTCCTTTTTTAGAAAGCAATTGGTTAAATTGTACTAGAGTTTCATTTAAGTTTGGAACATGTTCAAGAACATGCCACATTGTAATAATATCAAACTCTCCATCTAATTGGGATAAATCTGTAGATCCTTCTACATCTAGGTTATAATTATTTATTGCTTGATCTCTAGCAATTTTACTAGGTTCAATGCCTTTAGTTTCCCAATTTTTACTTTTACATTTATTTAGAAAATCTCCAGTACCGCAGCCAATATCTAAAATCCTTCCACTAGAAAAGAAAGAAGAAATCAGTCCAAATTTTCCATTTGTTGCAAACTTTCTAACTAATTGATATACCTTTTCAAAGAAGGTCCGGCTAGAGTTGTTATGTGAAATATAGTGATCGGAGATATAATATTTCCCCAAATTTTCATCTGAAGGCCTAGGGTTTGTAAAGTGAAAATTGCATTCATCACAGCTTACAATTATAAAAGATTCTTTACTTACTGAAAAATCTTTACTTTCTATATGATTAGAGAAATTACTGTTGTTGCAAACAGGACAGTTCTTTATTTCCATCATCTTCCAATATAAATTAATAACACATTAATATCTGATGGAGAAACCCCACTTATTCTAGAAGCTTGCCCTATTGATTTAGGTCTTATTTCATTTAATTTCTCTCGGCCTTCCATTGAAATTGATTGAAGTTTGGAGTAATCAAATTTATCTGGGATTATTATTTTTTCTAGTTTTGTAACCTTTAAAACGGTATCCTGTTCCTTATTGATATATCCACTGTATTTTACTTGTATTTCAGTTTGTGTCATTGATTCCAAACTAATTTCATTTTTTTTAATAAAATTATTTAAACTATCTACAACTAGTAAATCCTCAATCCAAACATGAGGGCGCGATAATACAGTCTTTAATTTTACCTTTTGTTTTAGTAAAGCACTGCCCTTTTTAGATAAAAGGTGGTTTATTTCTTCTGGAGAAACGGATTGTTTTTCAAGAAACGAAATCAATTTCTTTCCCTCCTTAATTTTATTATTTAGTTTATCTACCCTCTCTTTCCTAGCAAGGCCTAATTCAAATCCTTTTTTAGTAAGCCTAATATCCGCATTGTCTTGTCTCAATAGTAGTCTGTATTCCGCTCGGGATGTAAACATTCTATAAGGCTCATCAGTCCCCTTGGTAATTAAATCATCTATTAAAACACCAATATACGCATCCGACCTATCTAAAATAAACTCTTCTTTACTGTTTGTTTTCTGATGTGAGTTTATTCCAGCAATTAATCCTTGACAAGCCGCTTCTTCATATCCAGTAGTCCCATTTATTTGACCTGAAAAATACAGATTTTCGATTAATTTAGTTTCAAGCGTATGTTTTAATTGGGTAGGTGGGAAGTAGTCATATTCTATAGCATATCCAGCTCGGAACATTTTCACATTTTCCAATCCTTTTATTTTTCTTAATGCTTTCAATTGTACCTCCTCAGGTAAAGATGTAGAAAATCCATTTAAATAGATTTCAACTGTGTTTGCCCCTTCTGGCTCAATAAACAATTGATGTCTATTTTTGGTAGCAAATCTCTGTATTTTATCTTCTATTGAAGGACAATATCTTGGACCTAATCCCTTAATTCTTCCAGTAAAAAGGGGAGATTTTTCAAATCCCTCTTTTAAAATATCATGAACTTCATTGGAAGTATACGTAATAAAGCAACTATATTGTTTCTTTGCTGGAGTTGTTTCTGTAAAAGAAAATTTTAATGGGGATTCATCTCCTTTTTGCTCTTCTGTTAAAGAATAATTAATAGATCTTCCGTCTAGTCTAGGAGGGGTCCCTGTTTTCATTCTTCCATGAGTAAAACCTAAGTCAATAAGTTGTTTTGTAATTCCCCTAGAGTTTGGTTCTCCGGAACGACCTCCTTCATAATTTTTTTCTCCCAAATGAATTAATCCATTCATAAATGTTCCGTTACATAGTATAACTGATTTGGAATGTATCTCTATTCCCATTTGTGTGATTATCCCAACTACTTTGGTTTTTTCAATCAGAAGTTCATACACCATATCTTGCCAGAAATCAAGATTCTTATTAGACTCTAATTTTTCTCTCCATTTTTGCTCAAATACTTTTCTGTCACACTGAGATCTTGGGCTCCACATAGCTGGTCCCTTTGATTTATTTAACATTCTAAACTGAATTGAAGATTCATCCGTTACGACACCAGACATTCCTCCTAAAGCGTCAATTTCTCTAATTATTTGTCCCTTTGCAATACCTCCCATAGCTGGGTTGCAAGACATCCTAGCAATTGTCTCCAAATTTTGAGTAATTAACAAAACCTTAGATCCAAGAGTTGCGGCGGAATGAGCCGCTTCACAACCAGCATGCCCTCCACCAACAACTATTAAATCATATTTTTCGTCTAAAATCATAATTGTTCCACATGAAACAAATCCGTTAAATAATTGAAAATCAATTAAATAACAAAATTATTTATATAATAATCTTCTTTTTTTCTCATTATTTCTTTTTCTTTCTCTGTTTTGTCGTTATATCCAACAAGGTGTAATATTCCGTGTATGATAACCCTATTTAATTCTTCTGAAAAAGAATTTTCAAAAATAGAAGAATTTTCCATAACTCTTTCAACGCTTATCATAATATCAGATGAAATCACATCTCCTTCACAATAACTGAATGTAATAACATCAGTAAGTGTGTCGTGATCTAGGTATTTTATATTTTTTTCTAACAGATATTTATCATCACAGAAAATATAATTAACCTCCCCTAATTCCTTATTTTCTTTAGCAATAACGTCCTTTATCCATTTGATGTAATATTCTGTGTTCTCTAATAAAAAATCTGTTTCATAATGAAATTCTATTGTATTATTCATCAGTCAGATTGTTAAAATATTCATTTACCTTTTTCTTGTAGAAAGGATTAAGTTGAATAGGAGTTGTTTTCAAAAGTTCTTCTTGATCCTTCTTTTTTTGAAGATACTCTAAATACTCAGAGCTATTATTTTTTATTTCGTAATTCCATTCGATAGATTCCCTTTTTTCCTCCTCCCCCCTCTCTCTTTGAGATTCCTCTGCTTCCAAAAGTTTTGTAAGGATTTCTTCTTGTCTTAAAAGTGTTTCATTTGTAATGTTATTATTAAGTATATCTGTTTCATTTTCCTCCATTTTCTCCAATATTCTATCTATATTTCCTTTTTCTCCATTCTCTCCTATTTCATCTCGTAATTCTTGTAATCTTTCTCTGATTTGCTGCTGTTGCTGAGCTAATTGCATCAATTCTTTACTTTGACCTTCTTTAGATTGACAGTTACCATTTTTTTTATTTTTCTCTCCCTCCTTACCTTTTTCTCCCTTCTTGTCTTTCATCTGTTGCTGCAGTTTTTTCTGCAATTTCTTTAATTCTGATAAAGATGGTTTTGACGAACTTCCAGGTTTATTACACTGTTTCGTGCCAGGTTTATTACATGATGATTCTAATTGCATTTGTTTTAAAGTCTCAGAAAGCAAAAGAGCTAAATTATTAACAGAGGTCATTACAAATTGTTGTTTAGCAACACCAACACTTATTTTCCTTTCTTCTAGTAATGATATGGACTTATCCATATTATAATTTATTGAACTAATCTCTTTATTTATTATTGATTCAATTTGCACTACTCTTTTACTCAAAGCTAATAGAGAATCTTCTATTATCTGAGAGTCGTCTGAAAGTTTCTTTTGTTGCTGTATATATTTTACAATACTATTGCTGTTTTTAGGTAATAAAGAAATTTTATTTATTAATTCTTCTTCTTCAAANGAAAGGCTAATTAAATTTTCCAGAATTTGCCTTAGTGTTTCCATATCTTCTACAGGTTTGTCATTTGAACAAGAACTTTGTAATCCCTTCATTTTTTTGGACATCTCTTCTAGTTTTTCAATTGTTTTCTTTTGTTTTTTTGAAGATTGTTTTTTTTGTTTTTTATCTAACTCTTTTTTACTTTCTTCCATAGACTTGGAAACTTCTTTCTTTTCCTCTTCTAAATTTGGAACATCTTTTTTCTGTTCTAATTCAGAGTTTTGCTTATCTAATTTTTCTAGTTCTTTTTCTAATTCATTTAACTCTTCCTGTAGTTTTTCTTGTTTTTTTGCAAGCTCTTCAGATTCAGATTTNTTATCATCTGTTTTTTCTTTTAGTTCTTCTTGTTTCTTTTTTAATTCATCAATTTTATCAATTGTTTCTTCTAGCTTTTGTTCAAATTCTAATTCTTTAAATAACTCTAGGTTTCTGTCCAATTCTTTTTCCAAATCAGAGTTGTCTTTCTCCATCTTATCTAAAACTTCTTTTAGATCTTCTTTATTCATTTCTTCTAGTAATTTTTGAAGATCTTCCATAAGTTTTTTACTTTCTTCATCCAAAACTTTATCCATTAGTTCTTCTAATTTCTTTTGTTTTTCTAAAATGGTTGAGTTAAGTTTTTTTTGTGTTTTGTTTTTATTAGAATTCTTTTTATTATTTTCTTTTATCAGATTTTCTAATTGTTTTTGTTTTTTAATTACATTTTCCGCTTTTTTCTTTTCTTCCCAACCAAGAGTTTTTTTATTGATTAAAGATTTTTTTAATTCTTCAATTTCCTTCTGAATTTCTAAGGAGAGTTCAATACTTTCGTCCAGATTATCTTTAATTTTTTCATTTTCATTATCTCGCTTTTCTTTTATTTCTTTTACAGAAATCTCTTGATATAAACCAACAAAAGTTTTTACAGATTTACTCCCGTTTACTCCATCATTATCCCACACCTCAAAGTAGTAAGTAAGTTTGTCAGAAGGATTAAGATTTAGTGANCTCACATCTAAATAATGATAATATTTTTCACTACTTAAATTATTTATTTTAATTTCTTCAGAAAAAGAATAAGAACTATCATTTTCAGAAACAGAATATGAAAATACTAGTTTTTTTAAGGAATAATCGTCAGAAATATCACCGCTAAAGAATAGTTGATTTGTAGAGCTGTCTAATGTCGATTCTAAATGTATTTTTGGGAATTCATCTTTTATTACAGAAATTTTATAATTTGTTTTGTCCGAAACAATATTATTATTTTTTGTAGAAACAGAATAAAATAAATTTGAATTAACAGATTTATTTATTTGCAATTGATTATTATAAATTTTATGTTTCTCAATTTTTTCGTCAATTTCAAAGAATAATGAATCAGAATTTTTAAAATNAAAATCCCATTTTATTTTTGTTCCTTCTGGAACACTTCCATCTCCAATGTTGTCNAGTTTTTCATCTGGTAAANTGGTGTATTTTGGGTAATCTAAAAAAACAGAAAAACCAGAGATACTTGGTTTTAGTAATGATTTTAAAGTATATGTACTCGAATAAAATCCATTAGCAAAAAACTTAAATTCAATATCNTTATTTATATTTTTAAACAAAAAATGAAAGTCAGTAATATTATCTTTTACTAGGCTAAACCTATTATTATCTATTTCTATAAACACATTTGCNGGGATTTTTTCTCCAGAAATATTAACTTCCAAATTAAAATCCTCAAACTGTAAACAAGATAAATTATTATTTTTAATAATAAAACTAAAAGGAGATTTAGGTATATATTCAGTATTATGATTAATAATTCTGGCAGAACTTTCGGTAATAAGTTTTCCGTTACCAGAAAAAATAAAAATCAGGATAAACAAAAGTGGAATTAAAACTAATTTCAAGTATTTTTTATTTTCTTTAAAATTTACAACTCTCCTGAATGAAAAAACAGATATATTGTTTATTTTTTGATCAATACTAGCACTTATAAGTCCGTTATCTCTATCAGAAAGTTTATTTAATTGAAGAATGTTAAGTATTTTATCATCAATATCGGAGAAATATTTCCCAATGATTTTGGCAGCATCTGTATAATTTAGNNTATTTCCTAATCGGAATAATTTTAATATAGGTATCAGAATAAATCCAATAAAAATAGAAGAATTGATTATTATATACAACCAAAATAATAGAGATCTGCTAGATGATTTAAATCTAGAAAAATATTCAAGAATAGAAAATAATAACAGAAAAAATAATAAGGTAGCTGCTAAAAAAATAAATCCTTTCAAGATTTTATNTTTATAGTATTTNCTGATAAACCTGTTAAGCTTATCAAANAATATGTTTCTTTTCGTCTTCCCCATCAGATTGCAAAAGTACAATTTTATATCTGTTAAATATAAACGAATACTTTTGTAAGTATTATATTTGCTTCCATAAATAAAATTAATAATGTCAGAGGTAAGAGTAAGATTTGCACCAAGTCCGACTGGACCATTACATATTGGAGGAGTACGAACAGCTCTTTATAATTATCTTTTTGCAAAAAATAAAGGAGGAAAAATGATTTTGCGGATTGAAGATACTGATCAAGCAAGATTTGTGGAAGGAGCGGAAAAATATATTATTGATTCTTTAAAATGGTGTGGTATAGAGTTTGATGAAAGCGTTATTGATGGAGGAGATTTTGGTCCCTATAAACAATCTGAAAGAAAAGAAATGTACTCTCCTTATGCCGAGCAATTAGTAAAAGATGGTTTTGCTTATTATGCTTTTGATACTTCAGAAGAGCTTACTGCAATGAGAGAGAGAATGAAAGCGGCAGGAGTTCCTTCTCCACAATACAATGCAGTAACTCGTACTACAATGCAAAATTCTTTAGCTCTTTCGGAAGATGAAGTTAATAAGAGAATCGAGGAGGGAGATTCGTACGTTATCCGAATAAAGATGCCTAGAAATGAGGAGGTGAAATTAAACGACATTATCAGAGGTTGGGTAGTGGTAAACACTAATAATATGGATGATAAAGTTATCTTTAAATCCGACGGNATGCCAACTTATCATTTGGCAAATGTGGTTGATGANTATACTATGAAAATTTCTCATGTAATAAGAGGGGAAGAGTGGTTGCCATCTGCACCCTTACATGTTTTGTTATACCGTTATTTAGGATGGGAAGATAAAATACCAGAATTTGCACATTTACCTTTAATATTAAAACCAGATGGGAATGGAAAATTAAGTAAACGTGATGGTGATAGATTAGGGTTNCCGGTTTTCCCAACTGAATGGACCAATCCAGAAACTGGAGATGTAAGCTCTGGTTACAGAGAAANTGGATATATTTCAGATGCGTTTATAAACATGCTTTCCTTTTTAGGATGGAACCCAGGAACAACACAAGAGATATTCTCTATGGAAGGATTGATAGAAGCTTTCAGTTTAGAAAGAGTAGCGAAGGCAGGAGCAAAGTTTGATTTTGATAAAACAAGATGGTTCAATCAGCAATATCTGAGAGCAAAAACAAAAGAAGAGTTATCACAAGGTTTACAAGTTATTCTAAAAGAAAATGGGGTAGAGGCTGAAGATGATTTTGTGGCAACTGTTTGTGAACAATTGAAAGAAAGAGCTACTTTTATAAAAGATATGTGGGAGGAAGGGAAATATTATTTTTCTGCACCTACATCTTATGATGAAAAAACTATTCGTAAAAAGTGGAAAGAAGATACTCCGAAATATATGACAGAATTAAAATATAGGATAGAAANAATTTCTGATTTTAATTCTGAAAANATTGAAAAAGAATTTAAATCCTNTTTAGAAGAAAATGAATTAGGAATGGGGAAATTGCTTCCAGCATTCAGAGTTTCCTTAACTGGACTTGGGATGGGACCTTCTTTATTTGATATTGCGTCTCTTTTAGGAAAAGAAGAAACGATTAAAAGAATGGAAACTGCTTTAGAAAAAATTAACTAATGGGATTAATTACGTTAGAAGGAATTCGAGTATTTGCCTTTCATGGACATTTGCCAGAAGAAAAAAAATTAGGAGGTCATTTTATTGTAAATGTTTGGGTAGAAGCGGATACTTCTGAAGTAGAAAAAACAGATGATTTGAACGATACGGTAGATTATGTAAAAATCATAGAAATTGTAAAGGAACAAATGGCAATCCGATCTAACATGATAGAAAATCCTGCAAAAAGAATTGTTGACACAATCTTACCCCTAAATAAAGTGCAAAAAGTAACTGTAGAAGTAGAGAAGATACAACCTCCTATTGACGCCTCTTTCGATAAAATTTCAGTAACTTCTCAAGGAGAAAACTAAATCAAGTACTTAGAGATATTTACTTTTTCTGCAATAATTGAGTGTAGTTTTTCTATTGAAACCCTTTCCTGTTCCATAGTATCTCTATCTCGTAAAGTAACGGTATTTTCCTCTAAAGTTTGATGATCAATCGTAATGCAGAAAGATGTCCCAATCGCATCTTGTCTTCTATATCTTTTACCGATAGAATCTTTTTCTTCATACTGGCAATTGAAATCAATTTGTAACATTTTCATAATTTCTCTTGCTTTTTCTGGCATACCATCTTTTTTNGTAAGTGGTAGTATAGCCGCTTTTATTGGAGATAAAATAGCAGGTATTTTTAGCACAACCCTACTTTCCCCATTTTCTAACTGTTCTTCCTGGAAAGAATGACTTAATACGGTAAGAAACATTCTGTCCAAACCAATAGATGTTTCTACTACATACGGAATATAACTTTCTCCTAATTCTGGATCAAAATATTGTAATTTTTTCCCAGAATGCTCTTGATGTGCTTTCAAATCAAAATCTGTTCTGGAGTGAATTCCCTCCAATTCTTTAAATCCGAACGGGAATTTGAACTCAATATCAGCTGCAGCATTTGCATAATGAGCTAAGGTTTCATGGTCGTGGAAACGATAATTTTTTTCTCCCATTCCAAGTGAGTTGTGCCATTTCATTCGGAAATCTTTCCAGTATTCGTACCACTTCATTTCTTCTCCTGGTCGAACAAAAAATTGCATTTCCATTTGTTCGAATTCTCTCATACGGAAGATAAATTGTCGAGCTACAATTTCATTTCGGAACGCCTTACCAATTTGCGCAATTCCGAAAGGAATCTTCATGCGAGCAGTTTTTTGCACATTTAGGAAGTTTACAAAAATACCTTGTGCTGTTTCTGGTCGTAAATATAAATCGGAAGCAGCNTCCGCAGTAGCTCCCATTTGGGTTTTAAACATTAAATTAAACTGACGAACATCTGTCCAATTATTTGTTCCGGAAACAGGACACTTTATATCTAATTCTTCAATTAACGCTTTTACATTATCTAATTTTCCTGCAGTAAGAGCAGTACTCATTTTCTCGTTTATTTCATCAATTTGTTTTTGTCTATCTAAAATTCTACCATTGGTAGTTACAAATTCTTCTCTGTTAAAAGCATCTCCAAAACGCTTGGCAGCTTTTATACAATCTTTCTCAATTTTTGCTTCAATTTTTGTAATATGATCTTCAATTAGAACATCTGCTCTGTATCTTTTTTTAGAGTCTTTATTATCAATTAAAGGGTCGTTAAAAGCATCAACATGACCAGAAGCTTTCCAAGTAGTAGGATGCATAAAAATAGAGGAATCTAATCCTACAATATTTTCGTGCATATTAACCATTGATTTCCACCAATAGTTTTTAATATTTTTTTTTAGTTCAACACCATTTGGCCCATAATCGTAAGCGGCTGCTAAACCATCATAAATTTCTGATGACTGAAAAACATAACCATACTCTTTAGCATGGGAAACTACTTTCTTAAAAATATCTTCATAATTCGCCATACAGCAAAAATAGTAATTTATTGTAGTTTTGCTTTATGATTCAAGTACAGGATAAAATTATTTCTTTAGATATTTTTGAAAAACATTTTGTGTGCGATTTAAATGCATGTAAAGGAGCCTGTTGTGTAGAGGGAGATTCTGGAGCCCCNTTATTAAAAGAGGAAGAAAAAATATTAGATGAGATTTATGAGAAAGTAAAACCATATATGCGAAAAGAGGGAATTACTGAGATTGNAAATCAGGGAGTTGCTGTATATGACTTGGAAGGAGATTTAACAACTCCACTTATAAATAACCGTGAATGCGCTTTTGTAGTGGAAGAAAACGGGATTAATTTATGTTCTATAGAAAAATCTTTTCTAAATGGCAAAATAGATTTTAAGAAGCCTATTTCTTGCCATTTGTTCCCGATACGAATAAAAGNGTACCGTGATTTTGATGCGGTAAATTATGAAGGCATTAAAATTTGCAAACCCGCTTGCGAATGTGGCAGTAAATTAGAAATTCCTATTTATGTTTTTTTAAAAGAACCCTTAATCCGAAAATATGGAGAGGCCTGGTATAATGAATTGTTAGAAGCAGTTAAGTTGTTGAAGAAATAANATTATTTTTTCAAATATTTTTTGTTTATATAAAAAGTTCCAAAAGGAAGGACGGAAGAGATTAANACAATTCCAAAATCATTACTTGTCCAATTTTCATCATCTTTTATNAAAAAAGCCAATATAATATATCCTACAAATAATAATCCGTGTGGCATTCCTAATAATTTTACATATTGTTCATCACCACCCCAATATTTTAAAGGTACAGCTATAAAAAGAAGGAGTATGTAAGACACCCCCTCTAAAAGTGATACTAATTTAAAAACATTTNTCATTATTTAAATGCGTTTTCACCTGTAATATCCATTCCTGTAATTAATAAGTGAATATCATGTGTTCCCTCATAAGTAATTACAGACTCTAAATTCATCATGTGTCTCATGATAGAATATTCTCCTGTAATTCCCATAGCCCCTAATACTTGTCTTGCTTCTCTGGCAATTTTAAGTGCCATATCTACATTGTTACGCTTACACATAGAAATTTGCGCAGTAGTTGCTCTACNTTCATTCCTAAGGACACCCAAACGCCAAGTTAGAACTTGTGCTTTTGTGATTTCAGTAATCATTTCCGCTAGTTTTTTTTGTTGTAATTGGAAAGAAGCGATTGGTTTCCCAAATTGAATTCTTTCTTTNGAGTATCTTAAGGCTGTATCATAACAATCCATAGCAGCACCTATTGTTCCCCATGCAATCCCATATCTAGCAGAATCCAGACATCCTAATGGAGCTCCTAAACCATCTTTATCTGGTAAAAGGTTTTCTTTTGGAACTTTTACATTATCGAAAACTAACTCTCCTGTTGAAGAAGCTCTCAAGCTCCATTTCCCATGAGTTTCTGGAGTAGAAAATCCTTTCATCCCTCTTTCGACTAAAATTCCTTTAATTCTACCNTCTTCATTTTTTGCCCAAACAACCGCAACATCTGCAAATGGAGCATTTGAAATCCACATTTTAGCCCCATTTAAAAGATAGTAGTCACCCATATCTTTTATGTTTGTTGCCATTCCCCCAGGGTTTGAACCGTGATCTGGTTCCGTAAGTCCGAAGCAACCCATAANCTCTCCAGTTGCTAATTTTGGTAAAAACTTTTGTTTCTGTTTTTCACTACCATATTTCCAAATAGGATACATTACAAGTGACGATTGAACGGATGAGGTGGAACGGATTCCACTATCACCTCTTTCTAATTCTTGCATTATAAGCCCATAAGATATTTGATCTAATCCATGACCTCCATATTTTGAAGGAATATAAGATCCAAATGCCCCAATCTCTCTCAACCCTTTTATAATTTGTTTTGGGAATTCCGATTTTTGGCAGGCTTCTTCAATTATTGGAGACACNTCTCTTTTTACCCATTCTCTAGCAGTATCTCTAATTAATTTATGTTCTTCCGTAAGAAGTTCATCCATTAAAAAATAATCAGGAGATTGATACAAATCTTGAGACATAATTTCTTTTTTAAAATTTTATCNTAGCAAAAGTATTGAATAATCTCATATCAGTATCTTTGTTGCACATTTTTTTATAATGAATACAATTTTTTTACCTCTACAATTTCAAAATATTAGCTTCGTATTTCTTAGCATTTCTTTCAGTATTATAGGATTTCTATATGCTTTTCATAAAAAATATGCAAAAGATTTTATATTAAGCGCTTTCGGGCAACGACACGCAAATCAGTACTTGAGAGATGAAAATGTATTTAAAAGAAGAGTAAATATTTTATTTTCAATACTTATGATTCTGAACATATCTCTATCTGTTTGGAGTTTTAAATTATCAGAACAAACAGGACTTATTGGTTTAATAAGCGTCATATTATTTGTTGTTTTGTATTATATTNTAAAATATATATTAATTTGGTTTTTGGGAGTTTTATTAAAGATGAAACAGATTTCGGAGATTGCATTATTCTTTACAACACTTTTTGATAAGGTTTTTGCTTTATTTACCTTTCCAGTTCTTTTATTCTTTCATTTTTTTATTATAGATGTAAAAGGATATTCCACTAAATTATTTTTTACCTTTTTGGTTATATTTTTCCTATTAAAAATATTTTGGACACTTAAAATAGGAATAAAATCATTTGGACTTTCTCGTTTTTATTTATTTCTGTATGTTTGTATCCTTGAATTTTTCCCCCTACTGCTANTTTATTGAGGAATTGTTTTTGCGTAAACAAGTAAAGAAGATGACTAAAGAAAGACAAAAAAAAGTAAAATCTATTTTAATTTCTCAGCCAGAACCTGAAAATAAAACTCCTTATCACTCATTAGCTGAGAAGCATAAACTTAAATTGCATTACCGTTCGTTTATTCANGTAGATGAACTTTCAACTATGGAATTTAGAGAACAAAGAATTTCCTTACTTAACCATGATGCTATTATTTTTACTTCAAAAAATTCTATGGATCACTATTTCTCTATGATGGAAAAACTCAGATTAAAAATTCCTGATCATTCAAAATATTTTTGTGTGTCGGAGGCAATTGCTTATTATTTGCAGAACTTTATTGTTTATAGAAAAAGAAAAGTGTTTACAGGAGAAAGAACTTTTGTATCTTTACTTCCTCTGATGCAAAAACATAAAGNCAGTAAATTTTTACTTCCTTGTTCGGATCTTTTAAAAGGCCAAACCAATAAAACAATGGAGGAAAGCGGCTTAGATTATACAAAAGCGGTAATGTATAAAGTAGTTGCTGCTGATCTTTCGGATCTTTCAGATGTAAAATATGATGTTTTAGCATTTTTCTCACCGACAGGAATTTCATCGTTATATGAGAATTTCCCTGATTTCATACAAAATGAAACAAGAATTGCNGTTTTTGGGCCTACAACAATTAAAGCAGTAAAAGACAATAATTTAATAGCAGATATTGAGGTTCCGAATAAGAAATTCCCTTCCATGTCCATGGCTTTAGATGATTACATTACAAAAGCGAATAAAAGAAAAAGATCTAAAAAATAATCAATAAAAGGTGATTTACGATCTCCTTTTTTAGTTTTAACATGAAGAATTTTCCTAAAAANGAGAAATTAAACTCAAAAATAAAAATNGATAATTTATTTAGGAGTAAAAATACTTTTACGTACAATCAAATAAAAGTGCATTGGATTATAAATTTCTCAGAAGAAAATCAATCAGAGACACTAATTTCTGTCCCCAAAAAAATCATTCCTTTATCTACAAAAAGAAACAAAATAAAANGACTAATAAGAGAATCTTATAGATTAAATAAAANCATNTTACAATTANATAATCANGGGATTAATATATCCTTTATNTTTCTATCTTCAGAAANTCCANAATATAATTCGTTAGAAGAAAAAATAAAAGTAATTTTACACCGTTTAAATGATNAATTATGAAAAAATTATTTTCTTTTATTTTTTTAATAATTATTAGATTTTATCAGTTGATAATTTCACCAATGCTTCCCCCTAGATGCAGATACACTCCAAGCTGCTCAGAATATGGGAAACAAGCAATAATAAAGCATGGACCTTTTAAAGGGGGTCTTTTAGCAATAAAAAGAATTTCCAGATGTCATCCTTGTGGAGGAAGTGGTGAGGACTTGGTACCATAAAAAAATATGAAAAAAAATTATTTCCAAACAGCTACCCAACTAACTTTAATACTACTATTCTCAGTAAGTAGTTTTATATCAAAATCACAGAACACTAATTATTTTGAGACCTCAAAAAACATGGAAATTTTCACAGATTTGTATAAAGAACTCGATATGTTCTATGTCGATGAGGTAAATTCAGGAGATCTTATTAAAACCGCAATAGATGAGATGTTAAATTCTTTAGACCCCTACACTAATTACATTCCTGAATCTGATATTGAGGATTACAGATTTATGACAACAGGACAGTATGGAGGTATAGGATCTGTGATTACAAAAATAGGAGAATATGTCATTATTAGTGAACCTTATAAAGGGTTTCCCGCACAGAAAGCGGGATTGATGGCTGGGGATAAAATCTTAGAAGTAAATGGAAAATCAGCTAAAGGAAAAACCACAGAAGAACTTAGTTCTATTTTAAAAGGACAGCCAAACACTGAAGTTACAATACTTATAGAAAGAGATGGAGAAACTTTCACAAAGAAATTTAACAGAGAAAAAGTAACTGTGAAAAGTGTTCCGTATTATGGTTTTTTAGAAGAAGGGATAGCTTATATAAAATTAAGATCATTTACTAGAAATTGTGCAAATGATATAAAAAGTGCACTTTTAGATTTAAAATCGGAGCAACAATTAAAAGGAATTATTTTGGACTTAAGATCAAATCCAGGAGGATTATTAAATGAATCAATTGATATTGTGAATCTATTTGTAGATAAGGGTGAAGAAATTGTAACTACGAAAGGAAAAATAAAAGATTGGGAGAAAATATATCTAGCAAAACGTAATCCGGAAGATAAAGAAACACCACTTATTGTTTTAATAAACTCAAATTCAGCATCTGCATCTGAAATTGTTTCAGGTTCTGTTCAGGATTTAGATAGAGGGGTGGTAATTGGGAGAAGATCTTATGGGAAAGGATTAGTGCAACAAAGCCGTAAACTACCATACAATTCCCAATTAAAAGTTACGGTTGCAAAATATTATATACCTAGCGGAAGATGTATACAAGCTTTAGATTATTCTAATAGAAATGAAGATGGAAGCGTAGGAAAAGTACCAGATTCATTAATTTCCACTTTTTATACAAGAAATGGAAGGGAGGTCAAAGACGGGGGAGGTGTGACGCCAGATATTAAAACAGAAAATGAAGAAGTTTCGGACATCTCTATTTCATTAATGAATAAAAGATTAGTTTTTGATTTTGCAACTCAGTTCAGATATAAAAATGAGAAAATAGAATCAATTAAAAATTTTGAAATAACGGACGAAATATTTAATAATTTTGTGGAGTTTTTGTCAGATAAAGAATATCAATACACGACTGCAACAGAAGATGCTCTAGACATTTTTAAGGAAATCACAGACGAAGAAGGGACATCAGATCTAATTTTAGAGGAGTTTAATATACTGACAGAAAAAATTAAACTGAATAAGAAAAATGATTTGGAAAATAATAAAGAAGAAATAAAAGAATTTCTTTCAAATGAAATTGTAAGCAGGTATTATTATCAAGAAGGAAGAATTATTGAGAGATTAAAATACGATAAAGATATTGATGAGGCGTTACGATTATTTAAAAATATGGACGAATACAACTCTCTTTTAGAAGCGAATGAGTAAAAATTTAATTTCTAGCACAAGAAATTTAGTTTTAGTTTTATTAGGATTTACATTTCCACTATCTGTAGCATTATCAAATATTCTTGTTGTTTTACTTGCTGTACTAATTTTAGTAGAGGGAAGTTTTTCTGAAAAAATTCAGAAAATTAACTCAAGCAAATGGATGTTATCTATTTTGATTTTATGGGCTATGTATATAATTTCTTGGAGTATTTTTGGAAGATCTACAGATACTTTTTGGATGTTTAAAAGAATTTCATTACTTCTTCTGTTGCCAATTTTTTATACTAGTAATTTTTCAGAAAAAACCATTTATAAATCTGTTTTCGCATTTTTGATTTCTATGTTTATTTCTTCATCAACTGCTATAGCGATAAATTATGGAATAATTAATTTAAATTATGGTTCATTCAAATTAGCAGCATTTTTGGAATATACCGATCATAATGTGTTCTTGGCATTTTCCCTAATAATAAGTTTATACTCTCTTTTCAGAATGAAATTACAAAAAAAATATAAAAATATTCTTCTGATATTTATTATATTTTATCTGTTTTCTATTTTTACAGAAGGGGGTAGGACTGGACAATTAGTATTTCTATTTTCAACATTTTATTTCATATATTTTCAATTCAAAAAAAACATTACAATACTTTTAATTTCAATTGCAGGAATTCTTGTTTTTAGTGTTGTGGTTTACAACACTTCAGAGCCTGTAAAGAAAAGGTATCATTATGAAAGAGTAGTTAAAAAGATGTTTAACGGAGAAACTGATAGGAATATTTTATTGAAGGAAACAATTACCTTAATAAAGGAGGACCCTATTTTTGGATACGGAACCGGAAGTTTTACAGATGAATTTAGTTTAGTAAATGAAAAAACAAAAAAACTAGTAAATGAAAATGAAATTAACACTCCACATAATAACTATTTGTATGTGTGGTTCGAACTAGGTTTTTTAGGATTAATTGTATTTCTATCCATATTTTATTTTCAGATAAAAGAACTAATAAATAAAACAGATGGTATTTTCAGAGTTCTATTTCCTATAATTTTTCTGATAATTATGATTTCAGATAATTATTTATATGCGCCACATTCATTAATCTTATATCTTTTTTTATCAATAATTACAATTAATTATCAATGTAAACCCTCTTAATTCTCCTGTTTAAAGTAGAATAAATTTCGTACGGGATTGTCCCTAAATCCTCCGAAAGTTTTAAAATGGAATTCCTCCCCCCAAAAATTTCTACTTCATCTCCTTCTTTGCAACTTACTTCTGATGTGTCAATCATAAAACTATCCATACAAATATTTCCGATAATAGGGCATAAAACTCCATTAACAAGTACATTTCCTTTCCCATCACCAAATCCCCTATTTAATCCATCAGCATAACCAATAGGAACAACAGAAATATTCATATCTTTTACAGCTTCAAATCCTGAAGAGTACCCCACTCCAGCACCTTTTTTTATATTTCGATTTTGGCTAATTACAGATTTCAATTTACTTACTTGCAAAAGATTTTTATTTTTATAACTTCCAAATAAAGTAATACCTAATCTTACCATGTCAAATAGCTTTTCTGGGAAATGAAGAAAACCATTAGAATTTAGAATGTGCTTATCTAGTGTGCATGATAAATTTTCTTCTAATCTATTAGCTGTTTTTTCAAATAATTTTATCTGATTCAATGTTGCTTTTGATTTTGAAAGATCATCAGCAGAAGATAAATGAGAACAAACGGAGACAACTTTTAATTGTTTGTGATTTTTAATTTTTTCAGATATTTCTTCTATTTCATCAACATTAAAACCATAACGATTCATGCCAGTATTAAATTTAATATGAACGTTTACATTTGCGCTCTTTGAAATATAAAAATCTAGTAGGTTCTTATTATGTAAGACAACATCAAGATTATTTTTTATGATTTCATTAAACGATTTCCTCCCAGGATTTGCTACAATAATTTTAGATTTTATACCACCTTCTCGTAAGATAATTCCTTCCTCAAAATCTGCTACCCAAAAAGTTTCAACTCCTAGATTCTCTAATGTTTTACTAATTACAATATCTCCATGTCCGTAAGCAAAAGCTTTTACTACTGCAATTATCTTACAGTCATCTTTCAATAAAGATTTTAAATAATAATAATTATGTTTTAATTTATTTAAGTCTACTTCTAATATAGTTTCGTTTGTATTAGACATTTTTATTGAAGCAAATTCTACAAAGAGGTTTGTAATTGTTTTTTTCTCCAAGATCGACCAAATCTTCTTCTTTTGTAGTTCTGAAAGAATAATTTGCAATTGCTCCGCAATCCTGACATATTGCATGAACTTTAGTTACGTGTTCAGCAATTGCTAGCAAGCTAGGAATTTTTCCGAAAGGTAATCCTAAGAAATCCATGTCTAATCCTGCGATAATAACACGAATTCCTTTTGCAGCTAATTTGTTACAAGTATCGGACAAATCATCAGTAAAAAACTGAGCTTCATCAATTGCAACTACTTCCGGATTTTTAGTCAAACTTAAAATGTCTGACGATTTCCCCACTATAATTGAGTTTATTGAATTATTGTCATGTGACACTATTTTTTTATTATCGTATCTAGTATCAACTAGAGGTTTGTAAATTTCCACCTTAAGATTAGCAAAATTAGCCCTTTTTAATCGTCTTAATAGTTCCTCTGTTTTCCCAGAAAACATGGATCCACAAATAACTTCAATACTTCCACTTTGCATTGGATGATTTAGTTGAGATTCTAAAAACATATTTTATAATTATTTCTTTTTAGATATAACACAAAAATATAAATTTTTACTTCATAAATTCTTAAATTTTCATGTAGTTTTGTAAGATGTCAAAATTGTATGTTATTCCAACTCCAATAGGTAATTTAGAAGATATTACGTTACGAGCACTCAGATTATTAAAAGAGGTTGATTTAGTTTTGGCAGAAGATACAAGGACTACAAAAAAACTTTTTAGGCATTATGAAATTAACACTAAATTATCTTCATTTCATATGCACAATGAACATAAGGTTCTGTCAAAACATATTTCAAGATTAAAAGGAGGGGAGACTTTTGCTTTAGTTTCAGACGCAGGAACTCCTGCAATTTCTGACCCTGGTTTTTTATTAATTCGTGAATGCGTAATTGAAGGTATAGAAGTTGATTGTTTGCCTGGCGCAACAGCTTTTGTTCCAGCTCTTGTAAAGTCAGGGTTACCAAATGAAAAATTTGTATTTGAGGGGTTTTTACCAGTAAAAAAAGGAAGACAAACAAGATTAAAATTATTAGCAGAAGAAGAAAGAACCATGGTTTTTTATGAATCACCACACAGAATTATTAAAACACTCACACAGTTTTTAGAGTATTTTTCAGAAGAAAGAAAAATATCTGTGTCTAGAGAAATAAGCAAAATGTTTGAGGAAACAATTAGAGGAACAATTTCTGAGGCGTTACATTATTTTGAACAAAAAAAACCAAAAGGAGAATTTGTAGTTGTTGTAGAAGGGAAGAAAAAAATCCATGGAGTTAAGTAAATTCATAGATAAAAAACCATTTGTAATTGCGGGTCCTTGTAGTGCAGAATCTGAAAAACAAGCTCTGAAAATTGCAAATGATATAAAAGATAACGCGGATGTTTTTAGGGCTGGGATTTGGAAGCCTAGAACAAGATCAAATTCTTTTGAAGGAATTGGTAAAGAGGCTTTGACTTGGATGCAGAAAGTAAAACAAAAAACTAAATTAAAAGTTTCTACCGAAGTAGCTACAGCAAAACATGTAGAACTTTGTTTAGAATCTGGTATTGATATGCTTTGGATTGGAGCTAGAACAACCGTAAATCCATTTTATGTGCAGGAAATTGCAGAAGCTCTATCTGGAGTTGATATTCCTGTTTTTGTAAAAAACCCAATTCATCCTGAACTTTCATTGTGGATTGGTGCTTTAGAAAGGTTAAATAAAAAAGGGATAAAAAATTTAGCAGCCATACACAGAGGTTTTTTCACTTACGAATCTTCTGCATTTAGAAACGAGCCAAAATGGGAAATACCTATAGAGTTAAAACGACAACTACCTAACTTGCCAATTATTTGCGATCCAAGTCATATTGCAGGAAATAAAACTCTTATTCCTGAAATTTCTCAAATTGCAATGGATTTAGATATGAATGGATTGATGATTGAAACTCATAATAATCCACCTGAAGCTTTAAGCGATTCAGCACAGCAAATCACACCAGTTAAATTGAAAAGCATATTGGAAAATTTAGTTTTGCGTAAGAAAAAATTTGAAGATGACATTTTGAGTTTTGAGTTAAATATTTTGAGAAAAAAGATTGACAAACTTGATCAGAATATTGTTGAAACACTTAATTTAAGAACTGAATTAGTAGAAGAAATTGCTCAATTTAAATTAGAAAACAACTTAACAATTTTTCAGTTAGAAAGATGGTTTGAGATATTATATAAAAGGAGAGAGCAAGCTATAAACTTGGAGATGGACCCAAAAATGGTAAGAGATATTTTTGAATTAATACATAAGTATTCTATATTAATTCAATCAAAAATAATGAAGGAAAAATAGATGGAAGTAAATTGGACAATACAAAAATCAGATAAAGAAATTGTAAAAAAATTATCTTTAGATCTTGGTGTAACTGAAATCGTTGCACATTTACTTGTTGTGAGAGGAATTACAACATATGATATGGCAAAATCATTTTTCAGACCGCAGATTTCTGATTTACATTCTCCATTTTTAATGAAGGGGATGGAAGATGCACTTGAGAGAATTGAACTTGCAATAAAGAAAGGAGAGAAAATCCTTATTTATGGAGATTATGATGTAGACGGGACAACTTCTGTTGCAATGATGTATTCTTTCCTAAGTAGATTTACAGATAAAATTGGATATTACATTCCAGATAGATATGATGAAGGATATGGCATTTCATTTAAAGGGATTGATTACGCTCAGTTAGAAGGATATTCTTTAATTATTGCATTAGATTGTGGAATTAGAGCAGTAAAACAGGTAGAATACGCATCTAATAAACAAATTGACTTTATTATTTGTGACCATCATACTCCAGGGGTAAATATTCCAAGAGCTATTTCTATTTTAAATCCAAAACAAACAGATTGCGAATATCCATATAAAGAGCTATCAGGTTGTGGTGTTGGATTTAAATTGATTCAAGGATTATCTGAAAAAAGAGGAATTGAATTTAATGAAATTGGAGAATATTTGGATTTGTTAGCTGTAAGTATTGGAGCTGATATTGTAGAAATGACTGGAGAAAATAGGGTTTTAGCATTTTATGGAATTCGTGTTATAAATGAATCTCCTAGGGTTGGATTAAAGGCACTTATTGAAAAAAGTGGGAAACAAACTCCTCTAACAATTACAGATGTAGTTTTTGGGATTGCTCCTAGAATAAACGCTGCTGGAAGAATTGAACACGGTAAGAGAGCGGTTCAGCTTTTAATTGAAACCAACGAACGTAAAGCAAAAGATTTTGCGGAAGGAATTGAAAACCATAATACAGAACGAAAAGAACTAGATCAGAATATTACAAACGAAGCATTAGAAATGACAGATGACAGTAAAAAATCTACTGTTGTTTATAGTTCTGATTGGCATAAAGGAGTGGTTGGTATTGTAGCTTCTCGCTTAATTGAAAAGTATTATAAACCAACCATTGTTTTATCAGAAAAAGATGGGGAACTTACTGGTTCTGCTCGTTCAGTAAAAGGATTTAATTTATATGATGCTTTATTACAATGTGAGCATTTATTAGAAAAATTTGGAGGACACAAATATGCTGCAGGTCTGACATTAAAAAAAGAAAACCTTCGAACTTTTATTGATGAATTTGAAAAGGTAGTTTCCAGAACGATAACAACAGATCAGTTGGTTGCTGAAATAGAGGTAGATTTGGAAATTGATATTGACGAGGTAGATGACAAACTTTATAGAATTATAAAACAATTTGCTCCTTTTGGTCCAAAAAATAGGACTCCAAATTTTGTAAGTAAAAAGGTTACAGATTGTGGTTGGGGGAAAAAAGTAGGAGAAGATAAAACCCACCTTAGACTTGTTTTAAACACCTCTACAGAAAAGATTTCATCTATAGGATTTAGGATGGCGGATGATTTTGAAAAAATCACAAACAACAAATTTTTTAACATCTGCTATTCTATAGATGAAAATACTTGGAACGGAAAAACCTCTTTACAGCTCAGACTAAAAGGTATAAAGTCATCATAACTACAGTAAATAAAACATATATAAATCACAGACAATATTTTAATTATTGTATTATTAATTAAAGTTCCTACCAAGTAACTTATTTATAACAACTAACGCTTTGTTTAATTTATTTAATTTACTAATTATTTGAATAGAAGGATCTTCATCTTCTTTCATTTGAAGATTTATTTTTGAAATTTCTGATTTTATATACGCTTGTTTTAAGCTTAAAACAGCTTTTTCAATTGTAATTTCAAGATTTTTTGTTTCATCTCCTGTAAAAATCTGATGTAAATCTTCCCACCTACTGCTTATTTCATGTTTTTTACTTACAAATGAAATAGCTAATTGTTGTATTTCATCATTATTATGTTGCAGAAAATGATTGATATTAATTACTTCACTATCTGAAGTTAAACTTTTATATTCTCCTAAAACAGATCTATAGAATTCGTTTGAAAAATTTATTTTATCGTGATTTAGTTCATCAAAAATAAATTCACTTACTTTTATTTTCCCCTCTTCAAATTCTAGAATTCGATCTCCATAATTAATTAACAAACGGAGTATTTCTCTTTCACAGGAATCTAATAGAGTAGATTTTATTTCAGAATTATTAATCTGCGCAGATGAATGATTTTCTGGTGAGGAGTTTCTAATTCTTGGATTTGATTGTTTGCCTTGCAGAAAAACAGAAACCTCTTTTAATAAATCTTCTTCAGAAAGATCAAGTAAAGAGCTGCTAAGTTTGCAATATTCTGATCGAAGTAATCTGTCAGGAATCATAGAAATTGATCTAGCAATATCTTTAATGTGTTTTACTCTTACAGATGGTTCATTTTTACTGGTTTTATTCAGGAGTTCTGTTTTATACTGAATAAAATCTTTTCCCTTTTCAGATAGGAATTTTAGATACTCTTTTTGACTTAGTTTTTTAGAATAGGAATCCGGATCTTCACCTTTAGGAAACATTACAATTTTAACATTCATTCCCTCTTTTAGGATTAGATCAATACTTTTAAAAGAAGCTCTTAAACCGGCATCATCTCCATCAAAAAGTAATGTAATGTTCTTAGTTAATCTTCCAATTAGGTTTACTTGTTCGGAACTAAGCGCTGTCCCAGAAGCAGAAACAACATTTTCAATCCCTGATTGATGCATTGAAACTACATCAGTATACCCCTCTACAATGTAGCAGTTATTTTGTTTTGCAATCTCAGATTTTGAAAAATATAAACCATACAAAACTTTACTCTTATGATAAATTAAATTTTCTGGAGAGTTTAAATACTTAGCTTTATTTTTTGGGTTCAATGCCCTTCCTCCAAATCCTAAAACCTTTCCAGAATAATTATGAATAGGGAAAATGACTCTTTCTCGGAATCTGTCGGCACTACCTTTTTCATTAAAAAAGGATAGGCCAGATTCCTCTAAAAATTCTTTCTGGTACGAATCTTTTATTGCTTGTTTTGTAAGAGCATCTTTTTGCTTGGGACTGTATCCTAGTTGAAATTTTTTAATAATTTCTTTTGAAAACCCCCTTTGATTAAAATAACTTAATCCGACTAATTTTCCTTCTAAAGAATCTAATAGTTCTTTTTGAAAAAACTTATTTGCATAGGAGCTAATTAAGTAAATACCATCTCTTTTATTAGCTCTATCTATTTGATCTGGAGTAAGTTCTTTCTCCTCAATTTCAATATTGTATTTTTTTGCTAATTCTCTTAGTGCTTCTGGATAGGTAAATCCACCTAATTCCATCACAAAATTCACTGAATTTCCTCCTTTTCCACATCCAAAACATTTGTAAATACCTTTTGTTGGGGATACAGAAAATGAAGGAGTTTTTTCGTTATGAAAAGGACAACAAGCCCAATAATTTGTCCCTTTCTTTTTTAAATCAGGAAGGTAGGAGCCAACAACCTGTTCAATTACGCAACTTTCAAAAATTAAATCTATGGTTTCTTTTGGAATCATTTTTTTCTATTTATTACGTAATCAACCAATAATTCTAAAGAATTCTTTGCATTAGAATCAGGAAATTCTGAAAGGATGGTTAAAGCTTCTTTTTGATAGTTTTTCATTATTTCGGATGCATATTTTAATCCCCCAGTATTTTTAACTAACTCAATTAAATCGGATACTTTTTTAACATTTTTATGATCGTTTTTCACGGTATTAATAATTCCGTTTTTAGTTTTCTTATCTACATTATTTAAGGTGTAAATAAGAGGAAGAGTCATCTTTTGTTCTCGTATATCAATTCCTGTTGGCTTCCCAATAAAGGAGCTTTGTGTGTAGTCAAACAAATCATCTTTTATTTGAAAAGCTATCCCAACCTTTTCTCCAAATAAATATAGTTTTTTTATCATTTCTTCACTCTGTTTCATAGAACTTGCTCCGCACGCACAACAACTTGAAATCAGAACTGCTGTTTTTTTCCTAATAATATCAAAATATACAGATTCTTCTATGTCTAGTTTTCTGGCTTTTTCAATTTGTAAGAGCTCTCCTTCACTCATATCTTTTACTGCTGAACTTACTATTTTCAGCAAATCATAATCTTCATTTTCTACCGAGAGTAATAGTCCTTTTGATAAAAGAAAATCACCTACTAAAACAGCAATTTTATTTTTCCAAAGTGCATTCACTGAAAAAAAACCTCTCCTCAAATTTGCTTCATCAACAACATCATCATGCACTAAAGTTGCTGTATGAAGAAGCTCAATAAGTGAGGCAGCTCTGTAACTTTTATCATTTACTTCACCAAAAAGTTGAGAGGTAAGGAAAACAAACATTGGTCTCATTTGCTTTCCTTTTCTTTTAATAATATAGTGCATTATCCTGTCTAATAATGGGACTTTAGACTGTAGAGATTGTTTGAATTTTTTTTCAAACAGCTTCATCTCATCTTTAATAGGATACTTTATTTTGGAAACAATACTCACTTATTTTTTTTTGAATAGAATAGCGAATATACAAAGATTTGCAGCTGTATTTTTCAGAAATTTAAAATTGTTAAAAAAATTACTGAAGCTTATTTACAAGTTGTCCACAAGCTGCATCTATATCTTTTCCTTTACTTTTTCTTAGGTGAACTATTATGTTTCTGTGCTCTAAAAATTCAATAAAACCTTCCGTGTTTTCTTCAGTTGATTTTTCAAAATCAAATCCATCAACAGTATTATATTCAATAAGATTTACCTTACATGGAGAAATTCTGCAAAACGCAGCTAATTTTCTAGCAGCATCCAAATTATCATTTATACCTTTAAATAAAATATATTCGTATGTTACTCTGTTGTTTGTTTTTTCATAAAAATAACGAATAGACTCTTTCAAAGTTTGTAGATTTATTGCATTATTAATCGGCATTAAATTAGATCTAATTTCATCAATTGCAGAATGCAGAGAAATAGCCAAATTGAATTTTACTTCATCATCTCCTAATTTCATTATTTGTTTAGATAAACCAGCAGTTGAAACAGTAATTCTTCTTGGAGATATCCCCATTCCCTTTTCAGAAGTAATATGATGAATTGATTTTAATAAATTTTTGTAATTAAGAAGAGGTTCTCCCATTCCCATAAAGACAATATTAGTTAGTGATCTCCCATAATTTCTTTCGGATTCTTCATTAAGTTTAAATACTTGGTCAAAGATTTCAGATGAAGATAAATTTCTACTTAACCCCATTGTTCCAGTAGCACAAAAAACACAATCTAAACTACATCCAATTTGAGAAGAAATACAAGCAGTAACTCTTTTTTTAGAAGGAATTAAAACCCCTTCAACTAATTTATCATCAAAAAGTTTGAAACTAAATTTTATAGTTCCATCAGTAGACTTAAATTCTTGATCAATTTTAGCAGATTTAAATTCAAATTTTTCATTAAGTAATTCTCTTAAATCCTTTGATAAAGAACTCATTTGATCAAAAGAATTAGCTCCTTTTCCCCAAAGCCATTCATTAAGTTGTTTGATTCTGAATTTTTGTTGATTATTTTCCAAGAAAAATTGTTCTAATTCTTCTTGTGAGATTTCTCTGATATCTTTCTTCATAAGTTTTGCAAAGATAGTAATTCAGATTCCTTACTTTTGTACTATGAGATTTTTATCTGCAGATTGGATTTACCCACTTCATGTTTCTCCTATAAAAGACGGAGTGTTACAAGTTTCTGATAAAGGAGAAATAATAAATCTTTTTGAGAGTAGATCAGAAGTATTATTTGATAAATTAGAAATATTTGAAGGATTACTTTGTCCAGGATTTGTAAATGCACATTGCCATTTAGAGCTTTCTCATCTTTTAGGAAAAGCAGAAAAAGGAAAGGGATTTTTAGATTTTGTTACTGCTATCCAAGAAAGAAATAAGTTTAATGAGGAAGTAATCCAAAATGCAATTATTAAAGCAGAGGCGCAAATGATAAAAAATGGCATTGTTGCTGTAGGAGATATTTGCAATACTACGGATACACTTTTACAAAAACAAAAAGGGAATTTACAGTATTACAATTTTTTTGAAACTTTTCAGATTAATGAAAAAAAGATTAAGGAAACGTTAACTTCAGCAAAGATAATTAGGGATAAGTTCAGGAATTCAGGAATGAAATCAACAATTGTACCACACTCTCCTTATTCTGTACCTCCAAAATTAATGGAAGAAATCAGTAATTCTTTTGATAATGAAGATGAGTTACTCACAATACATATGCAAGAAATATCAGATGAAAATCAACTTTTTGAAAATAATAAAGGAGACTTTTATAATTGGTTAAATAAGATAAATGCAAGCTCTGAAATTTGGGGAAAGAGGAATTACTCTACTGATGTTTTAAAAGAATTAGGAAGAAAAAAAATCATTTTGGTTCATAATACTTTTAGTAGAAAGGAAGATATGTCAGATAATTATTACTGCACTTGCCCAAAGGCAAATTTATATATTGAAAGGTCCTTGCCAGATTATTCTATTTTTAATCCTGAAAAACTTTGTGTTGGAACGGATAGTTTGGCTTCTAATAATTCACTTTCTATCTTGGAAGAAATTTTAATTGTTCAGAAAAATTCAGATTTTAATTTGAACACACTTTTAAAAATTGCGTGTAAAAATGGAGCAGAAGCGCTAGGGTTTGAAAATTTAGGAACATTTGATAAAGGGAAAACCCCAGGAGTGAATTTGATTCCGGATTTTAATAAAACAAAGACAATTAAAATAATATAGAAGCAATTTTTAAATCTTCTTTGGTAGTAATTTTTAAGTTTTTCGCTTCTCCTATAATGGTTTTAATATTTCCTCCATTACTTTCGAATACAGAGGCATCATCAGTGAATTTTTCAGAATATTCTTGGGAGCAAGCATTTTTAATTTCCGAACTTAAAAAACATTGTGGAGTTTGTACCTTATATAAATTAGTTCTATCAACATGAGTAGAGATTTCAGCATCTATTTTCCGAATAGAATCCCTAATAGGAATAATAGGAATAACTCCAAATCCATCTTTAACTTCGTTAATTAAATTGTCAATTAATTTGGCAGAAATAATTGGACGAACTCCATCATGAATAGCGACAATAGAATTATTTTTGACTCTATCTAACCCATTTTTTACTGAATGAAATCTTGTTTCCCCTCCTTCTATAGATGTATGAGGAATTGAAAAACTATACTCTTTACATAGATTTTCCCAGTATTCAATCTGTGTTTTTGGTAATACTAAAATAATCTCATCTAAAGCAGAAAATTTTTCAATTGTACGCATTAATACAGGAGTACCTTTTAAAAGTAGAAATTGTTTTGGGATATCCGAATTCATTCTGACCCCCTTACCACCAGCAACAATAAGAGCCACTTTTCTCATATTAAGGAAGTATTAACATTGCATCTCCAAAAGTATGGAACTTGTATTTTTTCTTTATTGCTTCTTTGTATGCTTTCATTACTAAATCATATCCTCCGAATGAAGCTACATGCATTAATAAAGTAGATTTTGGCAAATGAAAATTACTTACCATACAATTTGCTACTTGAAAATTATGAGGAGGAAACATAAATTTATTTGTCCAACCATTGAAAGGGATTACCATATTAGTAGTAGTAGTAGAGCTTTCAATTACTCTATTCACAGTAGTTCCAATAGCACATATTTTTCTTTCAGATTCTTTTGCAGCATTAATTATTTTAGCATTTTCTTCTGTAATTTTACATTCTTCAGAATCCATTTTGTGTTTAGAAAGATCTTCCACCTCAATAGAACGGAATGTTCCTAATCCAACATGTAAAGTAATTTCAGATAAATTAACACCCTTGATTTCCATTTTTTTCATTAGTTGTTTGCTAAAATGAAGACCAGCAGTTGGAGCTGCAACCGAACCACTTTCTTTTGCATAGATAGTTTGGTAACGTTCGTCATCTTCTTTAGTAGGATCTCTATCAATAAATTTTGGAAGAGGTGTTTGACCTAATAAATCTAACGTATCTTGAAATTCTTCATGAGTTCCGTCAAATAAAAATCTTAAGGTTCTGCCCCTAGAGGTTGTATTGTCTATTACTTCAGCAATCAATTCATCATTTTCTCCAAAATAAAGTTTATTTCCAATTCTGATTTTTCTGGCGGGATCTACCAAAACATCCCATAATCTGTTGTCCCGATTCAATTCTCTTAAGAGAAAAACTTCAATTCTAGCACCAGTTTTTTCTTTATTCCCATACATTCGAGCTGGGAAAACTTTGGTATTATTGAAGATCATAACATCATTTTCATCAAAGTAATCAATTAAATCCTTAAAAGTTCTGTGCTCAATTTCTCCTGTACTTTTATGTACAACCATTAATTTACATTCTTCTCTTTCGTGACTTGGAGTATTAGGAATAAGTTTTGCAGGTAAATCGAATTTGAAGTGGGATAACTTAAATTTCATATATTTTNTTTTGAATAAGTCCGCAAATATACATGCTCAGTATGCGGAAGTCAAGCGAATTACTATTTTAGTATATTTTCCTTGAAGGAATCTATACTTATTACGTCTGAAAAACTAAAATCCCCAATCATTTCTCTCCTGAGTGACGATAGATGAGCTCCATTATTTAATTCTTTCCCAAAATCATGAGCTAAGGACCGAATATAAGTTCCTTTGCTACATATTATTTTAAAAGTAATTTTAGGAATTTCAATTGAGATTATCTTAAAAGATTCTATTTCTACTTCTCTTGCTTGTATTTCAACTTTAGTTCCTTCTCTTGCATGTTGATATAGTCTTTTACCTTCTCTTTTTAATGCTGAAAAAATTGGAGGTTTTTGCATTATCTTTCCTTCAAATTTTTTACAGACATTGTGTATTAGATCTGATGTAATTTCTGATGTGTCAAAAGTTGCGTTTATCTCCGTTTCTTTATCATAGGATGGAGTTGTTGCTCCCAATGTAATCTCTCCAGTATACACTTTTTTTTGACCTTGAATTTCATNAATTCTTTTTGTAAATTTCCCTGTACAAATAATCAATAGACCATCAGCCAAAGGGTCTAATGTGCCAGCATGCCCAACTTTAATTTTTCTTATATTTTTTGATGATTTTATGATTCCTCTTACTTTTTTCACTACATCAAAAGAGCTCCAACCTAGAGGTTTATTAAAAACTAAAACTTGACCTTCTAAAAAATCAGTTTCAGAATTAATTTTGGAATTAGTTTTAAGAATTGGCATATTGATATGTAATTAAACTGACTCCAACAATTATACAATAAAATGCAAAGTATTTTAACTGACTATTTTTTACAATTTTTATCATCCATTTGCAGGCAAAAACTCCTACAGTAAATGCAGAAATAAACCCGAATAATAGAGGCAAACTTTCTGCAGATGAAAACTCAATTTCTCCTGAAATAATATCTTTGGCTATTTTACCAAGTATTAATGGCACTACCATTAAAAAGGAAAATCGAGCAGACTTTTCTTTATCTACTCCTAGTAGAACAGATGTGGAAATTGTAGCTCCCGAACGAGAAATTCCAGGTAAGATAGCAACAGCTTGAGAAATCCCAATAACTACTGATCCTAAAAAGCTTACATTTTTTTTGGTAGATTTTGCTCTATCGGCTAAATATAGCAGTATAGCAGTAATAATTAGCATGTATCCCACAAGTATTAAGTTCCCATTAAAAAGATTTTCTATTTNTTNTTCCCAGAATATTCCNACAAATGCGGCTGGAATCATAGATAAAATTACTTTTATNGAGAAGTTAACTTCTTTTCTTACACCNGAGAGTAATCCATTAAAAATTTCAGAAACATCTTTTCGGAAAATGTAAATTGTCGCAAATGCTGTTGCTCCGTGCAAAACCACTGTCATTAACATACTAGATTGCACAACATTTTCTTCTGAAAGTAAAACTTTTGCAATTTCTAAATGGCCACTACTGCTTACAGGTAAAAATTCTGTTAATCCCTGAATAATTCCAAGAATAATTGCTTGTAAGATATCCATTTATTCTCCTTTCGGAGAGTATAAAATTGCGAAAATATTGATAATAAATCCTCCTATAATACAAATAGGAGCTAGTGTAATTCTTCTAAACCCCATCATTTCTTCTTCATTAAAAAAGTTTGGATCATCAGAACCTCCACCTATCATTAAAAAGAAACCAATAATAATAAATAATACTCCTACCCCTAATAGGATATAATTGTTTTTAGTAAAAGCAAATTTTGAGTTTTTGTTAGTTTCTTTCATGACATTAATTAAATAGTTCGTTTTCGTTTATGTTCAGATATCTCCTAACAGCAAAGAAAGTAGATATCCAAGAAATTATGATTCCAAAAATAAGAATTAGTCCGAAAACAACCGCTATTTCCAGAAAATCATTTGTTTGTATATGTTCAGGGAATATTTCTTTTAACATTTCGACACTTCCAATTATCATAAAAATAGCTACAACTGAACTGAAGAATCCTTGGTAAACACTACTAATTAAATATGGTTTTTGGATAAACATATTTGTAGCTCCCACTAATCTCATAGTTCTGATTAACAGACGTTTTGAATAAATAGAAAGACGAATTGTGTTATTAATTAACGCAAAAGAAATCAGGAAGAAAACCACACAAAAAACCAGTAAAAATAAACTTATCTTTTTTGCATTTAAATTTATTTTTTTCACCATATTTCTTTGATAAAAAACAGATTGCACTACATCCTCCCCTTTATAGTTCTCTATAAAATCTTCTATTTTTTCAAGTCCGNCTGTATCTAAAAAATCTGCTTTTACATGTGCATCATAGGAATCAGGCAAAGGATTAATATCCAATACTGAAGAAAAACCCTCTCCCATATCCACCTGTAATTCGTTATAGGCAGTTTCTTTATCAATTAATTTAAAGTCTAAAAAGTAATCAGAACCGTCTAAATAATTTTCAAATTCTGCTCTCTGATTTGAAAGCGTTTCTTCAGAAGTATTATCATCTGAATCATTCAACATAATGGTAAATAGAATACCTTCTTCTTTAATTTGATTAGAAATTTGTTTGGCATTTACTAGTACAAGAGCTAAAATGCCCACGACAAATAACACTAAAGATAAGCTAATGATAGTTGAGATAGAAGATAAATTTCCTCTTTTATTAAAAATATTTTTCATAATTTTTCGCTAAATTAAAAAATACAATTTACTAATTGATGTTATTCCTTAACTTTGCGGCTTTAAAAATATTTTTTTAATGGAATATAATTTTTCTGAAATAGAAAAAAAGTGGCAAAATTATTGGAAGGATAATTGCATTTATAAGACAGTAGAAGATAAGAATAAAAAGAAATATTATATTTTAGACATGTTCCCTTATCCTTCAGGAGCTGGACTACATGTTGGTCATCCACTAGGTTATATCGCTTCTGATATTATTGCTCGTTATAAAAGATTGAAAGGATATAATGTTCTTCATCCAATGGGATTTGATTCATTTGGATTACCGACAGAGCAATATGCAATTCAAACAGGAATTCACCCGGCTATTGCAACAAAAGATAATATTGAAAGATACAGAAAACAGTTAAATCAGATAGGATTTTCTTATGATTGGAGTAGAGAAGTGCAAACTTCTGACCCAAATTATTATAAATGGACTCAGTGGATTTTTAAGCAAATTTTTGATTCTTACTATTGTAATTATGAAGATAAAGCAGTACAAATTACTGAATTGATTTTAGATTTTGAGAAAAATGGGAATAAACAATCTAATGCAGTTTGTGATGACAACACTCCACAATTTTCTGCTTCTGAATGGAATAATTTTTCCGATAAAGAACAAGAAAAGATATTATTGAATTATAGATTAGCATTCTTATCAGACACATGGGTAAATTGGTGTGAAGGATTAGGGACAGTACTTGCAAATGATGAGGTCAAAGATGGGNTTTCAGAAAGAGGTGGGTTTCCTGTAGAACAAAAATTAATGAAGCAATGGTCGTTAAGAATTACTGCCTATGCAGATAGATTGATTTCAGGATTAGATACAGTAGATTGGTCAGAATCAATAAAAGAGATTCAGAAAAATTGGATTGGGAAATCTAAAGGGGCTTCTGTAAGTTTTGAGGTTGAGGATTCAGAAGATAGAATAGAAGTTTTTACCACAAGACCAGATACCATTTTTGGAGTTAATTTTATGGTATTATCTCCAGAGCATGAATTAGTAGAAAAACTCACAATTTCATCTCAAAAAGAAAATGTGGANAGTTATGTAAANAAGNCAAAATTAAAATCTGAAAGAGAAAGACAAGNTGATAAAAGTGTAAGTGGAGTATTTACAGGTTCTTTTGCAATTCATCCTTTTACAGGCAATAAAGTTGAGATTTGGATTGGTGAATATGTGCTAGCAACATATGGAACTGGTGCGGTTATGGCAGTTCCTTGCGGAGATCAAAGAGATTGGGATTTTGCGACTCATTTTGGTATTGACATTATCAATATTTTTGATGGAGTTGACATAAGTGAAAGAGCACATGAGGAGAAAGAAGTATTCATTGCAAATTCTGATTTTTTAAACGGGCTTCCTGCAAAAAAAGCAATCCAAAAAGCAATTGAGGAAATAGAGAACGGAGGCTTTGGAGTCGGGAAAATTAATTATCGATTGAGAGATGCAATTTTTAGCAGACAAAGGTATTGGGGAGAACCATTCCCTGTTTATTATAAAGATGGAACTGCTTATATTTTGGAAGATGATAAGCATGTTACACTTCCTAAGCTAGATAAATATTTGCCAACTTCAACAGGAGAACCTCCATTGGCAAGAGCTAAAAAAGAAGATTGGAATGTGTTTGAAGGAGATNTGATGGAAACTAATATAATGCCTGGATGGGCAGGTAGTTCTTGGTATTTTTTAAGATATATGGACCCAAAAAATNATGGAGAATTTTGCGGGAAAGAGAAATCAGATTATTGGGGGCAAGTAGATTTATATATTGGAGGAGCAGAACACGCGGTAGGACATTTATTATATTCTCGTTTCTGGAATAAATTCTTGTACGATAGAGGATTTATTGGTTTTGATGAACCGTTCAAAAAGATGATAAATCAAGGAATGATTTTAGGAAGATCAAACTTTGTGTATAAAATNAAAGACAGAAATACTTTTGTAAGCTTTGATAAAAGAAAAGAACACAAAACAATCCGATTACATGTNGANATTAGAATAGTTGATAATGANNTNCTTGATGTTGNAGCATTCAAGAATTGGAGAAAAGAATATTCAGANGCAGAATTCATATTAAGTGATGATNGAAAATATTTATGTGGGAATGAGGTNGANAAAATGTCAAAATCAAAGTATAATGTGCAAACTCCAGATGAACTTGTAGAAAAATTTGGAGCAGACACTTTACGTTTGTATGAGATGTTTTTGGGACCATTAGAGCAATTTAAGCCATGGGACACTAAAGGTATAAATGGAGTTCATAATTTCATAAGAAAGTTTTGGAGGTTAGTACATGATGATGAAAATAATTTCCTAGTTTCTGACGACAAACCAATACAAGAAANTTATAAAACTATACACAAAACCATAAAAAAAGTAGAGGAAGAGATTAATCGTTATTCCTTTAATACGGTTGTGAGTACTTTTATGATTTGTGTAAATGAATTAACAGAACAAAAATGTAATAGTAGAGAAATTGTGTCTGATTTTACAATTCTACTTTCTTCTTATGCTCCGCATATTTCGGAAGAAATTTGGGNTAAATTAGGAAATGAAAGCTCTGTAACAATTGCAGAATTCCCGAAATTTAATGAAAGTTATTTAGTGGAAGATCAGATAAATTACCCAGTTTCATTTAATGGGAAAATGAGATTTAAAATTTTATTAGATGCTGAACTAACAAAAGAGGAGATAGTAGGCGAAGTAATGAAACACGAGAAAACGGATCATTATTTATTAGGTAAATCTCCTAAAAAAGTAATTGTAGTCCCAAAACGAATTGTAAATATAGTAATGTAATATGGAAAAAATTAGAATAACTAAAGAGTTTAAATTTGAAATGGCNCATGCTTTACACGGATATGATGGGTTNTGCGCAAATATTCATGGGCATTCGTACCGATTATGGGTAACAGTTAGAGGTAACGTGAAAAAAGAAAATAAACACATTAAAGATGGTATGGTAATGGATTTTACTGATTTAAAATCTATAGTAAAACCAACAATTGTTAAGAAGTATGACCATTCTTTAGTTTTAAATGCAAACTCACCACATGCAAATTTAGATTTATCTGCTTTTGATAAGGTTTATTATTTACCATATCAGCCAACTTCTGAAAATTTAGTTTCAGATTTTGCTAATTCAATCATCTCTTTGTTGCCAGAAAATGTGGAGTTATTAAAAGTAGTTTTATCTGAAACAGTTTCTTCATTTGCAGAATGGAATTCGGAGGACAATAAATAATTGATAGAATAGAATGAATATAAATATCATTAAATAAAAATAAATAAATAAATTCATGAAATCCGGAGGTTATATTTATTATTTTTGCGGCCGAAATTTTTTTAAGTAATGACAAATATTTTAATTTTTCTTGTTGGGTTTTTAGGCATTGTAACTCTTGTCCAAGTTTTAAGAGTTAGCGAATTAATGTCTGCTGTTCAAAAACAAGATGTTAATGAAGTAAATGAAAAGGACAACATTTTTAATTCAAAAATGATGTTTATTGTTGGGGGATTATTTTTAATCTCTTTTGTTTGGCAGTATTTTGAATGGGAACATTTATTATTACCCGCAGCGTCTTCTGATCACGGAGCTATAATTGATGAGTTAATGACTTTCACTATGTTATTAATTATATTTGTTTTCTTTATAACACACGTTTTTTTGTTTTGGTATACTTTTAAATATAGAAAAGGAAAGGGTAATGAAACTGCCTACTATTTTGTACATAATAACAAGCTAGAAATGATTTGGACTGTTGTTCCAGCAATAGTATTGACAGGAGTTATTTTATATGGATTATCTACATGGAATAAAATTACTAATGCAGATACAACAGGCGCGAAAGTAATAGAGATTTACGCAAAACAATTTGGTTGGACAGCAAGATATTCGGGGAATGACAATGAACTTGGCTCTGCTAATTATAGATTAGTTTCTCCAATAAATCCTTCTGGAACAAATGCTTTAGGAGTAGACACTAGAAGCAATGATGCAAACGCTACGTGGAAGGATGATATAATTACATCTGCAGCAGATAATGTAGTTCATTTAGTAAAAGGACAGCCGGTTCTTTTAAAATTTCGTTCTCAGGATGTAATACATTCAGCCTTTTTACCACATTTTAGGGTGCAAATGAATTGTGTGCCAGGCATGACTACACAATTTGCATTTACTCCTACAAAAACAACTGCTGAGATGAAAGAAGCAGAAGGAGAAGATTTTGATTATGTACTTTTATGTAATAAAATTTGTGGAGTTTCACACTATAACATGCAAATCAAGTTTATTGTGGAAACTCAAGAAGAGTATGATACTTGGATGTCATCTCAAAAAACCTTATCGGAAAAACTATCAACTCAAACCTTATTACTGAATTAGTAATACAAAAATAATATAACAGATGTCAGATCATCATAAAGAGACCTTTATCACCAAATATATTTTTAGTATTGATCATAAGATGATAGCTAAGCAATTCCTTATTACAGGTATGTTCATGGGAATTGTCGGCATGCTAATGTCTATTCTATTCCGTTTGCAACTATCAAATCCTGGTGAACCTATGGCAATATTATCATGGTTTGGAGTTGATTGGAATCCAACAATAGATTCAAATGGTAATGTGGTAGGCACCCCACTTACTGAAGGGGTATTAGACCCTAACCTATATTTATCCTTAGTAACAATGCATGGAACCATTTTGGTTTTTTGGGTGCTAACTGCAGGTTTATCAGGTACTTTTGCTAATTTTCTTATCCCATTGCAAATTGGAGCAAGAGATATGGCGTCAGGATTTATAAATATGCTATCTTATTGGTTCTTTTTTGCTGCAACGGTAGTATTATTAATTTCTTTATTTGTACAAACAGGGCCTGCATCTGCTGGTTGGACAATCTACCCACCACTATCAGCTGTTGCAGAATCTGTGCCAGGATCTGGATTAGGTCAGGACTTGTGGTTAATATCAATGACATTATTTGTTGTTTCCTCACTTTTAGGGGGGCTTAACTATATTGTTACTGTCTTAAATCTCAGAACAAAAGGAATGAGCATGTCTCGATTACCATTAACTATTTGGGCTCTTTTTATTACAGCAATTCTTGGAGTTCTTTCCTTCCCTGTATTATTATCAGCATGCTTATTATTGGTATTTGACAGAACTTTCGGAACCTCATTCTATCTTTCGGATATTATAATTGGTGGAGAAGCGTTACATAACACAGGTGGATCTCCAATATTATTTGAGCATCTATTTTGGTTCCTTGGACACCCTGAGGTATATATTATTTTGCTTCCAGCGCTTGGGATTGTTTCAGAAGTGATGTCTGTAAATTCAAGAAAACCTATTTTTGGATATAAAGCAATGGTTTTAGCGTTGATAGCAATTGCATTTTTATCATTTATTGTATGGGGACATCATATGTTTATTACAGGAATGGATCCATTTTTGGGTTCTGTCTTCACATTTACCACATTATTAATCGCTATTCCTTCAGCAGTTAAGGTATTTAATTATTTAGCNACTCTTTGGAGAGCTAGTATTCGATTTACACCTGCAATGTTATTTGCCATTGGTTTTGTTTCAACATTTATAACGGGAGGACTTACGGGATTAATTCTTGGTGACTCCGCTCTTGATATTAATGTGCATGACACTTATTTTGTTGTTGGTCATTTTCATATTGTTATGGGACTTTCTGCTATCTATGGAATGTTTGCCGGTGTATACCATTGGTTCCCAAAAATGTATGGAAGAATGATGAATAAGAAGTTAGGTTATCTGCATTTCTGGGTCACATTTATTTGTGCTTATGGTGTTTTCTTTCCAATGCACTTTTTAGGTTTGGCAGGATTACCTAGAAGATATTATACGAATTCCGCTTTCCCAATGTTTGAAGAATTAACTGATATTAATCAACTCATTACTACCTTTGCTATTGTCGGTGGATTAATACAATTTATTTTTGTTTTTAACTTCTTTTATAGCATATTTAAAGGAACAAAAGCAACCAAAAATCCTTGGGAATCTAACACATTAGAATGGACAACTCCTATTGAAAGAATACACGGAAACTGGCCTGGAGAAATTCCAACAGTGCATAGATGGCCTTATGATTACTCTAAGCCAGGAGCAGAAAAAGATTTTATTCCGCAAACAGAACCGTTAACTGAAGGTGAAGAACATAATTAAATGGAAGGAACACTAANAAATAATACNTCTAAGCAACTCCTTTGGATAGGAATGATTGGTATTTCAATGTTTTTTGCAGGACTTACATCTGCAGTAATTGTCAGATCAGCAGATCGTGGTTGGGAATCTATTATAATGCCACAATGGTTTTGGTATAGCACTTTTGCAATTTTATTAAGCAGCATCACTTTAATCATTGCAAAAAGGCAAGTTAAAAAAGGGATTTCTCCAACTTTTTATATTGTATTATCTCTTATTTTAGGATTATTATTTTCTTGTTTTCAGATTGTAGGGTGGGGACAGTTAGTAAGTAACGGAATCTTTTTGACTGGAGAAAAAAGTCATCCTGCAGGATCATTTTTATATGTAATAACACTTGCGCATTTAATACATGTATTAGGAGGTCTTATTTCATTATTAGTGACAACTATAAGGTCAGTTCAAGTAAAATATACTAAAAAAAATTATTTAGGAATTGAATTAACATCTATTTATTGGCACTTTTTAGATGTGTTATGGTTGTATTTATTCGTTTTCTTACTGTATAGTTTAAAATAAATTTTAGAAATAAATATGGAACAAACANANGAAAATACAGNANAAGCNTGGAAAGGTGGAGACAAACCATTTGCAGCTAGTTATGGNAAATTAATGATGTGGTTTTTNCTTATTACNGACGCTTTAACNTTNTCTGCNTTTTTAGGTTCTTATGGATTTTATAGATTTAAATATCCTGATATATGGCCAGTGCCTGANGAGGTNTTTACNCACTTTCCTTTTTTACATGGNGANCANCCNNTATTATTTGTAGCACTTATGACNTTTATNTTAATTATGAGTTCNGTAACAATGGTNCTTGCNGTGAATTATGGTCATAAAATGNANAAGAAAAAAGTAATNCTTTGGCTTTCATTAACAATAGTTGGAGGTTTNATGTTCTTGGGTTCTCAAGCTTGGGANTGGGGACATTTTATNCATGGNGATAAAGGAGNAATTGACACGAAAACAGAANNTNTAGTGCATATTGCNGAANNAGANNAANTNTCTTCTGTTTATAATTTAATGGAGGTAGATGGNCATGACGGATCTCATCATCATTTTACTATTAATGACGTTATCAANAAACTTGAAACAAAANCTANTTTTAATATTCGNACAGCNANTAANTCNTATTTNTCNAATTCAGANTCAATTAAATNTCTNNAAGANGAAGGNACTGAAGTTGTNTTNGGAGCAAATTTNAAANANAATGAATATGGAGTNCAAAATTTTGGTCAGTGTTTCTTTTTCATTACTGGTTTTCATGGNTTTCACGTATTTAGNGGTGTTATTATATTAATTGTAATCTTGATTAATGTAATAAAAGGNACTTATGAAANANGAGGTCATTACGAAATGGTAGAAAAAGTAGGNTTATANTGGCACTTTGTAGATTTAGTTTGGGTATTTGTATTTACATTTTTCTACTTAGTTTAATTTATAAAAAATATAATTATGTCAGAAACAACAACAAATAGTAATTGGTGGATTTGGAAAGTATTTTGGATTCTGTTAGCGTTAACAACATTTGAAGTATTATTAGGGATTTTTAAAGTTAATGAAAGTCTGCCAGATTTTTTAGTAAAAGAAACAGTTATAGGATTATTTTGGTTAACGCATATTTTTATTGTACTTACACTTATTAAGGCTGGATATATTGTAATGGCATTTATGCATTTAGGACATGAAAGAAAAAGTTTAAAATGGACCATTTTAACACCAGCTATGATTCTTATCCCTTATTTACTATTTATTTTGCTTACTGAGGGTGGATACCATCTTTCATTAATGCATTAACATTTAATATGATGCACACAAAAATAAAAAAGTGGGTTCTCTTGTTTGTATTGCTTGTATTACCATTTATGATTTATACTGTTTTTTTCAAATCGGCCACTAATGATTTTGTAAAACTTGCATTTATTGGGCCTAAAATACATCACGATATCGCATACGACAGTATAGTTGACAACAAAATTTTCCTTCCATCTACATCAAATATTTCTAAAGATATGTTTCTAAATAAAGAGGAAAAAAAAGTTATCATCAATAACATTGCTGAAAACAAGTATATTGAATTGTCAGAAGAATATCTACCTTTAGATCAAGACACATTACAATTTCTTTCTCATCATAAAATCCCTCCATTCTCATTTATAAATCAGAGCAAGGATACTATTACAAATTCGGATTATGATGGTAATATCTATGTCGCTAATTTTATTTTTACAACATGTCCTTCAATATGTAAAAGAATGACTATAAACATGAGAATCATTCAAGATAAATTAAGTAAGTATCCAAACATAAAGTTTTTGTCGCATACAGTAAATCCAAATTATGATACCCCTGAAATACTTAAGCAATATGCAACCAAAATGAGGATTGATGAGAGTAATTATAATTTTGTAACAGGATATAAAGAGGATATTTATAAAATCGCAGAATCTTATTTTGTAAATGCTTCTGAAGATGAATTAGCACCTGGAGGATTTTTGCATTCAGAATATTTAGTAATTGTCGATAAAGAAGGGCGAGTTCGTTCAGGAATTGACAAAAATGGAAATGTGTTAGGAGTTTATGACGGCACAAAAGATTTTGTAATAAAGGATTTGATAAAAGATGTAAAAGTATTATTAGCTGAATATCATCAAGACAAAAAAGCAACAAAAAATGTGGAATAAAAAAATCATTTTATTACTATTCTCTGTAATGGTTTCACTGCAATCATTTTCTCAATGCGCTATGTGTAAGGCAGCAGTAGAAGCAGACTTAGAATCAGGAGGGACAAAAGGTGCGGGGCTAAATGAGGGAATTCTATATTTAATGGCAACACCTTATTTAGCAATGTTATGTTTTGGAATTTTTTACACTATACAAAAAAGAAAAAAAAATAAACCCGCATAACTTTTTATTATGCTAAAACATTTTTTTCAGTTACTGAAATTCCGATTATCAATTACTGTAGTTTTTTCTGCTATGGTTGGTTACTTGTTAGGATTTGATGATTTTATATGGATAGATTTTATTTATTTAACCATAGGAGGGTTTTTGGTGACCGGCTCGGCAAATGCCTTTAATCAGATTTTAGAAAAAGATAAGGACAAACTAATGAAACGAACTTCTATTCGCCCATTACCTCNGAATAGATTATCTGTTTTTCAGGCTTCCGTATTTGCTACACTCATAGGATTTACAGGATTTTTTCTTTTGAATAAAATATACCCAGATGGAAGTTTTTATGGGGTTATGTCAAAATCTGCTTTTTTTGGACTTATATCTATTTTATTATATGTTTTATCTTATACTCCACTTAAAAGGGTTTCTACTATTTCAATTTTTGTAGGAGCAATCCCGGGGGCAATCCCATTTTTATTGGGTTATGTTGCAGCAACAGATGATTTTGGTGTAGCAGCTGGAACATTATTTGCCATTCAGTTTTTCTGGCAATTTCCGCATTTTATTGCTATTGCTTGGGTACAGCATGAAGATTATAAAAAGGCTGGATTTAAAATGCTTTTTGGNGGAAAGAAAAACAAATTCCCTCCATTAATTTCAATTGTAACTTCAATATTTATGGTAAGTATTTCTGTCATTCCTTTCTTTTGTCAAANATCNCAATTNACGCTATCAATTTATTCTTTTATTTTGATTTTATTATTAGGGGTTTGGTTTACGTATAAATCAATTTTATTATATCAAAATACAGATGATTTATCTGCTAGAAAATTAATGATTTCTTCCTTTTTGTACTTACCTGTTATGCAAATTATCTATGTANTTGATAGATTTATTTTTAAGATTTAGAAAAAGTAAACATAGAGAAAATTATAGACATTAGTAATAAAAAAGCTACAAGCTGATGTATTAGAGCTAATGAAATTGGAACGACTAAAATTAAGGTAAAAATCCCTATAACTATTTGAAATATTACTAATGAAAGTAATATGTTAAATGATTTTTTCTGAAGATAATTTATTTTTATTTTTCTCCCNTCATTCCAGATATATAATACGAAAAAGACAATAATAAAAGCCAATGTTCTGTGAATAAACTGTATTGCATAATGATTTTCTATAAAGTTTTGCCAAAAAGGATTCATGGAAAAGATAGATCCTGGTATCCATTCACCCTCCATTTTTGGCCAGGTATTACAAATTCTCCCAGCGTTTAAGCCAGCAACAAATGCTCCATAAATAATTTGAATTATCACTAATACAAAAAGCCAAGAAGTTAATTTTAGCAGCTTTTTATTCCCACTTCTTTTTTTAGGTAATATTAGAGGTAAGGCTACCCACAAAGTAAAAGCACAAGTTAAAAATGCGGTTATTAAATGTATAGCTAATCTAAAGTGACTTACATCAGGGTTTTTCACTAAACCACTTTTCACCATCCACCAACCAATTCCAGCTTGCATAGCTCCCATACTAAATAAGATTAGGGATTGATAAATTAATTTTCTATTTAATTTTTTCTTGATCAGAAAGTAAATAAATGGGATTATAAATACTAATCCCAATAATCTACCCATCATTCTATGTAAATATTCCCAAAAAAAGATGTATTTAAAATCATCTAAAACATAATGAGCATTCATTTTACCTTCAGGGGTTGCCTGATAAACATTAAAAGCAGCTATCCATTCCTCTGGATTTAAAGGAGGAATAGTACCTCCAATTAATTGCCAAGTTGACATTGAAAGCCCTGAATTGGTGAGTCTAGTAATTCCTCCTATTATGACCATAATAAAGATAAGGACACATCCTGAAATCAGCCATAAAATTATTGGTCTTTTTGCTTTCATTCTAATAATAAGGAGCCATAAATAAATATACCATTACCCCAGTAATTGCTACATACATCCAAATTGGGAAAGTCCATTTTACTATTTTCTTATGTTTATCAATTTCCCCAGTTATTCCTCTATAAATTGAAAATAAAGCAAGAGGTAATACTGGAATAGAAAGAGAAATATGGCTAATTAAAACAAAGAAATATAGATATCTAACGCTCCCCTCTCCACCAAATGGCACAGGACTGTTCGTAAGTTTTGATGTTACATATGAAATTAAAAATATAGATGATAATACAAACGCAGTAATCATAGATATTTTATGAGCGTTAGTTTTTTTGTTTTTTATCCAAATAAATCCGGTAAAAAGTAAAATAGCAGTAAAGCCATTTAATATTGCGTGAAAAAAAGGAAGTGAACTAAAATCAAAAGCATCAGATTCAATATGTAATACATCTGGGAAAAGCATCAATAAAGCTACCGCAACAGGAATTATTACAGATAAAGTAATAATTAATGGAACAAAAAAGGAATCTTGTTTTTTTATCATTTTTGTAATTTAATATTAAGTTCTTTTAATTGTTCCTCATCAATATTAGCAGGAGAATCAATCATCACATCACGACCAGAATTATTCTTTGGGAAGGCAATAAAATCACGGATACTTTCTTGTCCTCCCATAATAGCACAAAGTCTATCGAACCCAAAAGCAACTCCACCATGAGGAGGAGCTCCATATTCGAATGCGTCCATTAAAAATCCAAATTGTTCTTTTGCTTGTTCTTCTGTAAATCCAAGATGTTTAAACATAAGTTTTTGCAAATCTTTATCATGAATCCTAATACTTCCTCCTCCAATTTCGTTTCCGTTAAGCACTAAGTCATACGCATTTGCTCTAACTCTAGATGGGTCCGTATCAAGTTTTTCTATGTCATTTTGTTTTGGAGAGGTAAACGGATGGTGCATAGCATGATATTTTTCAGTTTCTTCATCCCATTCCAATAAAGGAAAGTCCAGCACCCAAAGAGGAGCAAATGCATCAGAATTTCTAAGTCCTAATTTTTCAGCTAAGTGTAATCGTAAATTAGAAAGAGCTTTTCTTGTTTTTTCAGTTTCTCCAGCCATTACCAAAATTAAATCTCCTGCGGAGGATTTGCATTTGTCGGCCCAATTATTTAAATCTTCTTGCGAGAAAAATTTATCTACAGATGATTTGAAAGTACCATCCTCATTACACTTGCAATATACTAATCCTTTAGCTCCAATCTGAGGAGTTTTCACAAAATCAGTTATCGTATCAAGTTCTTTTCTAGTAAAAGAGGACCCACCTTTTACATTAATCCCTACTACTAGTTCTGCGCTATCAAATACAACAAAATCATTTTGCTGACACACATCATTCATTTCTATAAACTTCATTCCAAATCGGATGTCTGGTTTATCAGAACCATACATTTTCATAGCTTCATCATATGTCATTCTAGGGAAATCGGACACCTCTACATTTTTTACTTCTTTTAATAAATGTCGGGTAAGTCCTTCAAACATATTTAAGATATCTTCTTGTTCCACAAAAGCCATTTCACAATCAATTTGTGTAAATTCTGGCTGTCTGTCCGCTCTTAAATCCTCATCTCTAAAACATCTTACAATCTGATAATATTTATCCATACCAGCAACCATCAAAAGTTGTTTGAATGTTTGTGGAGATTGTGGAAGGGCGTAGAATTGACCTTCATTCATTCTGCTTGGCACCACAAAATCTCTTGCTCCTTCTGGAGTAGATTTAATTAAATAAGGAGTTTCAATTTCATAAAACCCCCGAGCGTCTAGATATTTTCTTGTTTCCGAAGCAACTCTTGATCTTAGTATTATATTTTCTTTTATTGGGGCTCTTCTGATATCGAGATATCTGTATTTCATTCTAAGTTCATCTCCACCATCGGTTTCATCTTCAATTGTAAATGGGGGTGTTTTTGATGCGTTCAGAAGTGTAAGTTCAGTTACTTTTATTTCGATTTCTCCTGTTGAGATATTCGTGTTTTTTGAACTACGTTCTATGACCTCTCCATTAACTTGGATTACAAATTCTCTGCCAAGTTTTCTTGCTTTTTCGCATAAATCAGAGTTTTCGTGCATATTAAATGCAAGTTGAGTAATTCCGTATCTATCCCTTAAATCTACAAAAGTCATACCACCTAAGTCTCGGTTTTTTTGCACCCAACCACTTAAGGTTATTTCTTCTGAAACATTGCTAATATTTAGTTCTCCGCAAGTTTTAGTTCTTAACATTTTATTTTTTATTTAGATTGCGAAATTACAAAATTGCAACTCTTATATTTGCAAAATGGAAACAAATCCTTTCTCAGATGAATATTTTATGACTGAAGCATTAAAAGAAGCTGAAAAAGCCATGATATTAGATGAAGTTCCCGTAGGAGCAATTATAGTTTGCGATAATCAGATAATTGCTCGTGGTCATAATTATACTGAGAGATTAAATGATGTAACTGCACATGCTGAAATGCAAGCGTTTACTTCTGCAGCAAATTATCTGGGCGGCAAATACTTAAATGAATGCACTCTATACGTAACTTTAGAACCCTGTATTATGTGTGGAGGAGCATCTTTTTGGACTCAGATCAAGAGAATTGTTTATGGAGCTTCTGATGAAAAAAGAGGATTTTTATCTGTTAAAAGAAGTGTTTTACATCCTAAAACAGAAATAACCAAAGGAATACATGAAGAGAAATGCAGTAAAATTTTACAGGATTTTTTTCAGCATAAAAGAACATAAAACGTATTTTTGTATTAATAAAAAAATAAAAAATGAATTATCCAGAAGAAATGTGTAAGCCAATGAGAGAAGATTTAACTTCAGTTGGATTTATTGAAATGAGAACTTCAGAAGAAGTAGAAGAAATTTTGAACAAGAAAGAAGGAACTGTACTTGTAATTGTTAATTCTGTGTGTGGTTGTGCAGCTGGAAATGCTAGACCAGCCGTAAAACTTGCTAAAACCTTTATCCCTAAACCTGATGTGTTTGCTACTGTTTTTGCAGGGCAAGACATAGGAGCAGTTGCTAAAGCAAGAGAATATATGAATCCATTCCCTCCATCTTCCCCATGCATTGCATTGTTTCAGGATGGAAAATTAGTTCATTTTATAGAAAGACATCATATTGAAGGAAGATCTTCACAAATGATAGCAGATAATTTAAAAGATGCTTTTACTCAGATTTGTTAGATAAAATCACAGATATCGTAAAAGATAGACTCCTTACTTTTTACACAAAGGATCTTTTAATAAAAAGAAGGATATATACTAGTTTTAATAAATTTTGTATCTTGCGCCATTAAATATATACATTAAATAGCACTAAAAGCACTAAAGAAATGAAAAAAACACTACTTCTAGGATTAGTTTTAATAATGTCGTTTTATTCGACAGAATCCAATGCTCAAACTATTAACTCTGTTACTGTTACCACTCCTATTTTATGTTATGGTGATTTAGCAGAAATTAATATTCTAGTTAACCAAACAATTCCAGCTGCAGCTGCAAAGGTGATTGTTGGTTACTTTATTGGATCTACTTTTATACCGATTACATCAACAAACATCACTACTGTAACTAGTATTAATGTCCCAGGTTTAGCAGCTCAAAACTATACAGTTCGTTTAGTAGATTCTATTTTGTATTATGGGACTAATCCTAATGGATCTAATCCGGGGTCAATATATGACTTTTCTTCTATAAATATAACTCAACCATTACAACTATCTAATACAGCTTTATTAACTTCTCCACTTCAGTGTTTCGGAGATTGTGATGCTCAAGTTAATATAAATGTATTGGGTGGTACTCCTCCTTATAGTGTCACATTTGGAACAGGATCGCCATCATTTTTTACATCTTTTGACTCGACTTATTCTAGCTTATGCGCAGACACTTATAACATAAATATAATTGATAATGAGGGATGTTCTGTAAGCCCTTCTTCTGCTACAAGTATTCTTGTTGATGAGCCACCGTTACTTACTCCAAATGGGAGTATTACATCTGATTATAATGGAGAGGATATTAGTTGTTTTGGAGCTTCTGATGGAGAAATAACAGCTTCTGTTGTTTTAAACACAGGGTCACCATCTTATCAATATTCTATTAATGGAGGGGCTTTACAGTCTACTCCTGTATTTTCAGGGCTTACTGCTGGGACGTATACTATTTACTATATAGATGCTAATGGTTGTGATACTTCTGAAGATTTTACCTTAAGTGACCCTCCAGGTTTATCAGGATCTATTAGTATATCTTCACAAGTAAATTGCGTTGGTGGTTGTGATGGAGAATTAACTTTCCAAGTTAATAATATATTAACTGGGACACCGGGCACACCACCCTCTTATACTTATGCAATTGTAGGAGGATCCTTTCAAAGTTCTCAAATTTTCCCAGGATTATGTGGAGATTCTACTTATTCAATCATTGTAATGGACGCTAACGGATGTCAAGACACTACAGATAAATATTTATCTGAACCGGATTCCCTGATTTTCTCAGATTCATTGTCTGATTACAACGGGTTTAATATAAGTTGTTTCGGATATAGCGATGGGTCAATTCATTTCCAAAATCCATCAGGAGGAAATTCTCCATATCAATATTCAACTGGAGGAACTTTTAGTAACAATATGAATTACACAGGATTATCAGCAACAAACAATCCTTACACAGTGACTCTTAAAGATGATAACGGATGTATTGAGGTACATAATATCACTTTAACCGAGCCAGATGAGTTTTCAATTAATTTAACAATTGACAGTGTTTATGGACCTACTAATACATCAATAAGCTGCCCTGGATTTTGCGATGGAGGAATTTCAGTAGTCCCTACTAATGGAGTAGCTCCAATTTTATATGATTTAACTACATATCCTACTCAAACATCTACTTTTTGGACAGGACTGTGTGGAGATATTACTTTTGGGACATATACTTTAAACGCTACAGATGCAAATGGTTGTCCTGCATCTACAAATATTACTTTACAAGAACCATTACCATTTGTTTATACAGTTGATTCTACCCCTGAATATTGTTCAGATTCAAATGGAACTGCTTCAATTAATGTTACTCAAGGAGGTACGGGGTCATATGCGTATTTATGGGATGATCTACAGTTTCAATCTACAGCTACTGCAACAGGTTTAATGTCAAATCTGTATCAAGTTAGATTTACAGATGCGAATGGTTGTATGGAGTCACAATTTGTTTTTGTAACAGAAGTAGACATTACTATTACTTTTGATAGCGTCCCTCCATGTTCTGGAGGATTATTAGGTGAAGCTACGGCAAATCCTAATGGAGTTCCACCTTATTCTTATCTTTGGGGAACTGGACAGACTACACAAACAATCACGGGATTAAACCCAGGGTATTATTCGGTTACAGTAACAGATTTCAACGGATGTACAATTACGGATTCAGTGGAGATACCATTAGCACAAATTGTTAATGTTGCTGTTGATCTATCAAACTCCACACAAAGCGTGCTTTGTAACGGATACCCAGCAGATACTATTACCGTAATTGCATCTGGAGGTAGTGGATTTGCAACTTATCAATATAATATACCAGGGGCGTCACCTACTCCTCAATATAATACAGTTTTTACTGGCATTTATCCTGGAACATATCCTATTGTTGCAGTTGATGCAAATGGATGTTCTGATACGACACTTTTTACAATAAGCGAACCGGATATTATTTATTTTACAGCAACATTTTCTAATGTTAGTTGTCATTCGGGATCTAATGGATTTGCATGGGTAGATTCTGTTTCTGGAGGTACGGGAACACCTTATAGTTATACCTGGGTAAATTCAAATTCAGATACTATTTCGCAATCTTATATGGCAACAAACCTTATTGCTGGGACCTATACAGTAAGCGTTACAGATATATATAGCTGTGTTTCAAATCCACAATCAGTTTCGGTTACAATTAGCGAACCAACACCACTTGTAAGCACTACAACTATTATTAATCATTCCTCATGTGAAGGAAACCAAACAGCTGCAAACGGAGAAGCTCAGGTAATTGCTAGTCAGGGAACTCCAGGATATAGTTATTCATGGACAGGGCCAAGCTGGCCTACTTATCCATTAGGATTTACCGCAACAGGAGATAACATTATAAACTTATGGCCTGGAACGTATTATGTTACAATTATAGATGACACAGGTTGTATTCATTATGATACTGCAGTTATAAATCCTGGGGTTAATCCTATTTTAGATCTTACTGTACAAAATGTTTCTTGTTTTGGGTTTAACAATGGAACTATTACAACAGGAGCTATATCTGGTACTCCTCCATATTCTTTTTCTGATAATGGATTCTCTACTCCAGGCAATCCATTTGGATATACTTTTCCTGCTACAGGACCGTCATCATATTTTATTACAGTAATTGATGCGGAAGGATGTACAGATTCCGATTCTATTTTTATAAATGAACCAGATGAATTAGTAATTTCATCTTTAACTCCACAAAATATATCATGTTATGACAGTGCAGACGGACAAATTACCGCAAATGCTTACGGAGGAACAGGAAGTTATTCTTATTTTTGGAATAATGGTGGGCAAACAACAAACCCAGCTGTAGGTTTAATTCCATCAACTATTGGGACTCCATATTTTGTAATCGTTACCGATTCTATGGGATGCTCAAAAGTATCTTCGTCTCAGCCAATAACTCAACCAGATGAATTAATTATATCTCTCCTTACGGTTTCACATGTAAGTTGTAATGATGGTAGTGATGGATCTGTAATATCAACAGTAATAGGAGGTACTCAACCTTATTTTTATTCTTGGAGTGGAGGATTAGACTCTATATCTAACTTATCTGCAGGAGATGATACGCTAACTGTTACAGATGGTAATGGATGTATTACTTCACAAAACTTCACGGTAACGGAACCACAAGCTCTTTCCATCCAGTTTACTAGAGACTCAGTTACTTGTTTAGGTGGTTCTGACGGAGACGCGTCAGCTATTATTTCAGGAGGAACTAACCCATATTCTTTATTATGGGATGATAGCAGTACGACAGCTATAGTAACTACTTTTGATGCAGGTTTTCATACTCTAACAGTAACAGATGGTAACGGATGTACTTTCACAGATTCTGTAGAAATTTTAGAGCCATCTCAATCTGTCCAAATAGATTCATTAATAATTTCTGAAATTAGCTGCTTTGAAGCAGATGATGCATCTATTAAAATTTTAGCAACAGGAGGATATGCTCCTTATATGTACTCTAATGACAATGGAGTAACCACACAAAACACTATCTTCTTTGGCAACCTCCCTTCAGATCAATATATCGTATATGTAGAAGACAATATAGGTTGTACCGATACAGTTCATATTTACATTGACCAGCCAGATTCTTTATATATTGACACTACAATTTTTTCTCCTATTTCTTGTAACGGAGCAAATGATGGATATATACTAAACAATCCTGGTGGTATTGTTGCTGTTGGAGGGACACAACCATATTTATATTCATTAAATGGATTAGCATACCATACTTCTCCTATTAATTTTCCACCTTTTGGACCTGGACTACAAACGGTAGAAGTTTTAGATGCGAATAACTGTGCTGCTCAGGATATTATCATAGTAACAGAGCCAAACCCAATATATGTTAACATTACGACTTCAAATTGGAACGGATATGAAGTGCAATGTCATGGAGGTAGTAACGGAACGGCAAATATTTCTATAAATGGAGGTACTGGGCCTTACACTACAAAAGTTTTAGATGTATTAGGGAATATTGTTTATAACGGTAATTCCTTAATAATTGATAATATATTAGCCCCTAACTTTGGAGGAGCTGGACTGTATACTTTTGTTATTACAGATAACAGTGGTTGTGAGTATATAGAAGACATAACTTATCAAGAACCAACAGCAATTACACATTCTTTTGTTATTACCCATATTACATGTACGGGATGGAGTAATGGATCAATTACTTGGAATGGGTCGGGAGGAGTGGGCTCAGCTACAACGTATTTATATGGCTGGTCCACTGGAGATACTACTTATTCAATAAATGGTCTTGGAACAGGTAGTTATACAATTACGGTGGAGGATTTAAATGGTTGTAATTCAAATTCAATAGCTGTTCTAGACAATAGTAGTGTTTTAGATGCTTCTATAGGATCTTCCCAAAATCCTAGCTGTTGGAATTATTGTGACGGAGAAATAGAAGTTTTACCTTCAGGAGGAGTGCCAAATATAAACAGTTCTGGTAATCCAACGTTTAATTACCAA
>PAKE01000020.1 GCA_002710495.1 Flavobacteriales bacterium
GTAATATCACCAAAATTAATGGATGCAAAGAACAAATTAAGTAAGTACTATAAATAAAATATTATAATCTTATAATAATTACTTGTTAAATAATTCATTAATTTTTTTTTGTCGAAACATGAAGATGTCTTCTAATTTACTTTTAATAAAGATTTTATGCATTAATCTTCCTAGAATATAGAATGGCAGTTTGTATGTTACTTTATCAACAACATCTGTAGTTCCATTATCATTGCTTTTAAAATGATGCTCATGGTGCCACATTTTATATGGACCAGAAATCTGATTATCAATAAAATAGGAACCTTCTTTTACTTGAGATATTTCTGTTATCCAGTTTAAGGCAACGAATTTAAAAGGATTAATTTTATAACTAATTATTTTTCCCTCATAAAAATCATCAGATGCTCCTGATTGAATCTTGAAATTAACGTCTTCAGGAGTCAACTTATTTAGGTTGCTGGGTTTTCTAAAAAAATCCCATAAAAGAGATATCTCTTTATTTACTGTTTGGTTTGCATAAAGGGTGTATAACCCTCCACTATGTCTAAAAATGTCTACACTCATTTTTTTATGTTTTTATTTAGTTAAATTAATTATCATTCCATTAAATATATAATCTATTAATCGATTCTAATATTTCTTAAAGAAAGGGTCATTAAGTCTAGCGTATGAGTATTCAGCAACCTTATTTAATGAATAATACGTGTATAATCCGTTTACCGCCACACTATCTAATAATTCAAGTTGGATATTACCATCTTTATGAATTGCATTATGAGGCATGAAAATATGTTTAATCTTTCCTATGATTAAGCGGCACCCATTAGATTTTATTAGCTGAATATCTTCTAAATCTAAACCAATCTTAACATAACTCTCTTTAACATACGGTGCCTTAAATTTATTTAAATATTCAGGTGTAAGTTTACATTTATCAAATTCTGATTCATGCTTCTGAAATTTTGCAGATGTATAATGAGATCTTGTAATCATCTTTGAATGAATATGATTAATAGTAAATTGATTCGTTTCAAATATATTGTCATAAGTATCTCTTCTGGTATTCTTGCTTGGTCTCAATATAAATCCAAGTAAAGGAGGATTACTACCAATATGCACAACAGAACTAATAATAGAAAGGTTTTCTTTCATATCATTAGATATAGTTCCAACTAAATTAGCTGGACTAATACCAGTTATAGAATTAATAAGATTAGCTCTTTTAATTCTATCTAAATCTGTAATTGATTTAATTTCTTTTATCTTCATTTCGAATTATTTTACTAGAATAAAATTCAAAAAGTGAAAAATTACAATACAGAAGTACAAAATTATAAAAGAAATCCTCAATAGGAATTATGTTAAGAAATCTAAATCCAATGATTTCACTTGAATTATACCATACCGGGGAATTCTCAACATTAGGATAACCAGTAAGAAAACCATTTACAATTAGAAAAGGGACTAAGGAAATTATTATATAAGTACTAAAAAAATATCCATTCCATTTAGATTTACTGTAAGAGATATGTAATAGACAAAGTGAAGCAGATAAAAAGACAAATAATGTATATGACTTTTCATTAAACCCTAGTCCGAATATTAATAATAGAAGAGATAATCTGATGAGAAACTTCCTGTTATAAGGTAAGTTAAATATTTCTAATTTCTTAAAAACAAAGTATATAAATAAGCAACAAAATGGAATAACGATAAAGAATAAAATTTCTTCTAACGGTAAATTGTATAATAAAACATCTGCATGATGTTCGATATGAAATCCCCATACCTCTAAATCTGTAAAGTATATATCATGTAAAATAAATGGGATTGATGAAGAGATTAATGTAATAAATACCACAAAGAAATATTTATTAAACTTTATCTTATTATGAAATGAAAATAGAAAAGGAATAATAAAAGAAAAGAATAAGATCTTAAAATATAAACTCATAATTTAAAATATTTTCTAGAAACGATTAACATACCAAATGAAGTTCCTCCATACTTGCCTAAATTTTTATGATGAATTTTATGAGCCATACGTATGGATCTGACATATGCATTATTAGATCTTTTAAAAAAAGGTAATCTTTGATGAATAATAATTTCATGAACAATAAAATATCCAAAACCATATAGAGCAATACCTAATCCAATAAATAAACACAGATTATCATATTCATATCCAATAAATATCAAAATCATAGATGGTATAGCAAAGATTAAAAAGAAAAAATCATTCTTTTGAAATTTATTATCTTTATTGACTACATGATGATCTTTATGCAAATACCATAAAAATCCATGCATAACATATTTATGAGTAGCCCATGCAACAAATTCCATGAAGAAAAACGTAATAATTATTAGAAAGATACCAAATATTAAATTCATAGTAGATTATTTTATGTAATATTTAACTGATTAACTTTATCAAAAACCCTTTTATAACACAAGTTGAACCAAGGAGAAAAAGATTCTGGTGTTTTATTTAATAACTTTTCTAAATCATGTTGATTTAAATATTTCCAATCACAAACTTCTTCAGCATTATAATTTGGTTTTTCATCTGTAAAGCCAATAAAGACATGGTCTAACTCATGTTCTATTAATTTATTATCAAAATTAACTTTATATAAGAACTTAAAAGCAAATTCTAAATCTGCTTTTAACCGCATTTCCTCAAAAAGTCTTCTTTTGGCAGCGTCTATTGCTTCTTCTTTTGGTCTTGGATGACTACACGCTGTATTACTCCATAATCCAGGAGTATGATACTTATTTAATGATCTTCTTTGCAATAACATCTCATTTTTACTATTAAAAATNAAGACAGAAATNGCTCTATGTAAGGATCCTTTNATATGAGACTCCATTTTACCCATAGTACCAATTTCTTGGTCATTATTATTTACCAAAATNACTTCTTCTTTCATATTTATAAGGATCTTATAATTGAATAAATGTAAACTTGTGTTTCTTGTGGATGATTATTAATGTTTCTTAATATAAATTTATAATCTATATCTAACTCTTTGTTGTAACCTAAAAAACTTGGAGATTTTTTCTGTAGACAATATCTTAGAAAACGAATTTCAAGATTATTTATATTATTTTTAATAATTAAATCAAGGTGCTTACTTTTATCATTAAATATTTCTAATTTTTTAAATGGATTATAATAGTAGCTTATTAACATCATCTCAGCTACTGTTTTATACGCAAGAATAATTGGTCTATTAATATTATCATTATCACATAATTGTAATAATTTTTTAACCTTTTCTTGACTGTCACTAGCTGACAAATAAGCATCTCTAATTTCNTGTAGATTATTANTTTGAGCAGTAGAAAATAATACTAAGAAAGATAAAATAATGATGTAAAATATTTTCATATTAGTTTTAAGTGATGTTTTNCTATAGATATTAGTAATAATGTAAATTTTTTAGTGTTAGGAATACGTATACGATTTTCTAAAACACTTGAAGAGGGCATCTTTTTAATCTTTTTAAATAGGCTATAATAGTATGTATAAGCTAAATACACTCCAACTTTTGAAGNTCTAGGTAACATTTTTATTCCAATCAACGCTTCATTAAAATCTTCTTCAATNTCATTTTCAATTATTAATTTATCTTCTTCTTTAAAGTTGATCATGTTTACCTCTGGAAAATAAGTCCTACCTAAAACCTTATAATCAGTATTAGCATCTCTTAAAAAATTTACTTTTTGAAAAGCTGAACCGAGTTTCATTGCGTAGGGTTTTAGTTTCTCATATTCCTTTTTATTTCCATTTAAAAAAACTTTTAAACACATTAATCCAACTACCTCAGCAGATCCTAATATATATTTATTATATGTATTCTTATCGTAATTTTGATCTTTTAAATCCATCTCCATACTATTCAAAAATGTTTCTATTAATGAATGTTCTATTTTAAATCTATTAACTACATCTTGAAAGCTATTAAGAATTGGATTTAAACTAATTCCTTCTTTAATTGCTAAATAAGTATCCCTTTTATATTTCTTAAACAATGTATCTTTACTATAAGTATGAAACGAATCTACTATTTCATCTGCAAAACGTACAAAACCGTAAATACTATAAATAGGATTGTGTAATTTTTTATCTAATATTCTTATTCCTAAAGAAAAGCTAGTACTATATTCTTTAGTAGTAATTTTACTACATTTATTAGAAACTATATCAAATAAATCTTTCATTACTGATTATGATTTTTTAAAATATAATCTGCAACTATTTGCCCTGAAATAATAGATGGAGGGACGCCAGGCCCCGGAACAGTTAATTGACCAGTATAAAAAAGATTTGGAATGTGTTTACTTAACACTTTTGGTTTTAAATTAGCCGTTTGTAACAAAGTATTGGCAAGCCCATATGCATTGCCTTTAAATGCATTATAATCACTTTTAAAATCATTAATGCAATAACTTTTCTTAACAAGGATTTTATCTATTATCTTTTGTCCACAATATTTCTCTAATCGACTTATCATTTTATGAAAATATTCTTCTCGTAGATCATTATTATCAACAATACCAGATGNCAAGGGCATTAATAAAAATAAATTCTCCTTGTCTTTAGCAGCAACCGTTTGGTCAGTTTTAGACGGACAACACACATAAAATAATGGATCTTTTGGCCACTGCTTGTGTTTATAGATATCATCAGTATGTTGCTCAATATCACTATCAAAAAATAAATTATGATGCTCTAAATGAGCCAGCTTCTTATCAACACCCAAATAATAAATTAAACACGAAGGAGACATAGAACGGTTGTCCCAATATTTTTTTGAGTAGCTACTATATTCTTTAGGTAATATATTCTGATCAAAATGGTGGTAATCAGCACCACAAATAACATAATCTGATTTAAATGCAGCTGATTTTGTAGTAATCTCATTTATTTTATGATTAACAAAATTACAATCAGTAATCTCATGATTAGTGAAAAACTCTACTCCTAATTCTTTACATAATTTTACCATCCCATCAATAACCTTTCCAAAACCCCCCATTGGATAATAAGTGCCTTGTTTTAATCCTGAAAATGCCATTAAACTATAAAGNGCAGGTGTATCNTTTGGAGTAGATCCTAAAAAAAGTACCGGAAACTCTAGAATATTTCTTAGAAAAGGATTTTTAAAATGTCTTGCTACAAGTTTTCTGTATGAAGAAAAGATGCTCATCTTTCCAAGATTCTTAAAAATATCTTTTTGAAATAACTCAAAAAAACTAACCCCAGGCTGATACATTAAAGACGTAACTGCCAGATTATATTTAATCTCAGCATCATCTATAAATTTTTTTAATTTATCTCCTGCCCCTTTTTCATAACTCTCAAATAAACTTAAAATATCAGAAAAACTACTGTTAATCTTTATTGTATGATTGGTGTCAAATATTATCTGAAAACCAGGATCTAATTTTATTAGATCATAATATTCAGATGGNTTTTTATCAAATCTTTTGAAGAAATTTTCAAATATATCCGGCATCCAATACCAGCTTGGACCCATATCAAAAACAAAACCATCTTCACTAAACTGTCTAGCTCTACCTCCTAGTTCATTATTCTTTTCAAAGACTTTTACATTTCCGCCTGATTGAGCTAATGAAGCAGCCGCACATAATGAAGAAAAACCTGAACCTATAATATTATAATTTTTTAACATATTGCAAATGTATAATTTTTATTGTATTTTACTATACAAATGTATAGTATTTTTGTATTTATATTATACATTCATAAAAAATTTTAACTTTGCAAAAATAATAAATTCAAAACCAATGAATAAATATAGCATTGACGATTTTTCAAAAATAACTGGACTAAATAAAATATTGATACGTACATGGGAGAATAGATATAGTTTTGTTAAGCCGAAAAGAACCTCAACCAACATCAGATACTATGATGACAAGATGATTGTAAAGGCTCTTAGGTATAGTATACTTGTAGATGCTGGGTTTAAAATATCGATCTTAACTAAGCTATCTTCAGAAGAAATAGACGGTCATATTAACAATACATTAAAAAAAGATAATCAAACTAATAAACACTCACAATATATATCTCAAATTCTTGAATCTTCATTATCATACAATCAACTACTATTTCATAATACCTATGAAAAATGCGTAAAAGATATTGGAATAATTGAATGTTATAAGCATGTCTTATTAGAATCTCTAAACAGAATTGGAATATTGTGGATAAATAATCAAATTAGTCCGCCTCAAGAACATTTTCTATCAGAATTGATAAAGACTAAGATTTATAAAGAAATAGAAAAAATAGGATTTAAAAAACTCTCTAAAGAAAACTGGCTGCTATTTCTTCCAAAAAATGAATTACATGACATAGGACTCTTATTTGCTTATTTAACATTAAAAATGAATGGCCATAATGTTGTATACCTTGGTCAAAACTTACCACATGACTTAATGTTATCTTTAAAAAATGAAAATACAATAGATAATATATTATTTAGTGTTGTTTCAAATACTTCCAGATTAGAATTAAAAGAAATAACTAACTTTCTTAAGACCCATTTTTCAAAATCAAAAATATATACGATTATAAATAAAAGTTTACTTAATAAAGATGATTCACAAAAATTAAATACTATATCAAGTATTGATGAATTTATTAATTTAATAACTAACTAATTTAGTAATTTACTCTAATGAAAGATCGCGTTATTATTACCGGATATAGTGGTTCCTTGGCAAAAATAATAAGAGAATTATTGAAAGATGATTATGAAATTATTGCATTAACTAGTAATAAAGAAAAAGTTAATAATAAAAATATCTATTTTTGGAATACATCAACAGATGAAATTGATGAAAAAGCATTAGAAAATTGCAAACATATTATTCACTTATCAGGATATCCTATACTAAAACGATGGAAAAAGAAAAATAAAAGATTAATGCATCAAAGTAGAATTGGTGCAGCAAACTTATTATTTAATAAATGTAAAGAATTAAATATTTCACCCAAAACTTTTATATCTGCCTCTGCAATAGGAATATATGGTTTAAATGCAAGAGGCGTAAAGTCTGAAAATGATGAAATTGGGACAGATTGGATAGCAAGAATGGCTTCAGATTGGGAAGAATCAGCACAGCAGTTTAAACAAATTGGAAGCCGGGTGATCCAAATGAGAATATCGTTATTAATGAATCAAGAAACGGCTTTTTTAAAATATAATCTTCTGAGCATGAAATTAGGTGTTGGAGTGGTAATTGGCTCAAAAAAAAAGAAAATAAGTTGGATACATGTTGATGACGCAGCTAACTTCATTAAAGAAGCAATAACTAATGAAAATTATAAAGGCGCATATAATTTAGCGACAACAGAACCAATCTCTCAAGGGATGTTTATTAAAAAGATAAAAGAAAAATTATTCCCATATGCTTTAATTATCAGAATACCTTTATTTCTAATAAGATTATTTCTAGGAGAAAGAAGTCAAATTATCAATACAGACGTATCTATAAATGTAGATAAATTAAAAAAAGAAGGATTCATTTGGAAATTTTATAATTTTAATGAAGTACTTGAAAAAGTTCGAAATAAGAACCAAGAGTTCCACCAAAAATAAAAATTGAAACTATTTAAAAATATCACAATTTATATAATGAGCCTATTATATATAACTGTAGGTGTCAAACATTTTATAAATCCAGATTTCTTTGTTACAATTGTTCCTCCAATTATAAACTNGAAAGAAGAAGCTGTTCTAGTAAGTGGATTTATTGAAGTTCTACTAGGGATATTATTATTATTTAATCAGACAAGAAAATTAGCTGCATGGGGCATTATATTACTTTTAATTGCTGTTCTGCCTGCAAATATATATTTATATATATCAGAAATTCCTAGAGAAATACTTAGCATATCTAAAAGTCAAGCTTTATTCAGAATTCCTTTCCAAATTCCACTAATAATTATATCATACTGGCATTCAAAAGAAATACACTCAAAGCAACTATCAATAATATGTAGTGGATTATTTATACCAACAATTATATACTTCATAACAATCTAAATCAGTGAAAAATTTCGAACTTAGGACCGAGAGGTCCACCATAAATAAACCCACTCAATTGAGTGGGTTTTTATTTATTCAATAATTATTCTTTTCTCAACTGTTCCATCATCATAGATGTAAAATAAAGGTTGATTCTTAAATCCTTTAGACTCTCTACCTAATAAGTCAACTATCTTAATTAATTGCTTATTATTTGGAAAAATATTAAAAATACCTGTTGGAGTATTTAGATCAACACCTGGATTATTATGAATAAATGTCCAACTCCCCCATGGTGTAGGAGCACCTGTTTCCCAATATATCTGGTCTTCAAATAAACAATTAATTGAATTACCATTAGTCGGTAAACCTTGATTAATATACCAATTATCCAAATTAGCCGAATCATTTACAAAATGCACTGTAACATTTATTGTATCAGTTAATGACCAATTATGACCAAATATAATAGTTGACTCATCAACTAAAGTGTCTTGATGTAATATATTTCCTTGTTGGTCTGTAAATTCCCACATAAAAATATTTTCTGATTGTGGGAAAGTCATAGATTGACCTGAATGATAAATATTGATAGAGGTTTCTTGAGAACCTACATTCATAACCATACCTAACATGTCACAAGGAACAGCTGTTATTACCGCTTGTGCCTTTGTGGTTTGAGATAGACCTAAAGCAATAACAAATATTAGTAAAATTCTTTTCATTTTCTTATTTTATGATGCAATTATACGACAAAGATCTAAAATTCATTTCACTAATTGAGGAAGAAGTTTCGAATTATTTTAATTTTCTAAAAAAGTTCGAAATAAGGACCAAGAGGTCCACCAAAAAGAAACCCACTCATTTGAGTGGGTTTGAATACAAATATGTTATCTATTTTATATCTGTTTCTATTGTTTTTTCAAGATGTGTTGGAGCAATTGTCATTTCATCAATTAGATGAGTAGCTCCTGCAAACTTATCGATAATAAACATAGTATACCTAATATCCACCGAGATAGTCCTTTGTATTTCATTCTCGAAAGCAATATCACCACTCATAGCTTCCCAATTACCATCAAATGCAGTTCCAACAATCTCACCCCATGCATTAATTACCGGAGAACCAGAGTTTCCACCAGTAATATCGTTATTAGAAATAAAATTAATTCTTAAATTTCCATTCTCATCTGCATATTGTCCATAATCTCCTATTTCATATAATTCCTTTAGTTTTTCTGGAACAATAAACTCATCATTTGTAGGATCCTCTTTTTCAATAATTCCATCAATTGTAGTATAAAAATCATAATGCATTGCGTCTCCAGGATTATAATCCCCTACATTTCCGTAAGTAACTCTCATGGTAGAATTAGCATTTGGATAATAGTTTTCCTCAGGATTCATTTCTCTTAATCCGGCAATAAATAATCGATTCCCTTCATCTAATTTCGCTCTAACGGATTTTCTTTGCGCATAATGATTCGCAATATAATAATTATAAACTGACATCATTGTGGTATAAGCAGGATCTCTTTCTAATTTCATAGTATATGGATTTTCCAAGAAATTCATAAACTTATCTTCAGATGAAAAGATAGATTTTCTAAAAACATCTTTTGCGTAATAATCAAAATCAAGCGCTTTAAACCCTAATAGTTGGTTCTCAATTTTCTTAAATACTGATGGATGTTGATTCTGAGGAACATTATAATAATACATCTCTAACATAGCAGAAAACAATTCTTCATCAATAGTTGAATTATAGTTTTTATAAAATTCTTTACCTTCTTCTCTGATTTCATTCATAAACATTGTTTTCTCTTCTTTATCCTTCGGAATATTTACTAATTTTCTGTTCATGATAAAAGAGAAATACATGATTTCAGCACCTTGAAAGATTGCCTCATTCAAATAAGTTCTAGAGATATTTAATTCTCTGTTATCTTCATAAGCTTCTTTAATTAAATTTAAAGTGTTTCCAAATTTCTCGTATCTCTGTTCATCTCCCGAGTTTACCCATTCGGTAAATTTATTTTCTATTTCTACTTTTTTGTCATAAACTTTCATCCTTTTTAAACCTCTCGACTGACCAATGTAATATTTCCAATAATTAGATGTTCCTGCATATTTAGAAGCATATTGAATTTTAGTTTTCTTATTATCATCCATCCCAGATTTCATGATTGCTAATTTTTCTGATCTAATCTGAACAATTGTTGGGTTAGTTTGTTCTAAAGCCTCTTGAATTCCAAAAGAAGTTAAGAATCTGTCTGTACTTCCTGGGAAACCAAAAATCATGGTGTAATCTCCATTATCTACTCCATCTAACTGAATTGGCAAATGATGTTTTGGAGTATAAGGAATATTTTCTTCAGAATACTCTGCTGGGCTTCCGTCAGGAGCACAATATACTCTCAATAATGAGAAATCTCCTGTATGTCTTGGCCACATCCAATTATCAGTATCTCCTCCAAACTTCCCTATTGATGAAGGAGGAGCTCCAACTAATCTGACGTCATTATACGTAATGTAGGTCATTAAGTAAAATTCATTACCCCCAAAAAAAGATTTTACTCTTNCATTATAATCTGTTCCATCAATTTTTTCTGNAGATATTTNATTNAAAATTTCTCTAAGCTTAGTGTTTCTCTCTGATTCTGTCACCTCACCTAGATCTTCCAAGACTCTATCGGTTACAGATTCAATACTGACTAAAAAAGAAACAGAAAATCCCTCATTAGGAAGTTCCGCATCTCTTGTCATAGCCCAAAAACCATCTGTTAGATAGTCATTATCTACTGTTGAATGTGTTTGTATTACATCAAAAGCACAATGATGATTTGTAAGCATTAACCCCTGTGAAGAGATCATCTCTCCAGTACACATACCTCCATTCAAGGCAACAATTGCATCTTTTAANGAAGAATTATTTACATCATATAAATCTTGAGCTGTAAGTTGTAATCCACAATCTTTCATATCAGACTCATTCATAGATTGTAGTAATTGNGGAAGCCACATTCCTTCATCTGCTTTTACTAAAGAAAAAGTAAGAACCGATAGAAAGATTATTGAAAGTAATTTTTTTGTCATCTTTTTATTTTTAATAAGTTTGACAAATATAATATAAATCTCTTCTTCNAAAAAGGATTAATAAATCAATTGCAAATATATATTTTTCATTGTTTTACATCTAGTGCAGAACGTAATCCATTACCTAATAACATGAAAGATAATACTGATAACATAATAAAAATACCTGGAATAATTGCCAAATACGCTTTATCCATAATAATATAATGGTAATGATCTTTAATTATCCCTCCCCATGTAGGAATCGGTGGTTGTGCTCCCAATCCTAGAAAACTTAATCCTGATTCGATAAGGATAGCTGCTGCNAAATTTGCTGCCGAAATAACAATTATTGGAGCNAANACATTNGGNANNATATGCNTAAAAATNATTCGAAAATTAGAAAAAGCTAAAACCTTTCCAGCCTCAACATATTCTCTATTTCTGTGTGANATAAACTCTCCACGAACAATTCTAGCTACTTCAACCCACATAGTTAATCCAACAGCTATAAATACCTGCCAAAACCCTTTACCAAGTGCCAATGTAATGGCTATTANCATAAGTAAAGTGGGTATGGACCAAACAACATTTACGATCCACATTATAAAATCATCTACTTTCCCTCCATAATAACCAGAAAGTGAGCCTAGAAAAACACCAATAATTAAAGAAATTAGTACCGCAATAAATCCAACTGAAAGAGAAATTCTGCTTCCGTAAATTATTCTGCTATACAGATCTCTACCATATTTATCGGTTCCAAAATAGTAGGTTNTANCAGATTTCTCATATTCACCTTCATACTCCACATATTCTGAAGTNTTAATAAGATAATAAGAAATACCCAAATTATTTTTATTTACATCTTTTGCAAGAATTTCCTCTCCGTCAATTATGAGAGTTGAAACCTTAGCAAAAGGAGGAAGTGTGGAAAGTTCTAAATTCATTTCTGAAGCATATTTCGTTTTATCTATCATGAAAGTATAAGAAAATATAGATAAAATAGTTAGTGACAGAATAAAAAACAAAGAAGATAAAGCTAGTTTATCTTTTCTAAATTTGATCCATGATATTTTATTTAACGAATTTTCTTTCATATACTTCTACCCTTCCATTTAGGAAATGAAATAAAAGACAAAGTTACAATAACCAGTGTATAAATTGTATTTATAATTTTGAAAGAGAGGAGATATATTAACAAATCTTTTCTTAATTTTGGGAAATCAGAAATATATTTTGGAAGAAGAACGAATAATATTAGGAATTGATCCTGGAACAAACATCATGGGATATGGAATTATTAGTATTCTAAATAAAAAAATGAAGATGGTTCAAATGGGTGTAATTCACTTGGAAAAACTTGATGGACATGCCCTAAAACTAAAAAGAATTTTTGAGAGAACCGTTCAACTTGTTGATGAATACAAGCCAGATGAAGTCTCTTTGGAAGCTCCATTTTTTGGGAAAAATGTACAATCAATGCTGAAGTTAGGNAGAGCTCAAGGAGTAGCAATGGCAGCTGCGTTATACAGAGATGTTCCTATTTTTGAATATACACCAAAGAAAATAAAGAAATCTATTACAGGAAGTGGAAATGCCTCTAAAGTGCAAGTTGCTTCTATGTTACAATCACTTTTTGATATAAAAAGTATGCCAAAACACTTGGATGCAACTGATGGTTTAGCTGCTGCTGCTTGTCATTATTTTCAAAGAAATGATAGTTCTTCAGGNAAAAGTTATTCTTCTTGGTCTTCTTTCTTAAAGGATAANCCTGACAAATTAGCTTAAANCAAAATTAATTTTATCTGCAATTTCTTGCATTTTATCTGCAGAAAAAGTTTTTTTCTCACNTTCAAAGTTAATATCNGAAATGCCATTTATTGGAACAAGATGAATATGNGCATGTGGAACTTCNAANCCAATAACAGCNACTCCAATTCTTTTACAAACAATTACTTTATCCATTGCTTTTGCTACTTTCTGAGAAAAATCCCATAATCCTAAATATTTATCAGAATCTAAATCAAAAATATAGTCTGTTTCGATTTTAGGGATAACTAATACATGTCCGTATGATAAAGGAAATGCATCTANGAAAGCTAAATAATTTTCATCTTCTGCTACTTTAAAAGATGGTATTTNATTATTAACTATTTTTGAAAAGATATTAGACATCTAAGCCGCTTCTATTTTGATAACTTCAAATTTTATTATTCCGTTCGGAATCTGAATTTCTGCAATTTCACCAATTGATTTTCCAAGTAATCCTTTCCCAATAGGAGAAGAAGCGGAAATCTTTTTTTCTTTTAGATCTGCTTCTGCCTCTGGTACAATGGAGTAAGTCATTTCCATCGAGTTTNCTGTGTTTTTAATAGTAACTTTTGTTAATAATCGAACAACAGATACATCTAATTTTGAGGTGTCAACTACCCTAGCATTACTATTTATAGCTTCTAATTTATTTATTCTATCTTCCAGATGACCTTGTGCTTCTTTTGCGGCATCATATTCTGCATTTTCTGACAAATCACCTTTATCTCTTGCTTCTGCAATTTGCTGAATTACTTTTGGTCTTTCAACACTTTTAAGATGTTCTAATTCATCTTTTAATTTACGTAGTCCTTCCTCTGTAAAATATTGAATATCACTCATAGTCTTGCGATTTTTATCTGTGTCAAAATAATAAAAAGGAAGAATTAACTTCCTTTTTAANATAATATTTTGTTTTTGTTTTTTATAAATCTATCCTGCAACCAATAGCATGGCATCCTTTAAATGGATTAGTATATCTATAGGAGTAATCTACTCCAAAGCTAGATTCATCTCCCATTGGTAGTTCAACTGTAAAACCAGCTGTTGGCCCAACTACTGCAGTTGTTCTAGTATCAAACTCCAAAAGGCCTTCTTCATAAACAAATCCTGCTCTTATCATAAAATATTCCTTATATGAATATTCTCCTCCTGCTCTATATTGATCTTTCTGAAAAGAATTTGAAGTAAATGTTCCCGCCCCTGTTAATCTATGATTAGCAAGATTAATGTCATATGTCATTCCAATATTAAATAATGCAGGAAGATCAAAAGAACTTCCTCTTTGCTCAACCGTCATCTTATAATCATCATCAGTACCTCCTGGGACAATACCTCTAAATGAGAGTCCATCACCAGCAAAAGACATTTTTGGTCCCCAATTCTTAAAAGAAATACCAAATTTTAATTCATTTTTGTTTGGCTGCAAAGTTCTATACTGAATACCAGCATCCAACGCAACTCCATTTGCACTAACATCTGATATTTGTTCAGAAATCATTCTTAAAGTAAAACCTCCTTGAATACTATTAGAGAAAATATGTGCATAAGANGCTCCTATATTCATAAACCTTGGAGAGAAAGTACCAATACCACCATCTGGCATATCTACAGTAGTAATTTCAATATCTCCAAAATTCATTGACATAACTCCTAATCCNATAACACCAGATTCTCCAAGTTTNTGAGAAAAACCAAAAGTACTAATACTACTTACCGATTCATTTGCATTAAATAATTCATTACCATATTGCAACCAAGAAGTCTGAGTAAAAATTAATTCCGACCTATCGGTAGACGCTAATCCCGCTACATTAGAATACTGAGACTCAAGACCAGTTACACCCGCAACATTCGCTCCTGCCCATCCAGAGGATCTAGCCCAAGGGTTAATCAATAATTCTGATGCACCAGCAGAACCTGCTCTAATTGCTTGTTCCTGAGAGAAACTCTGGTTAACAGTAATTAATAAGATCGCGCATATCAAAGCAATCTTGAAAGAATGAGTTATCTTTTTCATATTTAACATTTTCATTTTCTTTTATATTTTAAAAAGTATCTAAGTCAATTGGACGTAGCACTCCAAACCATTTTAGAATTTTGTTTTGCTTTTTGCCATCTATCGTTGTTCTAACATGAATTACATATAATCCACTNGCAACAGGGATCCCATGATCATTCTTTAAATCCCAGTNTACAGAAGTTAAATCATCTGATTTCTTAATAGTTTTAAGCAATGTGCCACTAACTGTAAAGATCCTTATTGTAGCACTATTTGGAAGGTTTGTAATCTTAACTATATTATCTAATTGACTCGTCTCATATTCTGAATATCCATAGTACGGATTCGGCACAACATTAATTAAATCTAAAGCTGATTTTGCCTGCTCATTATCTTTAATTTCAGAGACCAAATCAGTAGTGTTAAATTCATATACTGGATTAAAGTTATTTATTGGAATATCTGCAATAACTCTAGATTTTGAATTCCCTGTAAAAGAAGTAGTTGTAGCTACAAATAACTCCCCAACCTCATAATTAGTTCCTGCATGAGTTACTTTCTTTCCTCCATAGATTTTAGGATAAGTAAGCTGACACTTAGCGTTATGAATTTGCAAGTTATTATCCGCTACATAATATGTGTTTCCAACAACTAATTCATCAGAAGAATTTAAAATCTGTGATTGATCAACATTAACATACGGATTATAACTAGAATTTACTCTTAATTTCACCCTGGCCGTATTTTCTTCTCCTTTCCCAAAAAGTTGAGACCCAGATCCAGCAGATAATAAGGGAGCTCCAACCCAAGTACAATGTTGAAAAACTTTTGCAATACCTGCAGTATATGAGCTGGAAATTGTGTCAGATAAAATATTATAAATCCAAGCTCCTTCATCATATGAAGGACATAAATCAGAAGTAAGATAATCGTCTTCTGCCATCACAGAAGCATCTCCTCCAATTACATATACAAAATGTTTTCCTCCTAACAGATAACTTCCTCCAGAGAATTGTCCATTTTGATAGGCAGGAAATTCATTTGCTGTAATAATGTTTGATGTAGGATTCCATTTCATATCTCTACCATTTTCACCTGATAACCAAGAGTCTTCTGAGAAAATAAGNTTTAATCTTTCTCCTGATTCTAAATCAATTGCATAACCNGGAAACCAACCCATACCAAAAGTACCACTACCATCATCATCNCCATTTTTGTCAACTGAAGGATGNGATCTTAATCCCATTTTAGTTTGACCNCCTTCTGCTAGTGATTTGTCATCAGATGCCTCCACAACAGCACATCTAGTCCATTGTGTTTGATCTGAAGTAAAGACAATATCAACAGATGTTAAAGTAGATGCTGTTGAATAAGGAAATGAAGTATAATAAGGTTGTGCAGGACCACTATTAAAGTGAGATGCAAATCTATAAGGAGCCCAAGTACCACCTGAAATTTCAAAAGAGAGACTTGATCCTCCTGCAAAGTCAGGCAGAGTAGTTTTAATAGTAACTTCTTGTATTACTGCTCCCTCGTATATTCCCTCTGGATCTTCATCAGTAAAATAATCATCATAGACATCATCATCTTCATCAACATATGTACCAGATCTAATCCAATTAAGACCATATAAAAAGTTTCCATCATAATCTGGCACACCACTTAACCATTTATCATAAGGGTCGTCAAATTCAATAGTACCTGAAATAAATCCATTATTTTCATTTGATGCGGGATCAGAAGCAGGAAGATCTACCTGATTTAATTTAATTGAGAAACCATGTTCTGGGAATAATTGTTCCGCACCAACATCAATTGATTTTGTACTTGTAATTAAAGTATTTGTGCCATTAAGCACTCTCCATTTTGCATAAGAAGTAATAGTTCCTTGATTTGTTGTAACTGGATCCTCTAGAATTACAGTATATACATTTCCTTCTTCTTCATCTTTAATCTTTAAAGGGTCAACTACAGTAATAGTAATGGGACCCATTCCATTTTCATATGATGGGAATAATGATTGTCCATCTGCAATAACTTCCACAACAGTTGCTGAGTCTAGTTCCACAGTATTTCCTCCATTACCCACACCTTCAATTCTAGTGATTCTTACACCGTCTCCATAGTGTGATCCTAAAACAGTTCCACCATTTTCAGGATCCACCTGATGGGGAATCGCTGAATATGTCTGTATATTTCTTCTTCCTGAAATATGAGGTTGATTTCTCCCATCATATAATGGATTATTTACATCATACGGATTTGCATTTATCTCTGCAGGATTAAATCCGTAAGCAATTGACATATAGTGATATGTTTTATGATTTACTAAAGTAGGATTACCTAGTGCAAATTTATCTTCTGTAACTTTAAATGAATATTCTACACCTTGATCAACCGCCCCCGCAGCTCCTGACTCCATTACATTAGGAATTTCTTGTACAGGAACATAAACATTCATTATTGGATCAAGATATTGATTGATAATACCTGTAACATCATCTTTCACATCCGAACGGAATACTAATCTAGCTTTGTCTGGGTCGTCTAAATCAGTAACTGAAGCTGTTGCATCTTTTAACTGATAAACTAAATAACCTTGGAATTGATAATTTTGATTATCTACATTAGCTGCTAAGGTAATATAAGGGTCTTTTTCAGAATAAGATTCATTGTAATTATTTGATGATTCCTCATTTGTTAAAGATATGATTAATTCTTGATCCATCTCTCTGATTGTTAAATCCGGAGCATCCGGTCCGTTTAATATATTAAAATTATTATCAAAAAGAGCTTGAGCCTCTCTGTCATATATTTTTACTAATTGGACAGATGCTTCGTTACCTCCTGCCTTTGCTCTTGCCCAAACTACACCAGTTGTAATTGTATTTACAGCTCCTGGTTCTAAAGTGAATGGCCCTGCAGATTGTAAAAATCTTCTGTCAGCAGGAAGATTTCCTGCTGTAACCTCTGTCCACTCTTGTCCTGGGAACATAGGGTCAGAAACACCAGGAAACATAAAATTACAAAGGTCTGTAGTAGCTCCAGGGCCTGATCCTTTACCATCTCCACCAAAAGTCATAGGAACATTGTCTTTCCAGATTCCTCTTAGGTAATTATAAATATGTGTGCCATTATTTGGGTTTCCTCTTACTGTATTATCATTATTATAATAAACAAATTTTGACATAATAATTTGCTCCCCAGGCTCATCAAAAATTCCATCTCTGTCATTATCTAATCCATCGTTTGCATCTGCCAAAGGCCCTTGGAAAAAGTCAACTCCAATAGCAGGTGGATTAAATCCGTAACCCTGAGCTCCTTCATCTTCCGCATCTCCATTATAACAAAATCCTAAACCAAGATTCACATCACAACCAACATAATCATCTAAATAGAAACCTAAATCAGCGTCTACCCATTGTCCAAAATAAACATCTGTAAGTGGCAGTGTAGAACGGTTGATAATTTTATAGTTATAAAAAGTCATATCATTAATTTCATTATCGGCCGTGAAACCAAATGCCTGGGCATGAATCTCTAATCCGATAGGATCTGCTTCTGTTTCAGTATGAATATTTCCTTTATCATTAAATATCCACCAAAGTGTTTGATCTCCATACAAAGCTGCCTGATCGTTATCTCCGGTAATATTATAATCTGGATAATCACCATCATAAGGCTCATAGAAACCATTACCATTTGCATCAAAGTAGGGAGCTAGAAAGTGATCTTGAGCTCCATTTCCATGAGCAGGCCAATCTGTAATAGATGAAGGAATCATATCATCCGTATAAGTTGGGTCAATACCAAATCTAGCAACATACTCCTCTACATCTGATCTATCTATCTTAAAGTGTTTGTCCCATGCATTACATTCTTCTTCTGTAATAGTTGCTGTCGCAACATCAAGCGGTCCAGGCCAGAAATCGTTACCACCCTGACGATAAGTCATGGCTGCTACTTTTAGTTGCCCACCAGCATCAACACCTCCAATCCATAAAGAACCCGCAAAAAGTGAGTTAATACCACCTCCTTTAGGAATCTCGTATTGAGCGTCAGAAAGATTCCACCACATATCTCCACCCCCAAGAATTGTTGCTCTTACATTATTAACATCCATATCTGTTTGGGATGATGATGGAGAACAGCCTGCAGCAACTCTATTATAAGTAACATTATTAATGTTCGGGTTAGGAACATTTTCTTTCGCTAAAACTCCAACAGTAATAAGTGCAAGTGACAGAGTTAATATTTGTTTCATTTTCATATTTATAAATAATTTATTTTCTAATATCATAATTTAAAAAGTAAGCGATAATCCCATTCTGAATGTTCTTGGCAAACTATAATTAGAAGGATTATTTACTGCTAATGAGTATAGGTACATAAAAGATTCCGGACTATTTCTACTCATAATATCGTTTTGAGTTTCTGCAGCAGTTAAATATCCATCATCTTCTGGATTACCAGTGGCTCTGTAAACACTAATTATATTTCTGGCATCTAACAAGTTTTGTATTTGTAAGTATACGTTTGCAAAAGAAGTCTTCTTTTTTGTCCACTTAATCTCAAAGTTTTTATTAAACTTAGCGTTTATTCTGAACTGCCATGGTAATCTTGATCCATATAAACTACCAGCTAAAATAGATCGGTCATTAATACCATCAGCGGCTTCTTGAGTAATGTTAGATTGTCTAGAATAAGGTGTACCAGATCCAGCAGACATCATAACATTCACACCTGCATCTGCTAATATCTTTTTGCCCCATATTACTGGTCCAGTATATTTATCTCCGTTTCTGTATCTATAATCGACAGATGCTGAAAGAGCATGACGCTGGTCGTATGCAAGTGGAGTAGTTGTTCTTAAATTTGGCTGTCCAGTATTAGCTAAACTTTCACCAGAAGTTGCAGAAGATCCAGTACCATCAGCAAATTGTAAAGTATAATTAGTAGTCATTTGTACTCTACCTGTTCTTCTAAGATCGTAACTAGTAGAAAAACCTTTAACCGTACCAAAATCTATATTCTGATACATCATATAAGTCGCAGGATATGCTCCAAGTACATTGGTGATCTGTATCATATCTCTTAACTCTTTATAGAATAAAGACAGTTTAAGTGCTGATGAAAGAGATAATTTCTTGGCAAATCCTAATTCATAATCAATAGTTTTTTCTGGTTTTAAATCAGGGTTATTTAATAATGCCCCAACATTATCTTCCATGTATAAATAATCTAATGGTTCAATTCTATTTGATCTTGGAGGTCTTTGTGTTAACACATCATAGTGTGCAAAGAACTGAGCCTCATCCGATATCGGGAAAGAGAATGCAATTCTTGGCATAAACACTGTTTCAGGAGTGTAGTCCGTAAACGCATCAGCTGTTTTATATCCTTTTATAGCATCGGAAGGGTTATCTAATAATGGAGATATACTTCCCTCAGCAGCTTCCGCAAGTAAAGTAGGGTCTGAAATCTGAATACCAGTTTCATTATACCAAATATCCTCATTTCTATAACCAACAATTCTAGTAGGATTCTCAATATCATCTACATAAACAACATAATCATTTCCAATAGCCGCTGGATGGTTACCTCCAGCTAACGCAAGTGCATCATCAGTACTTGCTAAAAGAGGGTCGTATAATAAATATTTATCTTTAAGTACAGGTTGATTTGCGTCATAATTATCAATTCTTAAACCAATATTAAATAGCAAATCATTAACAGCAAATTTATCTTGAATATATCCTGCAGTATATATTGGATTAAACGCTTCATAATTTCTACTAAGTTCATTTTCTGTAATAACTTGATTATTATTATTTGTCAATTCTCCATTACTATTTCTTCTTCCAAAATAATCTTGCAAACTAGTATTGCCTGTTATTGGATTCCCAAAAGCATCAAAACCAAAATAATACACATAATTACTTCCTCCATTTAACAACTCATTTGCACTAAAATAATCTATACTTAACTGATCAGGGGAGAGATTATCTAAATCAATCCACTCAACATTATTTATATTATTTTCTCCAAATAAAGAGCCTCTTAAACTCTCATCAAAAGTAGATTGTTCTGACTCAACGTATAATCTATTAAATTCTATTGTATCCTGATATACTCCAGTAAGTTGGTCAATAACAGGCATTGGATTACTTAAATCTCTATCTACTATATGTTTATTGGTAAGCTGACGAGCTAATCCCCACAAACCATTTGCGGAGACTCCCCAATAACTATCTACTCTTTCCTCTCTTTCAAAACCAAAAGAGATTTCATGATCTCCTACGTCAGCAGATGCAGAAAATTTGAACGTTTGTTGTTGATTTTTTTCCTTATTAGCACCTGTATATTGAGTACCCCAATTACCAAACAAGGAGTATACGTTCGCAGGAGTTTCTCCATTTCTTAAACCTTGTCCCTGTAAATCAAATTGCGTCCTAATCACTCCATCTGCTCCATAACCATTTATATATTGAGAACTCATCCCGTACTCTGAAAAAATATTATAGTAAGCCTGAGTATAATTAGCAGCATCTGGATTATGTGTTGTAGACCCATCAAATTCATAGAGTGTGTCTTGCCACCCTACTTGTATCTTACCAGAATATGGTATTCCAGTAATCGAATCAATAGCAACTCCATCCTGATATACAGGAGTTTTATAAGTAGTAAATGTTCCTACATGTCCGTAATTAAATAAATCAAATTCATGATTTTTATCAAAAGTTTTATACAGGTTGGAAGTATAATCAGCTTGAATAGTAATAAATGCATTCTTGATTAGATTAGCACTTTTTTCGCTATTTGACTCTTCATCACCAAACTTTTGAGTTAACTTACCAAAAACTCTCCACGTTTCTTGTGTAGAATTACTGTTGTTTTCTGAGCTAAACATAGACCTCCAATAGCTAAAGTTTCTGTAATTACTATTATAAGCTGTCCCTCCAATTGAAAGAAATGTATTCTTGGCTGGCCTGAAATCTAATTTAGCAGAAAGATTAAACCTTTTGCTTCCAACATTTTGTTTTGCTTGTACATTCTCAAAATCATTAGTAGTTAAGAAGTCTGAACTACTCAAAAAACCAGCTGCTGCATTTGGTGCAATAACAAAAGGTCTAGTTTTTAAATCTGCTAACACATCATCTTTCACTTTCCATATCCCGATAGCAGAAGGATCAGTATCATCTACGGTACGAAACTCAGATGCAAGAAAAAATCCAATTATTGAGCTTCCTTTTGTTCCGTCTGATTTAGTTTTTTTCAAAATAGGACCTGAAATTGCAAAACCAAGTAAATCGTAGTTATAATCATCAAATAATCTTGAAGATTCATATTCAAAAGCTCCGAACATTTTATTTGAAGGACCTTTTGTTGTTACCTCAATAATACCTCCGGTAGCATCCCCATATTTTGCGGGCAAACCCCCTGTTACTACGGTAATCTGCTCAATTGCAGAAGTAGGCACCCCCATAGTTCCTCTTACTTTAATACCATCTACAATATAAGAAGTTGCGTCAGAACGAGAACCCCTTACATTTATACCATCCCCTTCATCTTTCTGATAAATACCTGCTGTTGTTGAGGCAATAGAATTAATACTCTTTGTAGGTAACGCAACAATTTCCTTTGATGTTTTTGTTTCTCCAGAAAGATTACCTTGATCTATAAGTGGTTTTGTATATCCTCTAACCTCTACTTCATTTACTAAAACACCCTCAGTCATTTTGATAGCATTATCTCCAGTAAGATAGGTAATTTTGTTTGCAGAAATAATTACTCCTTCTAAAGAAAAGGTTGTATATCCTGTAAATGAAGCTTTTACTGTATACGTACCTGGATCAATTGGTTTAATAGTAAAACTACCATCTAATCCTGTAGAACTACCTGCAGTTTGTACCCCATTTTTCATGATTACAACATTGGCAAAATCAACTGGGTTCCCTGTTACTCTGTCAGTAATTACCCCTTTAAGAGTTCCTGTTTGTGAGAATGCAACTGAAGTAAATAATCCTAAAATTACTGTTAAATATATTTTTCTAAGCATAGGTGTAATGTTATGTTTTTTATTTTCCAAAAGGCTGTAAAGATAATAACTTTTGTTATCTGTACAAAAAAAACAACATCTATTATCCCTAAAAAATTATTTGTAAAATTGCAGTATGAAAAAGATAATTATTTTGGTTTTCAGCCTTCTATCACTATCTACATGTACTGATAGTGACGACTACATACAGAATGTATATGTAAATATTGAAATTCCTGTAAATCAACCAGAATATTCAGATTTAGATGCAATTGGAAATTCTGTTTTTATTACAGGAGGAGTAAAAGGTATAATAATTTATCACGCAAATGTAAATGATTATAGGGCTTTTGACCGAAATTGTAGCTTTGAACCATCAACACAATGCGCCTATATTGACTCCATAAATTCTACAATAGCTTCTTGTAATTGTTGCTCTTCAAAATTTCTGATTGACCAAAACGGAATAACCGCAAACGGACCAGCATTACGACCTCTAAAAGAATACTATACTTCCTTTTATGGAGGAATACTGAAAATTAAAAATTAGTATCTGTAATATTCTGGTTTGTAAGGACCTTCAACTTTTACTCCAATATATTCAGCTTGATCAGGACGTAGAGATTCTAGTTCAACTCCAATTTTAGAAAGATGTAATCTGGCAACTTTTTCATCTAAATGTTTTGGCAACATATATACTTTGTTCTCGTATTTGTCCGTATTATTCCAAAGTTCTAACTGAGCTAACACTTGGTTAGTAAAAGAATTTGACATAACAAAAGAAGGATGACCTGTAGCACAACCTAAATTTACTAATCTACCTTCTGCGAGTAAAATAATATCTTTACCATTGACTGTGTACATATCGACCTGAGGTTTAATTTCATTTTTTGTGTGTCCCCAGTTATCATTAAGCCAAGATACATCAATTTCATTATCAAAATGACCAATATTACAAACAATTGTTTTGTCTTTCATGCTTTCAAAATGACGAGACTGAATAATATCTTTATTGCCAGTAGTTGTTACAATAATGTCTGCATTTTTACAAGCGTCATCCATTCTTTTCACTGCAAAACCATCCATAGCAGCTTGAAGAGCACAAATAGGATCGATCTCCGTAACAATTACTCTTGCTCCAGCTCCTCTAAGTGAAGCTGCAGACCCCTTCCCAACATCACCATAACCAGCAACAACAGCAACTTTTCCTGCGATCATTACATCTGTCGCTCTTCTAATTGCATCTACTAAAGATTCTTTACATCCATATTTATTGTCAAATTTAGATTTTGTAACAGAATCGTTAATATTTATTGCAGGGAGGCTAAGTGTTCCTTTCTCCATCCTTTCATATAATCTATGAACTCCAGTTGTAGTTTCCTCTGAAAGACCTTTTATTTCTTCTACCATTTCTGGAAATCTATCTAAAACCATATTTGTTAAATCTCCTCCATCATCTAAAATCATATTTAGTGGTTTACCTCCATCAAAAGCAGTTAGAGTTTGTAAAATACACCAATCAAATTCTTCTTCATTCATTCCTTTCCAAGCAAACACTGGAACTCCAGTTGCAGCAATAGCTGCAGCCGCCTGATCTTGAGTAGAAAAAATATTACAAGATGACCACGTAACCTCAGCTCCTAAATGAATTAATGTTTCTATTAATACAGCAGTTTGGATAGTCATGTGTAAGCAACCTGCAATTCTGGCTCCCGCAAGAGGTTTACTATCTCCATATTCATCTCTAATTGACATAAGTCCTGGCATTTCTGCTTCTGCTAATGTTATCTCTTTTCTCCCCCATTCTTGCAAGGAGATATCTTTTACTTTGTAATTCATAGTTTCCATTTTCATATTATTGTTTTTCGGACGGCAAATATATGCATAATTATTACTTTTGCCATCAACAATATACGATATGCCCTTACTTCTAAAAAAAGAGGAAAATAACAACACTGTTTTAATCTGGGAAATCTCAGAACCTTTGAAAAAGCTAATTAGTTTATCCTCTAACACAGATTGTTCTCACTTAAAAAACGACAAAAGGAAAAAGGAGTTTCTGGCTTGCAGAATTTTATTAAATATTTATAATAAAGAGCTGAAAATTTCTTATTCTAAAAATGGCGCTCCAAATTTAAATAATCATCAATATATTTCTATTTCACATTCTGATGATTTAGTTTGTATTATTATTTCTGACAAGAAAATTGGGATAGATATTGAGATGATATCTGATAAAAGTCTACGATTGAAAGAAAAATTTATAAACTCACATCACACTAAATTAAACAAAGAAAAATCTACTCTTATTTGGTGTATAAAAGAAGCTGTTTTCAAATTCCATGAAATTGGAAATGTAGATTTCATAAAGCATATTTCTGTTCGAGAATTTATAATAAAAGAAAATGGGGAAATAGATATTAGTTTTAAGAAAAACACATTAAAATCTTACTATTTTAAAGTTGGAAATTCTTATTTAGCATATGTTTGTAAATAATTATGGGAATATATACTCAGATAATCGAGAGCAAGAAGGGAAGAAAACTTTTAATAAAATAGTTATTAATGAGTCTTACACATATCTTTATCTACTACAATAAAGTAATCCGCATTACCTATTAGTTCTTCATCAAATTCTGTAATATCTGATTGTTCAACAACTTCAATAGTTAGAATATCTAAACCCGGATTCAATTGTAATAAATACCACATTATCGACTCATGAAACCTAGAATGATACGATCCATTATAATGTAGGAATCTGGTATTTTCTTTCATGTTCTTATGCACAAAATAAGCCATGGTAGCATCTTTTATTGCTTGCGATTTGGGCAAATTTTCTCCTCCATGACCTTCTGCCATTACAGATATCTCTTTATAACAGTATAATGAAGTATCGTAAGCTATTGGCAGTGGAGCTATAAATTGTTTTGATGAGGTAGGCAAATACTCTAAAGTATCTATCCCAAATCTATATACCATACTTGCAAATCTTCTTGGAATATTAGTCGCTACAAAATGAATCTTATTTTCTTTTGCAAAACTTAGAAGTGGTCTGTAATCTGTTTTATGATTTACCCATATTTTCGCTTCTTTTTCAAAATCTTTCTCACGAATAAAACCTAGCAAATACTCATCTAACTTAATCTGATCGTCCGACTCTAACATCTCAGCTCCAAGCATAAAATTTTCTGAATGTTTTTCGAAAAGACTCTTTGTGAGTTCTAATTGCAACCAATGTGAAATTGGATCATTATGATTTTCCCCAAAAAATACCACATCTGCCTTTACAGCACTTTTACTCATTATTTTATAAGATACCTTTTTACCATCCTCATTATATATCTGAAAAGATCTCTCTTGTCCAAATATATTTGCAAATAAATATAAGTTTAATAGACTAAATAATAGTAGTTTTCTCATAATGAAAAATTTGTGGTGCAAACTTATACATTTTCGTATTTTTGGCTCCTAACTGATGGAAGAAATAATTCAAATATTTAGTGATCTGCAAATTCAATGGAGTGTAATTGAAACTCTTGCAGTGCTATTTTCGATAATATATGTAGTACTAGCAGCTAAAGAGAATACATGGTGCTGGGGAGCAGCCGCTATTAGTGTTTCTCTGTATATTTATATTTGTTTTACTGCCAAACTATATCCGGAAACCGGATTGCAGATATTCTATTTAATAATGGCCGTTTTTGGCTATTTTATGTGGAATAAAGAAAATAAAGAACAAATAAAAGAATGGTCCGAACTAAAACATTTAATTATCATTCTAATTGGATCTATTACTACTTTTTTTATGGGTTACTATTTTAGTATTTATACCGATTCTCAAATGCCAATTGTAGATTCCTTTACCACTGTTTTCTCGATAATTGCAACATATATGGTTATAAAAAAAGTGCTTGGGAATTGGCTCTACTGGATAGTAATAGATGCCGTTGCTGTATATCTGTATTTTAGCAGAGATTTACATCTTACCTCTTTACTATTTGTTGCGTACGCTATAATTGCTGTTTACGGTTATTTCTCTTGGATCCAAAGAATCAAAACAAATGACTAAAATAATTATTACTGGAGCTGAAAGCAGTGGAAAAACTACTATTTGCAAAGGTCTTTCAAATTATTATAACATTCCTTTTTCTGAAGAATACTCTAGAATATATTTAAATACTTTGCAAAGAGATTACAATCAAGCAGATCTGCTAGAGATCGCAAAAGTTCAATTAAAATCTAATCAAGCAAATCAAATTTGTGATACTGATTTAATCACAATAAAGATATGGAGCAATTACAAATATGGTAATTGTAATAATTGGATTTTAGAACAAATTGAAAAACAAAAAACTGAAAATCGTTTTTATCTTCTATGCAAGCCCGATATTCCATGGGAAGCAGATCCTTTAAGAGAAAATCCCACAAATAGAGAGGAACTTTTTGAAATATATAAAGAAGAATTAGAAAAATTAAAACACAATTATTCTATTATAGAAGGGGAAGAAAGAATTAAAAATTCCATTTCAAAAATCTCGAGTTTAATTTCCAATAATTAAAATCTAATTGTATTTTTGTTTCGTCTTAAAAGGGGTGCCTACAAAGCTGAGATTATACCCATTGAACCTGAGGTGGTAATTCATCATAGGAAATGAGTTTTCATTAATTAAACATGCATTAACCCCATTATGTGTGTAATGTTAACTAAAAAATTAAAAAATGTTTAACAAAAAAATAAGTATTGCTATACTTCTGTTCTTACCTTTCTTAGCTAGTGCTCAGAAACAAGATACAATTCCTCTATCGCAAATTTTAGAGGAAGTGCAAATTAATGGAGTAAATGCAGGAGAAAAAACTCCCGTTTCGTTTACCAACATTTCAGAGAGTGAAATTGAAAAGGTAAATCTAGGTCAGGATTTACCATATTTAATTTCATTAACTCCATCCGTAGTTTCATCTTCTGATGCAGGAGCAGGAATTGGATACACGTATATGACTATTCGTGGATCAGACGCAAGCAGAATTAATGTGACCGTTAACGGAATTCCGTTAAATGATGCTGAAAGTCAGGGAGTTTGGTGGGTAAATATGCCAGATTTCACCTCTTCTGTAAGTAACATACAAATACAAAGAGGAGTAGGAACTTCTACTAATGGAGGGTCTGCTTTTGGAGGGTCTGTAAATCTAAATACAAATGGCTTAAAATCAAAAAAATATGTAACACTCAATAATTCTGTTGGTTCGTACAATTCCTTAAAAAATAATATAGAGTTTGGTACTGGTTTATTAAATGGGAAATGGGTTTTTGACGGAAGATTATCTAGCATTACTTCTGATGGTTATATTGATCGAGCTTCTTCAGATTTAAAATCCTCTTATTTTTCAGGAGGATATTATGGAGAAACTCAAAGTTTAAAAGCTATTGTTTTTACGGGTCATGAAAGAACTTATCAAGCGTGGAATGGAGTTCCTCAATCCTATCTAGATTCTCTTCCTACATTTAATCCGTACAATTATGAAGATGAAGTAGATGATTACAGACAAACTCATTTTCAGTTGCATTACAACAAACAATTCAACACAAATACTTTCTTGAATTTTGCAACTCATTACACAAAAGGAGCTGGTTATTATGAGCAATATAAAGGAGATAAATATAATTCACTTTTAAATTATGGATCTGAAGAAAATTTAGCAGATTACGCCCTTAATGATGCTATTATAAATGGAGATACAATTACAACTACTAATTTAATAAGAAGAAAATGGTTAGATAATGACTTTTATGGAATTACATTTTCAGCAAATCATTCAACCAAAAAAATGAATTTTATTTTGGGAGGAGCTGCAAACACCTATGTTGGTGATCATTTCGGAAAAGTAATCTGGTCTGAATTATATTCAGATATGGATCATGAATATTACAGGAATAAAGCTACAAAAAATGATCAGAATATTTATTTAAAAACAGATTATTCAATTACAGAGAAACTAAACCTTTTTTTAGATTTACAAACAAGAGGTATACAATATAATTTTGAAGGATTAAATGATGACGGAACAGCTGCAGAACAATCTGTAAATCTGAACTTTTTTAACCCTAAACTTGGAGCCTTTTACTCTTTAAACAATAATAATGATTTTTACGCATCTTATTCCGTAGCAAACAAAGAACCAAATAGAAACGATTATGTAGAAAGCTCTCCTTCTTCTAGACCTAAACACGAAACAGTATACGATACAGAAGTTGGATGGAAATTTAATACTAAGAATATATCTTTAGGAATAAACCTATATCATATGGACTACAGTAATCAATTAATAAATACTGGGGAAATTAATGATGTTGGTTATTCTGTGCATTCAAATATTAAAGAATCATACAGAAAAGGTATTGAAGTTGCATATGGAGTTAAAATTACTAAGAATCTAAATTGGAATGCAAATTTTACTTTATCCGAGAATAAAATTGTAGAACATACTGAATATATCGATAATTGGGATACAGGAGGAAAATTAGAAGTTCATTACGAAAATACCGATATTTCATTTTCTCCTAATATTATTGCAAAATCTGAAGTAAATTACAAGATAAAGAATCTTAATACTTCTTGGGTTTTTAAACATATCGGAAAACAATATATTGACAATTCTGAATCTGCAGAGCGTATGTTGGATGCCTATTCAGTAAGCGGTCTTTTATTTTCTTATTCCCTAATGTTTAAGAATATAAAAGATGCGAAAATTTCTCTTCAAGTAAATAATCTGCTGAATAATTCGTATTCTAATCGTGCTTGGGTATACAGATTTATTTCTGAAGGATGGAATCCAGTTGGGTCTGATCCTTACACAAATGCAGATACTGACGGATATAATATGATTGGTTATTTCCCGCAAGCAACTAGGAATTATATGTTAGGAATAACTTTAGGACTATAAAACATCTAGAAACTATCAACTATTTACTTATATTTGCGCTTTAACTATACTTTATGAATTATAACACAGAAAGAGAACATCTCATCATACCTGAATATGGAAGGCATGTACAAAAAATGGTAAAACATGCTACTTCTATTGCAGATAAATCAGAAAGACAAAAATGTGTACAAGCTATTATCAGTTATATGGGGCAAATGAATCCTCATTTGAGAGATATTCCAGACTATAAGCACAAACTTTGGGATCATTTATATATTATGTCAGAATTTAAATTAGAAGTGGATTCTCCTTATGAGAAGCCCTCCCCTGAAAAACTTGCTGAAAAACCTGATTTAGTAAAATATCCTAAAACAAAATTCTCTTTTTCTTATTATGGAAAACACATTGAAACCATGATAGAGACAGCTATCAAGATGAAAGATGAAGAAGAAAAACAAATCCTTACAGGCATGATTGTAAATCATATGAAGAAATGTTATATTGCTTGGAGTAGAAGTTCTATAGATGACAAAATAATTTTTAAACATTTAGAAAAACTATCAAAAGGACAACTTGAACTTCATGAGGATTTCATCATAATAGAAGATGGTAAAGCAACCGCTAAAAAGCCTGTGAGTATTAAGAAAAACAACCATAAAAACAATTATAAGAAAAAAAGATATTAATTTATGGCAACTTTTAAAGTACAAGGAGGGTTAAAACTAAAAGGAGATTTACATCCTCAGGGAGCAAAAAATGAGGCGTTACAAGTTTTATGTGCCGTTTTACTTACTCCTCAGGAAGTAATCATGGAAAATGTACCAAACATTCGTGATGTAAATATTCTGATTGATCTTTTAAGAGATTTAAATGTCATCGTCAATCAAATTGATGAAGAAAGCTATAGTTTTAAGGCAGATGAGGTAAATGTAGATTACCTTTCTTCTGAAGATTACAAAGAAAAAAGTAGTCGTATCAGAGGGTCTATTATGATTGTAGGGCCTCTTTTAGCTAGGTATGGAAAAGGATATATTCCAAGACCTGGTGGAGACAAAATAGGGAGAAGAAGAGTAGATACTCACTTTATTGGATTTGAAAAATTAGGAGCTAATTTTGTGTATGATAGTAAAGAAGAATTTTATCGGGTTACAGCAGATGAATTAAAAGGAACATACATGCTACTTGATGAAGCTTCTGTTACTGGGACTGCAAACATCATCATGACTGCAGTAATGGCAAAAGGTAAAACAACTATTTACAATGCTGCTTGCGAGCCTTACCTTCAACAACTTTGTAGTATGCTAAATTCCATGGGAGCGAAAATTTCAGGAGTTGGATCCAATCTATTAGAAATTGAAGGAGTAATAAGTTTAGGTGGTTGTAATCACAGAATCTTACCAGACATGATTGAAATAGGTTCTTTTATAGGACTTGCAGCTATTACTCAGTCTGAAATTACTATAAAAAATGTTGCGTACGATAAACTTGGTGTTATTCCTTCTGTATTTTCAAAATTAGGGATTAAAATGGAACGTAGAGGAGATGATATTTATATTCCTTCACAAGAAAGTTATGAGATTGAAAGTTTTATTGATGGTTCTATTCTTACTATTTCTGATGCCCCATGGCCAGGATTTACTCCTGATTTATTGAGTATTGTTTTAGTAGTTTCTTCTCAAGCAAAAGGTTCGGTTCTTATCCATCAAAAAATGTTCGAGTCTCGTTTGTTCTTTGTAGATAAATTGATTGATATGGGTGCTCAAATTATCCTTTGCGATCCGCATAGAGCTACCGTTATCGGAGGAAACCATCAGTTTAAATTTAAATCTACTACCATGACATCTCCAGATATCCGTGCAGGAGTTTCTCTTTTATTAGCTGCCCTTGCAGCAGATGGAGAAAGCACCATACATAATGTAGAACAAATTGATAGAGGATATCAAAATATTGACAAACGACTAAATGCTATCGGAGCAAACATTCAAAGAATTAACTAATAAAATTCAAATGAAAATAAACTTAAAAAGAATAATACTTACAAGTACAATTGCTATATTTATAAGTTGCACAGGAATTGCACAGAAAACAGGATTAAACATAGGAGATAAAGCTCCTGAACTTTCATATGAAAATCCGAAAGGAGAAGTATTAAAACTATCTGAATTAAAAGGTAAAATGGTTCTTATCGATTTCTGGGCAAGTTGGTGTGGTCCTTGTAGGAGAGAAAATCCAAATGTTGTTAGTGCATATAAAGAATATTCTGATAAAGATTTCACTAACGGAAAAGGATTTGAAGTATATAGCGTTTCGCTTGATACAAAGCAAAACGCTTGGTTAAGAGCTATAAATGATGATAAACTTTTTTGGGAATATCACGTTTCTGATTTAGGAGGATGGAATTCTGCGGCTGCGGGAATTTATCAGATCAGAAGTATCCCTTCAAGTGTTTTAATTGACAAAAACGGAATTATTATTGCAAAAAACTTGAAGGGCGTTGCTTTACATCAATTCCTAAAAAACAATCTTAAAAAATAACATCCTGACAAAATGTCCTTTTTGCCTGTATGGCAAAGTATTTTCAGTATATAACTGAAACAAAAAAAATTTAGATAAAATTAAGATGGCAAAAAAGACGAAAGAAAGAAAAAAGGAAGTAGAAGAAACAACTGAAGAGATTGAAATTCAGAAAGAAGAAGTGAAATATCCTCCTAGCACCGAAGAATTATTAGCTGCAGAAAAAGATAAAAATTTAAGACTATTTGCAGAGTTCGAGAACTTTAGAAAAAGAACTGCAAGAGAAAGAATGGAATTATTTTCTACTGCAAACATAGACATAATGACTGCTTTATTGCCAATTCTTGACAATTTTGAAAGATCTATAATCGCAAATAATTATTCTGATGAAGATGGTCCTGTTTTAATATTCAAACAACTAAAGTCAGAACTAGAAAAAAAAGGGTTAAAAGAAATAGAAGATCCAATCGGGAAGGAATTAGACACCGAATTTCATGAGGCAATTACAAATATTAAGGCTCCTTCTAAGAAGTTAAAAGGTAAAATTGTTGATACGGTAGAAAAAGGATATCTTTTAGGAGAAAAAGTAATCAGATACGCAAAGGTAGTAGTAGGTAATTAAAATTATGGCAAAAAGAGACTATTACGAAATATTAGGAGTCAGCAAGAATGCTGATGATAAGGAGATAAAAAAAGCATACCGTAAACTTGCAATTAAATATCATCCGGACAAAAACCCTGACAACAAACAATCAGAAGAAAAATTTAAAGAAGCTGCAGAAGCTTATGATATCCTTTCAACTCCAGAAAAGAAACAAAGATACGACCAGTTTGGCCATGCCGGAATGGGTGGAGGATCTGGTAGAGGAGGTTTCCATGGAGGAGGAATGAATATGGAAGATATCTTCTCTCAATTCGGAGATATTTTCGGGGGGGGAGGAGGAGGTTTTAGTGGATTTGGAGGTGGACAAAGAAGGAGGGTAACGAAAGGAACAAACTTAAGAATCCGATTAACTTTAACTTTAAGAGAAGTTGTAGAAGGGGTTGATAAGAAGATAAAAGTACGAAAGTTAGTAGTATCAGAAGGAGTGACTTACAAGACTTGTGGAGCTTGTAATGGTTCAGGTCAAGTTACTCGTATAAGTAACACTATCTTAGGACAAATGCAAACTTCATCACCATGTCCTAATTGTAGTGGAAATGGACAAAGTATCGATAAAAAACCATCTGCTGCAGACCAGAATGGAATGATACAAAAAGAGGAGACTGTTGAAATTTCTATTCCTGCAGGTGTAGAAGATGGAATGCAACTAAAAGTTAGTGGGAAAGGAAATGCTGCCCCATCAGGAGGAGTAAATGGAGATATATTAGTAGTTATCTCAGTAGAAGATCATCCTGACTTGATAAGAGATAACTCAAATAATCTACATTATGATAAATACATCAGTTTCTCCCAGGCAGCTTTAGGAACTTCTGTAGAAATACCAACAGTTAGTGGAAAAGTAAAAATAAAATTAGATTCAGGAACACAAAGTGGAAAAACTCTCCGATTAAAAGGAAAAGGAGTACCTTCTGTTGAAGGGTATAGAACCGGAGATTTACTAGTTCATATTAATGTATGGACCCCTCAAAAATTGAGTAAAGAAGAAAAAAAGTTTTTAGAAAATTGTGACAAATCTGATAATTTTACTCCAAAACCTACTAATAAAGACAAATCTTTCTTCGATAAAGTGAAAGAAATGTTTGGCTAACATGCAAGAAAATATCTTAATAGCAAGAAATATAGTTAAACAATATGAAAATCATCTTGCGTTAAATGATGTTAGTTTAGAAATTCCTAAAGGTAGTATTTATGGTTTACTTGGTCCGAATGGGGCAGGAAAAACAACTTTGATGAAAATCATAAATCAAATAACAGCTCCTGATTCTGGTGAGATTATCTTTAATAATGAGAAATTAGTCCGGAAACACATATCTCAAATTGGATATTTACCTGAAGAAAGGGGATTATATCGAAAGATGAAAGTAGGAGAACAATCTTTGTACTTAGCTCAGTTAAAAGGAATGAGTAAAAAAGAAGCTACTTTAAAACTAAAAACTTGGTTTGAAAAACTAGATATTCTTCAGTGGTGGGATAAAAAAGTAGAAGAACTGTCGAAAGGAATGGCTCAAAAAGTACAATTTGCTATTACCGTAATTCACAATCCTGATTTACTAATATTTGATGAACCTTTTTCAGGCTTTGATCCTGTAAACACTTCCATAATAAGAAGGGAAATTTTAGAATTAAAAGAAAAAGGCACTTCCATTATTTTCTCTACACACCGAATGGAGTCGGTAGAAGAAATTTGTGATGAAATAACTTTAATTGATAATGGCATCTCCATTCTACACGGAAAAATTAATATCATTAAAGATCAGTTTCGGAATAATACTTTTCAAATAGAGGTAAACTCAAATAATCTGAAATTAGATGGATTTGAAATAATACATCAGGATGAGAATAATTTTACTGTAAAAGTTCCTTCTGAAAGAAACTCCAAAGAATTAATAACAGAGATACTCAAAACTTCTGAGATTATTTCCTTTAACGAAAAAATTCCTTCCATGGAAGAAATTTTTATAAAAACGGTAAGTAATGGATAAAATCTGGATTATTATAAAGAGAGAATACTCTGTAAGAGTTCGTGAAAAGTCATTCATTATTATGACTCTAATTACTCCTATACTACTAGGTTTATTAATATTTGCTCCTGCTTATTTAAGCTCTGTAAGCTCTGAATTGGAGGAGTCAGAACAAAAAAACATAGCTATTGTAGAAAATGATGATTTCTACTTTAGCAAACTTATTAAATCGGATCAATTTCGATTTATAAAAATACCAGAATCTGAAGTAGATAATATAAAAAATAATTTCTCGGAATCTGGATACTTTTCAATAGTAGATTTTACTTCCGAAGAAAATATAATTAATTTTATTTCAGATAAGCATCTAAATAAAAACATAATTTCCGAAATCCAACAATACATCAGACAAATAAAACGTGAACAAAATTATAAAGATGAAGGATTTGATGTTTCTGAGATATCAAATCTAGAACCACACCTCCAATTTAATAATACTATTATTACTGAAGATGGTAATGAACAAGGAGCGAACCAAGATATGAGAACTGCTCTTGCTTTTATTTTTGGGTTTCTGATTTACATCTTTATTTTCATGTACGGTAGCATGGTTATGAGGGGTGTAATTGAAGAAAAAACAAACCGCATTGTAGAAGTTATTATTTCTTCTGTAAAGCCATTTCAGTTATTAATAGGTAAAATTATTGGAGTAGCATTAGTTGGTTTTACTCAATTTGTTTTATGGGTATTACTTAGTGTTTTGGTAGCAAACATTGCAGGGAATACATTGCTATCTGATAATCCAGTAGGGGTTTTTGACTCTATTTCCTCTTTATTATTAGGGATTAACTTAAATGTGCTGATTTTATACTTTATATTCTACTTTATAGGCGGTTATTTACTGTATAGTTCGTTTTTTGCGTGTATCGGAGCTGCGGTAGATAATGAGACGGATACACATCAGATGGTTCTTCCTATTACTATACCCTTAATACTATCTATAGCTATGATAGAAGCAATAATAAATAACCCAGATGGTACACTTGCCTTCTGGATGTCTATCTTCCCTTTAAGTTCTCCTATTATTATGATGGTCCGGCTACCTTTTGGAGGGGTTGAGAGCTGGGAAATACTACTTTCTACTACTGTATTATTGATTTCCTTTTTGCTAACTACCTGGGTTTCTTCCAGAATTTATAGAATAGGAATACTCATGTACGGTAAAAAAGCCACTTTCAGAGAGCTATATAAATGGATAAAATTTAAAGGATAGTCCATTTTTTCATGATTTTCCACTCTTTTTGGTACTAATAACTCTTAATTACCTTAAATTAAATAACATTATATTTTAATGTATATTACTGTATTACAGATACGTAAGGTGCTTACAAACATATTTTTGTTAAAAAACATAGAGTTTTGCTTTTGCCATAAGTTTGGATATACTTACATTTGCCGAGTATTAACAAAAAATATAATAAACAAAAATTAAAATTATGAAAAAAAATTTACGTAACTTATTAGTTCTTTCTTTAGGACTAATTACAACAATCGCCTCAGCTCAATGGAGTGCTGAATCAAGAACTAGAGTTGACAATCCTGAATCAGGCGAAAGAATGGCAGATCAAAGAATTACTGTTAGTGCTGACTGGGGTGCTGTACATGTTTCAACTGATTACTCATTAAACATGCAAACTGGTGCAAATGCAGATGTAGAAGCTACTATTTACGAAGCATATGTAACTACTGACCTAATGGGTTTTGCTACATTAACTGCAGGTAAGCAAGACTTAAGTTTTGGTTCTGGTGCTTTAATCTCTTCAAATGATTGGGGAATGGCAAGGTACACTAATACAGGTGGTGACTTAGCTTTAGAATTAGGTGGATTTAACATAAATGTAGGTACATTAGATGGAGTTAGTCAATCAAATAACTACATGAATCTAGGTGGTAGTTTTGCTGGAGCTGATGTTAATATTTTAATGATAAACCAAGGAGATGAGTCTGCACATGGTTATGACTTATCATATTCTATGGGTGACTTCTCATTAGCAGTAAGTATGAACGAAGATATGAACGAAGCTACTTATAACAGTTACACAGTTTCTTACAACGTAATGGATAACTTAACAGCTTCTGTATCTCAAACTTCTAACGAAGGAGGATTTACAATGGAAAACACTGCTTTAAGTGGTGGATGGGCTAATGGTAACATTGGTTATTTAACTGATGGTGATGAGGATAGAGCTTTAAGTCTCTCATACAATCTTGGAGATATCTCATTAGGTTATACTATGCACAACATAGATAACGAAGCAGCTGGAACTGAAACTGATGCTAGCTCAATGACTTTAGGTTACCAATTAAATGACAACGCTCATGTTGGTCTTGCAAGATTTGCTGAAGGAGATGATCTTGAATTAACTTGGATTACACTTTCTATAGGATTGTAATCATTCAATAATAAATTAAAAGAGAGAGGACTCAATTGAGTCCTCTTTTTTTTTAGTATAAACAGTGTTTTGTTAACAAAAGTGCTTATAAAATAGAAAGAATGGGGAAAATCCTTATATATTTGCACCAATTATTAATCATTAAAAATTTAAACAAATGAAAAAATTATTATTAACAGCAGTGGTAGCTTTATCTACATTAGCAGCTTCTGCACAATTTATGGTTGTTACAACTTATGATAGTGAGCAAGAAGAAACTATGGACCAGATAACAGCTAATATGGGAGTTGGTTTTATGGTAAGTGATAATATCACTTTAGGAGGAGTTAGAGCACTTGATGATGCAGGAGAAGATTCTTATGAAATATTTGTAAGATACAACCTAGCAATGATGGATGGAGCATATGCAATGATTCAAATGCCTACTGAAGATATGAGTGATAATATGAAAGTAGGCTTAGGAATGTCATTTGCAGTTTGGAATTCTCTATACTTAGAGCCTAACTACACCATGCCTGTAAGTGAGGATGGTAATGGTGATAGAGAAGGTGAGTTCAACATTGGTATTGGATACCGATTCTAATAGAACATATATAATAAAAAAAACCACCTCAAAAGGGTGGTTTTTTTATTACCTAAGAATTTCTTTTAATTTATTAAGAGATTTATCTATTCCACTAGGATCAGAACCACCAGCAGTTGCAAAGAATGATTGTCCTCCTCCACTACCCTTTATCTCAGTAGAAAGATCTTTGATTAAAGTAGAGGCATCCATGTTTTTATCTTGAATAAGGTCGTCTGTAATCATTAAAGTAAGAATTACCTTATTATCACTCTCTGAAGCAAGTAAGATCACTAAATTATTCTCAGACTTCCTTAAATTAAAGGATAAGGACTTCATTCCTTCAGAATCCAAGTCTACTTTCTCAGTAACAACCCCTATCCCACTTATTTCTTCTCTTTTTAGTAGAATATCCTTCTGCAGAATAACTAATTCCTTAGATTTATATTTCTCTAGCTTCTTAGAAAGAGATTTATTTTCCTGTATTAAATCTTTTATCCCTTGTATGGGGTCTATATTCTTGATTAAAGACTTTATCGTATTTAATGTGTTTTCCATCTCTTTAGTATGTTTTTTATGTTTATCTCCTGTAATTGCCTCTATTCTACGAATTCCTGCCGATATAGACCCTTCTGATACTATCTTAAAAGCATCAATCTCTTCAGTTGAACTTACATGAGTTCCTCCACAAAGCTCTAAAGAGTCCTCAAATTTAATTACTCTTACCGCATCAGCATACTTCTCTCCAAATAACATCATTGCTCCCATCTTCTTAGCCTCAGAGATAGGTATATTTTTATACTCTTCCAAAGATATGTTTTTTGAAATCATTCCATTTACTTTCCTTTCAATATTTCTTATTTCATCGTCTGATAGTTTAGAAAAATGTGTGAAATCAAACCTTAAGTGATCTGGAGAGACTAGAGATCCTTTTTGTTCTACATGATTACCTAACTCCTCTCTTAATACATGGTGTAATAAATGTGTTGCAGAATGATTTCTAGAAGAAGAATTTCTATGCTCAGAGTCTACTCTTGCAATAAAATCATTACTTATATTTTTGGGTAACTCTTCTGAAATATGAATAATCAGATTATTCTCCTTTTTTGTATCTATAATTTGTATTTTTTCTGAAGAATTTGAGATCTGACCAATATCCCCTATTTGACCTCCTCCTTCAGGGTAAAAAGGAGTCAAGTTAAATACTAGATGATATAAATCTTTATCCTGTATAGTTACTTTTCTGTATTTAGCTATCTTTACTTCACATTCTAATCTGCTATACCCTACAAATTCTTCGACATCGTCTTCAAAAAGCATTTCCCATTCTCCTGCAACTATTTTTGTTGCTTTTCTAGATCTATTCTTCTGCTTTTCCATCTCTTGATTAAACACGTCAATATCCAGATCTAAGCTGTTTTCTGACAATATAAGAGAAGTTAAATCTAGTGGAAAACCATAAGTATCGTATAGTTCGAATACAAGTTCTCCAGAAACGACTTTTTTGGTATTCTTCATGATAGCGTCTAACCTTTTCAATCCTTCTGAAAGAGTTCTTAAAAAAGAGTTTTCTTCCTCCTTAATTACTCTTTCTATCTGTTTTTGCTGTGCACTTAACTCTGGGAATGATTGCCCCATCTGATTGCACAAAACATCAACAAGATTATACATAAATGCCTGTTTCAAATCTAAGAAAGTGTAAGCGTATCTAACTGATCTCCTAAGAATTCTTCTGATAACATATCCCGCTTTTACATTTGAAGGCAATTGCCCGTCAGCAATAGAAAATGAAATAGCTCTGATATGATCAGCAATAACTCTCATTGCAATATCTATCTGTTCATCATCTCCATATTTCAAATTACTTAATTTCTCAATTTCTGAAATAATTGGAGTAAATACATCAGTATCATAATTTGATCTTACATTTTGCATAATCATACACAAACGTTCAAAACCCATACCGGTATCTACATGCTTATTTGGTAAAAACTCAAGAGACAAGTCTGATTTTCTGTTATATTGCATAAATACCAGATTCCAAATCTCAATAACCTGTGGGTCGTCTTTATTTACTAATAACGCTCCATTTATTTGTTCTCTTTCCTTATCATTCCTATTGTCATAATGAATTTCGGAACACGGACCACATGGACCAATCTCTCCCATTTCCCAAAAATTATCTCTTTTATCACCATTCAAGATTCTATCTTCCTGAAGATGTTTTTCCCAACAATTAAAGGATTCCATATCTTTCTCTAACTTATCCCCATCATCTCCCTCAAAAACAGTCACATACAGCCTGTCTTTATCCAACTTACAAACTTCTGTCAGAAATTCCCAAGCCCAATCAATTGATTGCGCTTTAAAATAGTCTCCAAACGACCAATTTCCTAACATCTCAAACATAGTATGATGATAAGTGTCATGTCCTACTGCTTCCAAATCATTGTGTTTACCTGAAACTCTTAAACATTTTTGGGAATTCGCAACTTTTGAGTCTTTAATATCAGAATTTCCTAAAAATAAATCCTTAAACTGATTCATACCTGCATTAGTAAACATAAGAGTCGGGTCATCTTTTATCACCATTGGAGCAGATAATACAATTTTATGTTTTTTATTCTTAAAAAACTTAATAAAACTTTGTCTTATTTCAGTAGATTTCATTTTTAATAATCCTTTTCACATAATGTTGTTTAGAAATCAAAATAGTAAAAAAGTGTAATTTACTATATTTTAATAACTTTGCACAACTTTTAATTATTATGGCAAAAGTAAAATATTATTACGATACTAAAACACTCAATTATCAGAGAATTGAAAAAACTCCTTTAGATAGAGTAAAAAACATGATTATCTATCTAGGAGCTTCTCTTTTTAGTGGTGTCGTAATAGCTATTCTCTTGATTCAATTTCTGAATAGCCCTAATGAGAAAAGATTAATCCAAGAAAAATCTGATTTGATTTCTCAATACGATATTTTGAAACAAAACCTAAATGAAATTGATCTTGTCCTACAAGATATGCAAGATAGAGATGACAATATCTACAGAGTAATTTTGGAAGCAGACCCTATTCCTTCATCAATTAGGAAGGCAGGTTTTGGAGGGGTAAACAGATACAAACATCTTGAAAATATGAGTAATGCTGATTTAATTATTGAAACTAGCAAACAAATAGATGTTATATCAAAACAACTTTACATACAGTCAAAATCCTTTGATGACGTCATTGATCTTGCAAAAAAAAATAAAGAAAA
>PAKE01000021.1 GCA_002710495.1 Flavobacteriales bacterium
AAGGACCATATCTGCGTGTCTGCATCACAGGAACAACCTCAGAAGGAGTCTGCGCAAAAAATTCAAACTGATCACCGTAATTTTCATGTAGTTTTACAGAAGCTCCAAAATAATAATTACTCAACCCTCCTGTTCCAGTAGAGAAAATATTAACAGTATCTTCCAAACTAGTAGCGTCATAATAATCTAATTTATAACCAATATCTGAAAAGGGACGCAAACCAGAACTAACAGAGATATATTTATTGACAAGGAATCCTAAAGAAAGATTTGAGAAATTTGTATTGCTCTCTGTTTGTGACAGATCATTCGTTTGAAAATCTGTAACTGAAGCATTTAAAGATGTAGAAAACAAGAAAGATTTTGATTTAAAGGTAGAATAAGTTGCCGGATTATTTGAGTTAATAATTTCAGAATGACAGAAAACTACAGAAGTTCCCCCTATTGCAGATTGCTCTGGAGAAACAGAATTACTCAAGTTCCCTAAACCAAATCTAGAATATGGAGAATTAGTAGATAATTGAGAAAAACCATTTGCACTTATTAAGGTAAGTGAAAGTAAGAATAGATATTTATTTATCTTCATTATATTTTAAAATTATATTTAATCCTTTAAGAACTAAATTTTGATCTGCAAATATGCTGTTTTTTAAAGCGTTTTCAAAGAAAAAAGTGTCTCCTCCTGTCACTACAACGATTAAATCCTCATTTTCTTTTCTAAATCCGGAAATTAATGAATTTACTTCTGATAAAATTCCTTGCTCAACTCCTGAAAGAATAGAAGAGTCAGTATCATCTCCAATAAATTTAGATTCTCCCGAAACAGATAATTTTGGTAATAATTCTGTAAATTCGTTTAACGATTTATACCTCATTTCTAATCCAGGAGAGATTCTACCTCCTAGATATTCTTTGTTTTTATTAATAAAATCATAGGTAATACAAGTTCCTGCATCAATAACAACTGCATTTTTATTAGGATATTCTTCTGAAACAGCAACAATATTCGCAATTCTGTCTTTACCTAAAGTTTCAGGAGTTTTATAATTCAAATTAATTGGTAAACTAGTTTTATGGGAGAGATGAATCACTTCAACATCCAAATTCCAGTTCATTTCTTTTCTTACTGTAGAAATAATGACATTTTTAATGTCAAATTCTTTTATAAGAGTATTTACCTTTCCTGTTTCTATCTCAGAGGTTTTTAGGATTTCTACTAACTGATCATTATTAAATACAGCATACTTTACTAGAGTGTTTCCTATGTCAATTATTAAATTCATCAATATAAATAAGGCTTCAAATTTACGAATGTTTTATTGCTTGTATAAAGATTAGAAAATATTTCTCTAAATAAAAAAATAATCTAAATTTGCAATCTAAAATGGTGCTATAGCTCAGTTGGTAGAGCAATGGACTGAAAATCCATGTGTCCCTAGTTCGAATCTTGGTAGCACCACTTTTAAAAAACCCTTGTAGTCAATTGATTGCAGGGGTTTATTTTTTGATAGAATTATATACAATCCACTTTTACTTAGTGCATCTTTAATTTAAGAGTTGTAAGTGTCCTTTTATTCCTCCCCAATAGGTTATCTGTTTAGGCTCAATACCTGTAGATAATAAAAAAGATCATAAAATTTTATAAAGAGATACATAATGTAAGTGGTGTGTATTTGGGAATAAATGATGTGTAACAGGATTAAAGTCCACGCTCATTTCACTATATTACAGCAAACTCTCAAACTAAAAATCTCTCCGCTTTTGCACCGCTGCTCCATCTACTAAAACAAGTTTAAAAAAATTAATTGGATTTTCGGATTAGAAAATCTTTTTTAAAATAATTTTTTGATTAGAATTGATATTTTAAGTTAACAAGAGGGTAAGGTAAATATTTCAGCATAAGCCAATCTCCTTTTGTGTTTAAAAAAGATTCTGTATACCACATATAATCATCTACTTGTGGTTCTCCAGGATCAGAATGAACTTGACCATAATGCCATTTTACAAGAACTAACTGAAATCCATAGTTGAAAGACCAATTACCAGAGTATCCTACTCCTTTTTCTTTTACCCAAGAATATCTTAATAGCATTTCGTCATAAAAGTCTCTACCAAAAACTAAAGTATGACTATTTTCACTCATATAATTTCCATATTTAATTCCTGTCACTAAAGATGGGGCGCCCACGCTAATTATCCAATAAAAATTATCATTCAAATGAATATCGTAATTTAAGCAAATAAAACTTGGCGCATGTGACGTGCAAAGTCCACCCTCAACAGAAAAACCACTTGAAAAACCTGTCTGAGAAAAAGTCAGGGTAGTTAGTGTAGTAATCATAATTAAAACAAAGATTAGCTTTTTCATAACAGCAAATAAAAGCAAATAAAAAGAAGGAAGTATACTAAGTATAATAAAAAAGAAAAAAGTCGGGGAAGCAGGATTACAAGCTAACACCTTTTTACATGATTACAGCAAGCTTTCAAACTGAAAATTGCTCCGCTTTTTGCACCGCTGCTCCATCTACTAAAACAAACTTAAAAAATTAATTGGATTTTCTCTTTGATCAATTATTTTTTAAAATAATTGTTATTGCAAAATTAGTTGCCAAATCATAATATATTTCACTTATTTTAATTTATTCTAAATATAAATTACTAATATTCATTAACTTATTCTTTTTTAATAACATTAAATAAATTAGTTTCGTACAAAATTATATATTATGAATACAAATTTAGTAAATCCAAAAAAAATAATTAACAACATTTCATTAAGTAAAAAGAATAAATGTAAATGTGGGAAGACAAATGATGATAATGGTAATTGCGATGGTTCACATGCTAATAAATAACAAATAGAATCAAAAATATTTAGATTTCTAAAATAGGGTTAGCACAATTACAACCTACACTCTATATGCATGTGCAATCAAATCTTCTATACGAATTACATCAAGTGATTTCTCATTAGTAGCTTCTAAAAAAACCATTGGAGCACAGTTATTTTCAAATGCTTCTTTCCAACGCAAAGCACATAAACACCATCTATCTCCATCTTTAACTCCATCAAAACCGAAGTCTGGTAACGGAGTTGAAAGATCGTTACCTACTTGTTTTGAAAATTTTAAAAAATCATTGGTAGCAATAATACAAACAGTATGTATTCCTAAATCGGTATCATCTGTATCACAACATCCATTTCTAAAATATCCTGTTAAAGGATCTTTGCTACATGCAATTAATTTATCACCAAATATATTTTTATTCATATTTCAAGTATTATTATCTTGTCTTTGTTTTTCTTTATATATTTTTGTCAAGATTACAAATAATTTTTATTTCTAAATAATTTATACTGAAAAATGATAAGTAAAAAAACATGCATTCCTTGTCAAGGAGGAATCCCTCCGCTTGAACATAAAGAAATTAACACGTTAATCCAACAATTAGAAGATGGTTGGAAAGTTTATAAAAATAAAGAGATAAGAAAAATATATATATTTACTCAATATACTGATGCAATTATTTTCACTAATAAAATTGCTGAGTTATCTGAAAAAGAAGGTCATCACCCTTTTATACACATTGAATACAAAAAAGTAACCATTATATTATTTACTCACAAAATAAATGGTTTGCATGAAAATGATTTTATTCTCGCTTCAAAATGTGATATAGTTTTAAAATCACTAAAATAATCAACAAAAAAAGTCCGGGTAGCAGGATTACAACCTAACTCAATTTTACATGATTATAGAAAGCTTGCAAACTAAAAATTGCTCCACTTTTTGCACCGCTGATCTATCATCTAAAAAAACTTAAAAAATTAATTGGATTCTATGATTAGAAAAAACTTTAAAAAATAATTTATTCAATCATTATCTTCTCTGCCGGAGTTCCATTATCGTATATGTAAAATAGAGGAGTGTTATTATTGTGTGTTATAAATTTTATACTCAAAGAATTAACACAATGTCTGATGTTTTTCTCCGTCATTCCTTCTCCCTCAAAAACATGGCCTAAATGTCCTTTACAATTTGAACAACATATCTCTACTCTCTTCATACCAAGTGAATTGTCTGGATTTCTTATAATGGACCCTTTTATCTCATTATCAAAAGAAGGCCACCCGCATGTTGATTTAAATTTTGATTTAGATTTAAATAGTGGATTGTTACATGCTTTGCATATATATAATCCTTTGTCAAAATGGTTATTATAAAATCCCGAATTAGGTGTTTCTGTACCTTTTAAAATAATTATTCTACTCTCCTCAAATGTTAAATCAGTAAAATAATTACTTGTTTTAATTTTTATTTGAGAAAAACAAAAGAGAGGTATAAAAAATAATATGAAGAATATTTTATTCAATAATTATCTTCTTTTCAACTGTTCCGTCTCTATACAAAAAGAAAAGAGGTTGATTATAAATCATTCTTGATTCTCTGCCCAACACATCACACACCTTTAAAAGAGTTCTTTTATTAGGAATTTGAGAGTCTGATAATCCTGAAATAGTAGAATACTCATAAAATTCATATTCTGCTCTCTCGGGAGAAAGTATCATTGCATCATTATTTTCTGCTCGTATATAAAACTTTACATTGGTATTTCCAACAAATGGAAGCTGAATGGAATAGATACCATCATTGGGAGTTAAATCTCCGTTAATTCCGTCATCATTCATTGCAAAAGATTGAAATTTAGAATTGTATTGACTTGAAGTAATCATCAAGTCAACAGATGAAGAGTTAAAGACATTTGCCTCTACCAAATTATTATTAACCATTACGTTATTTATTGTTGGTGGGATTAAAGAGATTTCAGGATGAGACAATAAATATTGTTTTCTTGCGTCAATGGTAGACATAATTCCTCCAAATCCCCATCCAGTCCAAATAGCAGACTCTACATTACTATAATATTCAGACATAGAAAATCCTTTCCATTGATCACTATCAGCAGCATTATGAGCTAAAGATTGTAATTGATTTATTTTACTTCTAATCACAGAAGTGTCCAAAGATTCATTTATTATCGTTCTAATGTGAGCAGTATATTGTTTCCTGTAAAAAGGATCATTCAATAGTTTCTCCGCAAGAGGTCTTTCCCCCGGAGATCCATAATGATAAGGATCATATTCATAGATATTAGATTGATTAAAGTAATCAAACCCCATAATAGCTCCGGAGAAAGTATTATCTAAATCCCATGGAATCATTTGAAACAAGCCGTCTTTTGTTTGATACAAATAATAATTATGAATATAATAAGTATTATAGCAATCCAAATTTAAAAGAACCTGATTTACGGCAAACGCCCAAAGAGTTCTATCTACATTTAAAACGCTATCTATCTGACTAAAATTAAAATTAAGGGTTGTAATAAACTCAACGAGATCTCCCCATCCATTATCTGATTTCATATCATAGCTATTATAATATAATGAACTGTCTTCTCCTAAATATATTAAGCTCGGAGGATATGCAGAAGGAGCATTAGCAGTATCACAGAATCGATCAATATTATCACATTTAAAAAGTGGTCCTGATTTCTCGTCAAAATGTTTCTTTATAAATTGTTTATTAATTGATTCTGAGTTAATATAAAGACCAAGATAATTACCCTGAACATGCAGCTTTACTAAATTCGCTTCACCAGATGGCAAGTAATTTCTATAAATGTTACTTGCTGTAATATCTTTAACAAAAGTAGGGTCCATCCAGGCATTAGCTAACTTCATCTTTTTATATCCCAATACTTTTTGACTATCTATAAAATAATTGAAATCAATATTATAGGGTACTTTAGGGTTGAAATTATCATTAGGCAAACAAAATGTAGAATTTCCTTTATATCTTACTCCAACACTATCATAAACAGTTCCATTTAATGTTAACTTGGCAGGAATCCTTTCGTCTGGATTGTAGTACCATGCATTAACTAAATAACTATGATAATTTGGATTATAAAAATCTAAATGAACACTTCTCAAAGAATCTTCATCAAAAAATCCCCCTGGATCATCATATAATTGTTGTGGGTTGTATAAACTTTGTCCAAATCCAAATATTGGTAAGCAAAGTAATATGAGTAATAGTTTTTTCATATAGCAAACTTACATAAAATAATGAATAAGAAAGTTCTAAATCTAGAATCTTAGACTCGAAAATATTCTAAAAACAGAGGGGTTTATTTTCTGTCTATTGAATTCCTGTGGATTTATTTTGTAGGTTTGCTTCTATTACAGATTGTCTTATGATTAAAAAAATCTTCCTAACGGTGTAAATAGACGACCAACAGCCCTTGGGGCGAGAAAAAGATATTCCGTAAAATTAAATTTAACTATCTCAATATGACTAACAGTGAAATCAAAGATCTTTTAATTGGAAAATTGAAAGTAGAAATACATCCAGATTTTGTTTTAGTAGACAAAAAATACCATGATAAATCTGAAATGTACCTACAAAAACAAACATTAGAATCTTTTATCAAAATGAGAGAGGCTGCAGAAAAAGATGGAATACAGCTAACAATTATTTCTGGAACAAGAGATTTCTATTGTCAAAAAAGTATTTGGGAAAGGAAATATAATAACTATAAAAAAGAGAAATTATCAGAGGTTGAAATTATAAAGAAAATTATGCTTTGGAGTTCTATGCCAACTACTTCTAGACACCATTGGGGGACCGACATTGATATAAATGGTTTTGACGATTATTTTAGTGAGGAAAATAAAAAAGCAAATAAAGAATATAAATGGCTTCTAATTAATGCTCCTAAATTTGATTTCTGTCAAGTTTATACTGAAAAAGGAGAGGGAAAGAGAAGAACTGGGTATAATGAAGAAAAATGGCACTGGTCGTATATGCCACTCGCTTGTAAATATCTTAATTTATATCAGGAGATTGTTACATATGAAGATATTAATGGATTCTCTGGATCACACTTTGCAAAAGAAATGGATATAATTAATAAATATGTATTCGGAATCTCAGATATGTAAGATAGATATTTATTCTATTTTCTATTTTAGAATAATCTTATCCGTAAATACTTTGTGTTTATTTGCAATCTGGATAATATAGGTTCCTTTTGAAAAACTAACTAAATCAACCTGATTATTATAAATTCCTGAAACATTCTCGTTTATATGTAAGATCTCTTCACCAAGAATATTTATGATAGTAATATCATAGTTAGAAGGATCAACATCCATCATATCAATACTAATAATTCCATTTGTTGGATTCGGAAAAATAGAAATTTCTCCTCCAAAAAATTTCTCTTCAATTGCAGAAGGAGTAACAGAACCAAAATTCATTCTGATCATTGGTACTCTTGATGTCCAGTACCAATCACCAAATGTTTGACCGGTATTTAAACATCCATTCTTCTGAATATAACATGTAGAAGAATATGTATACTGAGACATCCCAATAACTGAAGTGTCTACGGGGTTTGCGTACCCTCCAATTGCTGCCATATATGTACCTGCCACTAATGTTTCTGCTGAAGAGAAAGAAATAGTAGCCCAGCCCCCAATATCATTTGAGGTTAAAGAATAATCATCAGATTGAAATAAATAAACTGGATCATTAGTAACTGGATCAATTTCATAAATTACTGCATAAATATCAGCTCCTGCAACAGAATTATCTTTCATAAATACAGAAAGAGAAGTAACATCATCTGTATCATAAATATCAAAATAAGTTCCTATTACCATTCCTCCACAAGATCTCCCAAGGCCATATTCTGAATAGTCATCATTAGCGTCTCTACCATATACATTATCTGTAACAATAGAGCTACTTATAATAGTATCCGAAATAGTATCTAAAGAAGATGCCCAAGTCTGAAAATAATATTGACCAACAGAAGTAGGGTTAAATGTATTATTCCCAATAAAAGTCATTGTATCTTGAGGTGTTAGTATGCTATCAGCACTTGTAGTAGAGAAAACATTATTTCCAATGTCATCAAATACATCTACATTAATTCTAGTTGTTTGATTAAGAGCTCCAGCATTTGTTACCATTCCCTCAAAGTTATATGGATTTGCAGCTATCTGTTTTAAAGGATTATATGTATATTCCATACCAAGTCCTCCTGCAGTCTGATATCCAATCCACCATCCACCACTTTCCACATCGAAAAGAGATAGCCTATTATCCGGAGTCTCAACAATTTTTATGTCATCAATCATCCAGAAATATACCCTAGCGTTCCATCCAATTTTTACATAAACAGTAGAAGAGTTTCCAGCAACAGCAGAGATATTTAAGCTTAAGTATTCTGGATCTGCAGAAGCTTGATTATTTGTAGCATTACCTTGNACGTTATAAGTANTCCAGTTTATACTATCTGTACTAACTGCAACNGTTAAGTNTACANNATTATTTAATCTAAAAGAATGTTCAAATTCNAAACTTACATTNGTNNATCCAGTTAAATCAATAGCAGAAGTNGTAAAATAAGATTCNAGANAATGATAAGTAGAACCAGAGCTACTTCCAGAAGTGGTTCCAGTAGCACCACCACCACTCCAGTGATTAGCTGAATCAATATCAGAAATAAGAAAACCGTTAGAAGATGTTGTAGAACTAATTGGGGTAGATGCATTCAGTGGGTTATTATTAGCATCTTTTGGCTCACTATTCCAATAACCCCAACTACCCTCTGTTGAATATTTCCAAGGGCATGTTGATGTATTAGGTGGTGTAGCTGGTGTTCCATTATTTCCTGCACCAGTATTATTAGTATAAGTACTCCATCCAGAAGGAAAACCTCCTCCAAAATCTTCCTGCCAAATTATAATAGCACTCTTGTCAGATTGAAAGTTATTTTTAATAATTTTTGATGAATTATTACAATCTAAATTATTGTTGTCGTATTGAGCAAAAGTAGTAAGAGAAATAATGATAGCAAATAATAGTAAAAAATTCTTCATAATATAACATTTAAATTAGAAAACAAACATAAGTAAATTTTGGATATAAAAAAAGCCCGACTCTAGTCAGGCTTTTCTTAATAAGAATATTTTTATTCAATTATTAATTTTTTACTAATTGATGAATCTCCATTCTGAACATCTAATATGTAAATACCACTTTCTAAATCAGAGAGATTTATTGTTGTAGAAGTAATTAATCTTGTTTCAGAATAAACTTCTTCTCCTAAGATATTAGATACAGAAATTAAATAATCTCCATTTTTCTCATCAATTAAATCTATATTAAAGATTCCTTTTGAAGGATTCGGATGAACAGAGAATTTCCTGTCAAATATATCTTCATTAATTGAATTTGGAGGAGTAACAGAGAATTCACCTAAATTTAACCTAATTAATAATGGTTTAGAAGCAGAATACCAATAACCAAATCCACCACTACCAATATCACAACCATTATCTTGAATAAAACTTAAAGTGTTATCATTAGACGATGAACTAATTAACGAAGTGTCAGTTGGATTTGCATACCCTCTAACAGCAGCAACATATGTTGTATTAGCATAGACATCATATTCTTGTGATAAAGCAAGTGTAACCCAAGACCCAATATCTGCTTGAGTTAACTCATAATCGTCTGACTCTCCTAAATAAATAGGTGCATAAGGAGTAACTGTTGCGTCGATCTCATATAATTCTACTTTAACTTCTGCTCCTGCTACAGATTCATCATTAACATGGAATGAAATAGAAGTAGCTTCATCTTGAGCATACATGTCAAAAGCGTTCCCTAATACTTGTCCACACTGACTACGTCCTAAAAAGAAACCATTACCAGCATTAGCTCCATCAGACGCCCAGTCATAATCAACTCCATAGACTGTATCGGTTACAATAGTAGATCTACCAATTGTATCAGTTGTTGGAAAAGAGTCTGAAGATGCCCAAAAGTTAATTTGATGAATACCGGTAGAAGTTGGAGTGAAATTTGTTGTAGTCGATAAAGTATCATTTGTATTTGTGTAAAGTGTTGTAGGAGAAGACGACCCTGTCCAAACAGAGGATCCAGAAGACTCAACCTCTACATGCATTGTAGTATTATTTTGATCAGCAGCCCCATTATTAAATAGAACTGATTCAAATCTATATGGATTTGCGGTTGCTTGACTTAATGGATTAAATGTATAGTCTATTCCTATAGCTCCGGTACTCTGATATCCTGTCCACCATCCTCCAAATGTTTCACTCTTAATATCTAATAAATGAGCAGGTGTTTCAATTAACTCTATATCATCAATCATCCAAAAATAATAACCATTGTAAGAGGTATTATATAGAATTGTTCCATCATAAATGAATTGAATTATAACATTTGGATTCCCAGCAATATTAAATGGCATTCTAAGCATCACTTGATAATCAGACGCTGTACTTTCATTAACTTCAATATCTGGGTGTACTTCTAATGTATCAGTAAAAGTTATTCCACCATCAATACTAAAAGCAATCTTTGCTATTCCTGTGTATTCTCTATAAAAAGAATTAAATAAAATAGAAACATCAGAATACATAGAGCAATCAATTGCATCTGTTGAAAGCGTACCTACATGTCCTGTTGGAGCTCCACCAGTAATGCTATTACATGGGTATGTTCCTGCTCCAAAATTACCAGCAGTACCTCCATTATCATAGTAATCAGAATCAAAAAGCATGAATCCATTAGCAGCTGTTGGGGATGCAATTGGACCATTTGTTCCTGCATAAGCTCCCTGAGAGCCTATACTAACACCAGGGTTAGTGGAAGGACCTCTGTAAACCCATGGTGCGGAAATCACTGGAGGAGTTGGTTGACTTGCATTGGTCCATGCAGTTGGGATTCCTCCACTAAAATCTTCTGTCCAGAAAGGAGTAGCTTTTGCTGCTATAGAAGAGAAAAGATTTTTAGATTTTAGAATTTTTGTACTTACATCTGTTGGTTCAGGAAACGCATCTGATGTAACTTGTGCAAAAGAAATTACAGAGACCAAAACAAATGAAGCAATTGTGTATAGTTTTTTCATATTATTATTGTTATTGTTATTATTTATTTTATTGGACTGCTAACTTACAAAAAATAGATAAAAAAAAAACCGACTTTTCGGTCGGCTTTTTAAGTATCGTTTGATTAGTTAGTTATTCAACAATGATTTTCTCGGTTATTGTAGATTCAGAATTAGAAACCTCTAACATATAGACACCCTTACTTAAATCTGAAAGATCTATTTTTTCAGAAATTAATGTAGAGACTTCTTTATTAGAAATATACACTTCTTGTCCTAAAACATTTGTTACTAAAATTCTGTAATCATCAGCTTTTATATTATTTAGTTCAACAGTAAATATGCCATTATTAGGATTCGGGTAAACTTCAAATTTCTCTTCAAATACAGTTTCATCAATACTTAACGGTAGAGTCCAAGGTGTTCCCAAATTCATTCTAATCATTGGCACATCACTTATAGAATACCAATACCCATAAGTACAAGGAGGGTCAGAGCAAATATCACAACCATTATCTTGTATATAACAACCTGCTTGTGCCTCACCTGAAACAGAAATATTAAAAGTATCTATGGGAGCTGCGTAACCACCTATAGTAATCATATACGCAGTACCCGCGTTAAGCTCTACCCCTTCATCAAAAGGAATTGTTACCCAATTATTTGTATCTGCAGCTTTAATTGTATAATCATCTGTTTGTGCAATGAACACAGGCAGTTGTTGGTCCCCTGATTGCTCATAAATAGCTCCAAACATAATTGCTCCTGGAGTAGAACCACCTGACACATATGCAGAAACAGAAGTTAGTGTGTCTGTTACGTAAATATCAAAGTCTACTCCAATTACCATGCCTCCACAAGGTCTTGATACTCTCCAAGAACCAGCATCCTGACTAAAGTCTCTACCATAAATTGAATCTGTAACAATAGTTGCTAGATTGGCGGTATCAGTAACAGTGGAGTCACTATCAGTCCAAATATCAATGTAATACATTCCGATATTTGCAGGAGCGAAAGATCCTGTAACCATAGATGTATCGTTTTGCATTGGAGGCAAACTAACTGGAATAGATGTTGCAGAGAAAACATTAGATTGTGTAGCGTCTTCAAATACAGACGCGTGAACTACCATATTTGTTTGCGTGTCTAATCCTGTGTTAGAAGTAATACCTTCAAAAACATAAGGATTCGCTGTAGCTTGATTCATAGGGTTAAAAGTATAATCATAACCAACCCCAGTAGTAGCTGCAAAACCAATATTCCAACCACCAAAAACAGCTTCTTTTAATTGTAGCTCATGCTTTGGAGTTTCTTTAAGTAAGATATTATCTAAGTTAAATTGAGCTCCATCTGTTCCGTAATAATGAAAAGCAATATTAATAGATTGTCCTGAATAAGAAGTTAAATCAACCATAGATGTATGCCATTCAAATTGTTCCCAAGCTAGATCTCCAGAAGAAATAGTATCATAATCTTCTTGCCATAAAGGATTAGACCATGTTGTCCCTCCATCTGTAGAAACTTTTACTGTAATATCTGCATTGTCGTTAGGGTCTACATGCCAATAAATACTTGTATTAAAATCAAAGTACAATCTATAATTCACTGTATCTAATGTCACTAGTGGTGATATCAACCATTCATCATGTAAATCAACTGAATTCACATATAATACAGAAGCACAACCTCCAGGATCTCCATTTTGTTCTAAATGCCAATTCTGATCAGATGAAGTTGATGCATAATCTATTTTTGTCCATCCTGTTGGAGGGAAATTAGTACTAGAAAATGTCTCGTCAATCAATGGTGGTGCCTTATGGTTAGAGTGCGACATAGATCTAAACTTTGTTTCAATATTATTAAATTGACTATTACTCTTTCTTAAAGTTAAATTACTGTTTTGTTGCGCAAACACACTAGATGTAAAAATTATCATCCAAATACTTAAGCAAATCTTTTTCATGACTATTTTTTTAGGGGTTATAAAATTATACGCAAATATAATTATTAATCCACACAAAATCAGTGTGTTTAGTGACAAATATTTTCTACTCAGTATAATGAGATATAGGAGCGCAAGTACAGTGTAAATTTCTATCTCCATAAGCGTCGTCTACCCTACTTACTGAAGGCCAAAATTTATTTTTCTTTACAAAATCTAAAGGAAATACAGCTGTTTCTCTTGTATAAGTATGATTCCAATCAGAATTAATAACAGTGTGAATTGTATGAGGAGAATTCTTTAATACATTATCAACAGNATCTGCTTTCCCTTCAATCAGATCATTAATTTCACTCTTTATTGAATTCATGCTTTCAACAAACCTATCTAACTCTGATAAAGATTCCGATTCTGTAGGCTCAATCATTAATGTACCAACAACAGGAAAAGAAACTGTTGGAGAATGAAATCCATAATCCATCAATCTTTTTGCAATATCTACCACTTCAACCCCTCCACTTTTATATTCTCTAAAATCTACTATCATTTCGTGTGCTACTCTTCCATTGTCTGAAGTATATAAAACAGAATAATTTTTTTCTAATTGGGTTTTTAAATAATTTGCATTTAAAATTGCCATTTCAGTAGNTTCTTTCAAACCTTCTTTACCTAACATCTTAATATAAGCATAAGAGATTGTAAGAACTAAAGCAGACCCCCAAGGTGCAGAAGAAATAGCATGAATTGCATTTTCTCCTCCTATATTTATGATTGGATTAGTAGGCAAAAATTCTTTTAGATGTTCTACTACACCAATTGGGCCCATTCCAGGACCTCCTCCTCCATGAGGAATGGAAAAAGTTTTATGTAAATTTAAGTGACAAACATCAGCTCCAATTTTTGCTGGATTTGTGAGACCTACTTGAGCATTCATATTTGCCCCGTCCATATATACCTGTCCTCCATTTTCATGAATAATATTAGTAATTTCAATTATCTTCTCCTCAAAAACACCATGAGTAGAAGGATACGTAATCATTAAACAAGAAAGATTGTCTTTGTGTTCAATAGCTTTTTCTCTTAATGATTTTACATCAATATTTCCATTCTCATCACAAGGAGTAACAACAACTTTCATTCCTGCCATAACTGCAGATGCTGGGTTTGTTCCATGTGCAGAAGAAGGAATCAAACAAATATTTCTATGAATATCTCCCCTACTTTTATGATATGCTCTGATTACCAACAGTCCTGCATATTCACCTTGTGCCCCAGAATTTGGTTGTAAGCTTATTGCGTTAAATCCAGTAATTTCACAAAGCATTTCTTCTAACTCATGAAACATAATATGATAACCTCTTGCTTGATGAGAAGGAACAAAAGGATGTAGGTTTCCAAGTTCAGACCAAGACAAAGGTAGTAATTCGGAAGCCGCATTTAATTTCATAGTACAACTACCTAAAGCAATCATTGAATGTGTAAGAGATAAATCCTTATTTTCTAATCTTTTTATATACCTCATCATTTCTGTTTCAGAATGGTGTTTATTAAATATTTCTTCCTGTAAATAATCTGATTTTCGGTATAAAATTTCAGGGATTTTATTGTAAGCCTCGTCATAATTTCCGGATAAAATCTCCTCAATCAAATTTTTAGAATCAGAGTGGTTACAACTTTTCGCAAACACCTCTAATATATCATTTATATTATTTAAATCATCTTTCTCGTCAATACTAATAGAAAGTGTGTTTTCATCAATATAATTGAAGTTTATTTTTGCATCTTCAGCATAAGTATTTATATTTTCCATTGATACATTTCCTACATTTATCAGTATGGTGTCAAAATAAGTTTTGTTCAATTGATGGTATCCTAATTGAGTGATTCCTTCAGAAAGTTTTGAGGTGAGAGAATGAATTTTCTTTCCAATATTTTTTATTCCGGAAGGTCCGTGATATACACCGTACATAGAGGCCATAACCGCAAGTAAAACCTGAGCAGTACAAATATTTGAGGTAGCTTTCTCTCTTTTTATATGCTGCTCTCTTGTCTGCAAGGCCATTCGTAAGGAAGTATTTCCATCCGCATCTTTTGTAACACCAATAATCCTTCCAGGGATATTTCTTTTATATTTTTCAATAGTTGCAAAATACCCTGCATGAGGACCTCCATATCCCATTGGAATACCAAATCGTTGTGAAGTTCCAACAACAATATCAGCTCCCCAATCACCAGGAGGAGATAAAATAGATAAGCTTAATAAATCCGCAGCAACTGCTATTCCTATTTCATTTTCCTTTGCGTTAGTTACAATTTCAGAATAATCTATTACCTCCCCATATTTTGCTGGATATTGCAAAATAATACCAAAAAATTCTTCTGATAATTCTATTGAATTATAATCATCAATAACTAATTCAATTCCCAAAGGTTCTGATCTTGTTTTTAGAATATCAATAGTTTGCGGATAACACAGTTCGGAAACAAAGAACTTATTTGCTCCCGATTTTTTCTTTGATCTACTCATAGTATTAAAAAGCATACTCATAGCTTCTGCAGCAGCAGTCCCCTCATCTAATAAAGAAGAATTTGCCATTTGCATTCCTGTTAAATCACAAATCATTGTTTGAAAATTTAATAAAGCTTCTAATCTTCCTTGCGAAATTTCTGCTTGATAAGGAGTGTAAGCGGTGTACCATCCAGGATTTTCTAATATATTTCTCTGAATAACAGAGGGCATTATAGTATTAAAATAACCCATGCCAATATATGATCTGTAATTTTTATTTTTCTTAGCAAGAGAATTCATGTGTTCCAAAAATCGTGTTTCACTAACCGAATTTGGTAGATCCAACTCTTTATCTAATCTTATAGAAGGAGGGATAGTTTGATTAATTAAATCCTCAAGCGAATTTACACCAATAACCTCAAGCATTTTTTCTATATCCTTTTTTCTTGGTCCAATGTGTCTGTCCGAAAAATTATTTATTGACATTCTGTATTTATTTTAGCTGTCAAAATTAAGCATTGCAACTATAATAAATAGAATAATTAATAAAAAATCATATTTTTGAATAATGAAAAAATTACATCACTTTTTCTTATTTTTAATCAACAGTAATATATTTGTCTCATTTTGCGTTCTATCTCTAGCTATAAGTTCAGAATTTTTAGTCGTTAACTCAAAAATTTTGTTTCCTTCAGAAGTATCTCTGTTTGTATTTTTCGCAACTATATTCACCTATAACTTTCAAAGAATTGTTCGAATAAGCAAATCACAAAAACACAATAGAAAAGATTGGACTCAAAAAAACGAATTTCTTATTTATTTAGTTATGATTATTAGTTCTGTTATAAGTTTATACTTCTTTTCTAAATTTAAAACTAATACCCAAATTGCAATTATATTCTCTGGAATTATATCTGTCTTGTACCCTTTCGGATTAAGAACAATCCCATTTTCTAAGATTTTTTTCATTTCGTTAATCTGGACTACCAGCACAATGCTTTTACTTATTTTAGAAGAGGAAATTATTTTTAGTTCTAATGTTATTGCTCATCTATTAATCAGATTTCTATTTGTATTTGCAATTTGTATTCCTTTTGATATTAGAGATGTTAAATATGACAACATAAAATTAAAAACTATTCCAATTTTCTTTGGAGTTTCAAGGTCAAAATTAATTTCTTTTATCTGTTTACTTTTCGCGATAATTATCTCTACCTTTCAATATTGGAACAATAAATTAAGTGTTGGATTTTTTATTGCAATTTCTTTATCCTGTATCGTTTCCTCAATCTTTATTAAAAAATCTAATGAAAAAAAATCTGATTTTTTCTTTTCATTTTGGGTAGAGTCATTAAGCATACTTCTTTATTTGTTTTTAGTGATTTCTATTACTCTTTTTTAAATCATATTTCTTACTTTTACTGCATTATAAATTTTAATAAATGTCAGAAAAAACATCATCCGTTCATTATATAAATTACTTGCAACTCAATAAGATCTTAGATGCTCAAGATCTAATAAGTGATAAAGAAGGAAAAGCTGCTCATGAGGAAATGCTTTTTATTATTATCCACCAAACCTATGAATTGTGGTTCAAACAAATCTTACATGAAATAGAGTCAATAATGGATTTATTTAAAGAGGATAAAATTGATGAATCTTCTGTTGGTGTAGTTGTAAGAAGAATGGATAGGGTAAATAAAATTATGACTACACTAGTAGGTCAATTGGATATCTTAGAAACAATGACTTCTTTAGATTTCTTAGATTTCCGTGATCACCTTTCTCCAGCTTCTGGATTCCAATCCCACCAATTCCGAAAGTTAGAGGTAATGTTAGGTCTTAAAATAGAAAAAAGGCATCAGTTTGGAGGATGTCCTTATCATAGTCAATTTGAGGGAGAAAAGAAAGAGGAAATATTAGACTTAGAAGAATCATCTTCCCTATTCAACTTAGTTGAAAAATGGCTGGAACGTATTCCATTTTTAAATATGGGAGATTTTGATTTCTCCCAAAAATATGAGGGAGCTGTAAACGAAATGTTAGATAAAGAAATTGCAGGAATTAAAGATGCTAACTTAACAGAAGAAGATAAATCTCTCAGAATACGTATGATTGATGAAAACAGAAAGTATTTTGAAAGAGTATTAGATGAGAAAATACATAATGAAGCAATTGAAAGTGGAGAAACTTCCCTTTCCTACAAAGCAACTATGTCGGCACTGTTGATTAATTTATATAGAGATCAGCCGATTTTACATTTGCCTTATCAGCTGCTTAGAGGTTTAGTAGAAATGGATCATAAAATTTTAACTTGGAGGTTTAGACATGT
>PAKE01000022.1 GCA_002710495.1 Flavobacteriales bacterium
ATTTATATAACTAGAGATTAGATAAGAAAATATTATCAGAAGATAAATTATCGAAAATGGATGCCTTACAATTTGCATGTCAATCACATCTTTTGAAAAGAGAACTATTAATAAAACAATACTTACAAATATCGAGAGAAATAAAATTCTAATAGACAGAGTAGGATCTGATGTAGATAATGATGTAACTAAAGGTAATAAAATTACAAATATTTGTAATAATTTTTTCATTCATCAAATTTAGGAATATTTTTTAGGATTTCTTAAATTTGAAAAAATATATATCTTGATTATACGATTATCCATAATTGCGGTAATAATGACCAATGTTCTTGTTATTAAATCTCAGAATATTGAACCATTATATCCAAAAGGTAAAAAATTCACTTTAGGACTCTATTCTGTACATAAATATTTTAATCAGATTAATTCAAATCACTGGAATAACGCAACTATATATCGATATTATACGCATCCTGATCATGATAGCATAATATCATTTCAGAAAATAGAAGGATGGAAAGTTCATAATAATACAATTATACCTAAAATTTATTATGATAGTTGTCTTTCCTATAATTTACATTGTCCAGGAAAATTGAATTATGAGATTGATAGCATGTATATTAATGACAAGCATTACAATGTTTTAGATCAGTTAGAATATGATATATCGAAAGTTATATATATTATCAAAAACATACATATAAGAAACTCAGAAGATATTTTTGACTCAATATCAGCAAACACATTAATTCTCGAAAAAAAAATATCAGATAGTATGGAAGTTATAGAGAATATAAATCAGAATAATAAAATAAAAAATCTATCATACTGGGAACTGCCAGAAGAATTGCGATTTTACAAACAACAGGAAAGAGAGATATTAATAAAATATACATCATTAATTAAAAAATTTGATTCTATTGACAGAAAACCTATTCTAATGTATATTCCTGGACACCTACCAATGGATAGGATCAAAAAGTATACAAAATATTTAGATATTCTAACAGCCGCTTGTTACCCAGAATACCAATATCATCATTTTAATCGAGACAGTATTAAAAGAGGAGTTCCTCACTCTTATGTAAGATGGAGTATTGAAAGAACAAAAGAAGCTATCACAGATAGTTCAAAATTTGTTTTAGGAGACAATTATAAAGATGATGAAAAAACAATCTTTGCTGTTTTAGAAATGTTTCAAAAAGATACAAATCATGTTATTACAAAAGAAGGTATATGGCATGACTTTTGGTTAGCAATTGCTTGTGATGTAAAGGGTATATTAGTTTATTCACATCATTATGGAGGTGACCGAGCATTTATTCAGAATAATACACGATATCATCATTTACAAGAACCTTGGAAAATATTAAATAAAGCGGTTGATATATTTATTCAAAATGATCTTGACAAAGTCATTATTGAAGGAACAGATATAGAATTTATCTCCCCAAAAATAATTCAAGGAAATGAAAAAACTGAATTATTTTATTTCCAACCTATGAATAATATGAAAGCTATACCAATACAATATAATTCAATTAAATTATTAGTAAAAAGTTGGAAAAATCATACATATATAATTGCTGTTAATTCAAATGAGCAAGACACTGTACATTTTCAAATACCAATTGGATTAACAAATCAAGTTGAGAGTTTATTGAATAAAGAAATAAACATAACAAATATTATTGACGATAATCTAAGTCCATTAGGGGTTGCGATTTATAAATTTAAGAACTTAACTCTGCCAGAATATGACTAATAGTTTTTTTATACTACAATAATACAGAAAATTACGGGAAAGATAAATAGTCGGGGTAGCAGGATTAAAACCTCTAACCTTTTCACTTGATTACAGCAAGTTTTCAAACTAAAAATTGCTCCGCTTTTTGCACCGCTGCTCCATCTACTAAAACAAACTTAAAAAATTATTTACCAAAACATTTCAAACTGCTTATCCATTGAACTAACTCCGTTAGTTATTATTTATAATTGGAGTAAGTTTATTTCTTATTTGATTATATTCTTCTTCACTTAACATATCTATCTCAAATAAGTCTTTGCTCTCCTTTAATTTTCTAATCGCCTCTGGTCTTGTTAAGGAAGGATTCGGATTAATAATCTCTCCAATATTAAACGCTTCTTCTAAATCTATAATAGTTATTCTAGGATANCCTAATATCGAAGAAACTATTCCGTCTTTTACTGGTTTTACAAATAAAACAATATATAAGGGGGTTTCTTTTTTGTTTTTTAAAGGATTATATCCAGTATACTTTTTGTGCTTAACATAAATAGAATGTACAACTATCTTATTCCCTGATTGACTATACGGAAGATGATTGTATTTCTCTATATCTCTATTTTGAATATCTCCATTGTATATAGATTGAAAAACATCTCCAGCTTCATATGTTCTATCAAACATTTTCCAATTTGGACCTTCCATAAATGCATTCCCAATCTCTAAGGTGTCTCCAATTTTTATTTGAACATCGTCTTTTGTAAGATAAGAATCAAATTTCGTGTTGTTTTTNTATTGTTGTGNAAATTNTATATCATTAGNTTGCTCATATGTTATACTTCCAGCAGAAGAAGTANTAGAAGAAAATATTGCTGGTATTTTTATCTGTGATTTAGTGAATAATGGTGCGCATAGTAATAGTATTAGTAACTTTTTCATAGTATTTATTTTAATATTTGATTTATATGATGTTTAGTGTTAACCTTCTCAATAATATCCTCTATAATTCCTTTTTTATTAATAATAAATGTAGTTCTGTATATCCCATCATATTCTCTTCCCATAAATTTTTTGGGACCCCATACTCCATAATCGTTTATTACTACTTTGCTTTCATCTGAAATAAGAGGAAAAGGCAAATCATGTTTCTCTATAAATTTTACATGTCTTTCTGGGCTATCAGCAGAACATCCCAATACCGCATATCCTTTATCTAAAAGTGCTTGATAATTATCTCTCAAATTGCANGACTGAACCGTACATCCAGGAGTCATNTCTTTTGGATAAAAGTATAATCACNACTTTNTTTCCTTTAAATTGTTCTAATGTAATAGAATCTCCATTCTGATCTACAGAATTTATTGATGGAGCTTTGTCTCTAATTTTTAAATGTGTAATCATAGTGTTCCTCTTCTTTCTTGTTCTGCTTCTATGGATTCGAAAAGAGCTTTAAAGTTTCCTTTTCCAAATGATTGAGCTCCTTTTCTTTGTATAATTTCAAAGAATAATGTTGGTCTATCTGTAAGAGGTTTGGTAAAAATCTGTANCAAATAGCCTTCATCGTCCCTATCTACTAATATACCATATTTCTTAAGTATCAAAATTTCTTCATCTATTTTCCCTACTCTATCAAGAACAGTATCATAATAAGTATCCGGTATAGTTAAAAACTCAACTCCTCTGTCTTTCATCAAGGAAACTGTTGATACAATATCATCTGTTGCCACCGCAATATGTTGACATCCTGGTCCATCGTTAAAATCCAGATATTCTTCAATCTGAGATTTCTTTTTCCCTTCTGCTGGTTCATTAATTGGAAATTTAATTCTCCCATTTCCATTAGTCATAACCTTACTCATAAGAGCTGTAAATTGAGTGGAAATATCCTTATCGTCAAAAGTAATAAGGTTAGCAAATCCCATAGTTTCATTATAAAATTTCTCCCAAATATTCATCTCATTCCAACCAACATTCGCAACCATATGATCAATATATTTTAATCCGCATGATGATGGATTATAATTAGTTTCCCACTTTTCAAATCCTGGCATAAAAACTCCATTATAATTCTTGCGTTCGACAAAAACATGAACTGTATCCCCATAAACTTTAATTCCTGATGTTATAACCTCACCCTTCTCATCTTTCTCAACTTTTGGAGAAAAATAAGACTCTGCACCTCTAGATGTAGTTTCTTCCCAAGNTTTTTTTGCATCTTCCACCCAAATAGCAATAACTTTTACTCCATCACCATGTTTTATAATATGACTCTCAATATCATTCTCTCCTCCAGGCATTGGAGTAGTAAACATCAATCTAATTTTATCTTGTACCACTACATAGGAAGTTCTATCTGTTACTCCTGTTTCTAATCCGGCATAAGCAAGAGACTGAAAACCTAAAGCAGTCTTGTAAAAGTGTGCAGCTTGCTTCGCATTTCCTACATAGAATTCTACATAGTCAGTACCCAAAAGTGGAAGAAAATCCTTAGCTTCTGAGAAGATTTTTTTTAAGTTCTCTGTCATTAATTTATTTATTTATTTTCTAACCATGATTTATGATATTTTCCATCAGAAAGATCAATTGCTGCTTTGGTTAATTTTAACGGAGCAAAAGTGTCCACCATTACAGCGAGCTCATCAGTTTTAGTTTCTCCTATACTTTTTTCTGCAGCTCCAGGATGCGGACCATGTGGAATCCCTGCAGGATGAAGAGAAATATACCCTTCTTCTACATGGTTCCTACTCATAAAATCTCCATCTACATAATAAAGAACTTCATCTGAATCAATATTAGAATGATTGTATGGAGCGGGAATTGACTCAGGATGATAATCATACATTCTTGGGCAAAAAGAACAAATTACAAATCTAGCTGTTTCAAAAGTTTGATGAACTGGAGGTGGCTGATGTACTCTTCCTGTTATAGGTTCAAAATCATGAATAGAAAATGCATAAGGGAAATTATATCCATCCCAACCTACCACATCAAAAGGATGAGATGCGTAAGTATATTCATGAATCATTTGTTCCTTTTTTATTTTAATAATAAAATCTCCCTGCTCATCATGTGTTTCTAATTTTTCTGGAATTCTTAAATCTCTTTCACAATATGGAGAATTTTCTAATAATTGACCAAAATGATTTCGGTATCTTTTTGGTGTGTAAACTGGAGTATACGATTCTACAATAAACAATCTATTTTCTGAACTATCAAACTTCATAGTATAAATCATTCCTCTAGGTATTACCAAATAATCACCTTCCTTAAAATCTATATTACCTACAAATGATCTTAAAGTTCCTGTTCCTTTATGAACAAATATAACTTCATCTCCATCCGTGTTTTTATAAAAATAATCTTCGTCCAAATTAGTTGGAGCAGAAAGTGAGATATTGACATCATTATTCAATAGTATGGAGATTCTACTTTCTAAATGATCTGCAACTTTTGGAGCTTCAAATCCTTTTAGTAAATATGATTTTAAATTTTTATCTACTGCAATTTCTGGGCAAACCGAATAGGCCTTCATTATTTCTTTTACCTGAGTTGGGCGGTGCAAATGATATAATAATGATGACATTCCATCAAAACCAATTGTGCCAAAAAGTTCTTCATAATGAATATTACCATCTGTTTTTCTAAAGCTGGTATGCCTTTTGTGTGGTATTTTACCTAATTTATGATATCTTGGCATTCTATTTGTTTTGTTGCAAATATAAGATATAAAAGAGAATTTATATTATACACTAAAATATTAATTGATATTTTTGCAAACTAATGAAACTAATCACCTACAAAATACAGAACTCTGAGAGTCATCAGATTGGAGTTGTAGAAGATAATATTGTTTATAATCTAAATAATTACTTTGGAGATATTTCATTAGTAGATATGTTTGAGATTGAGAACTATCAAGATCAGATTGCGTTACATATTTGCAATGATGATTGTGTAAAGCTTGATTTTGAAGATATTAATCTTCTACCTCCTATACCTAATCCTACTTCTTTCCGAGATGCATATTCTTTTCGTCAGCATGTAGAAACATCTAGAAAAAACAGAGGGCTTAATATGATCTCAGAGTTTGATCAGTTCCCTGTGTTTTATTTTTCTAATCATAATACAATGTTTGCAGATGGAGAAGAAATAAAACTTATGCCAGATCATTTTGAACAATTAGATTTCGAATTAGAATTTGCTGTTGTTATTGGAAAAAGAGGAAAGAATATTCTATCAAAAGATGCTGATCAACACATTGCAGGATTTTGTATCTTAAATGATTTAAGCTGTAGAAGATTACAAATGGAAGAAATGAGACTCAGTTTAGGCCCTGCAAAAGGGAAAGATTTTGCAAATGTATTAGGCCCTTACTTAGTAACTCCTGATGAATTATTGCCTAAAATTATAGATACTCCTTGTGGAAATAAATACGATTTAAACATGAAGTGCTTTGTAAATGGAAAGTTATTATCTGAGGGAAATGCAAAAGACATGAATTGGACCTTTGCTGAAATAATTGAAAGAGCATCTTATGGAGTAGAACTTTTACCTGGAGATGTAATTGGATCGGGAACAGTAGGAACAGGATGTTTATTAGAAATAAATGGAAGCAGAAAAAGAGAAAATTTGGATTATAGAGAGAGGTGGATAGAAGAAGGAGATCAAATTGAAATGCAAATTGAAGGACTGGGTAAAATTAGTAATAAAATAGTAAAATCAGAAAGTAATCATTCCATATTAAAACTTAAAAAATGATTAAAACAATAGATGTAAAATCGGGAGAAACTGATGGATTATACCAATATTTATCAGCAGCTATTACACCAAGGCCTATTGCTTTTGTAAGCACAATTGATGCAAATGGAAATAAGAATTTAAGTCCATTCTCTTTCTTTAATGTATTTTCAATNAATCCACCTATTTTGATCTTTTCTCCTGTAAGAAGAGTAAGAAACAACACTTCAAAACATACTTTAGACAATGTTCATCAAATAAAAGAATGTGTTATCTCCTTAGTAACAAAAGAAATTGGACAACAANTGTCTCTATCCTCTTGTGATTTTGATGCCGAAACAAACGAATTTGAAAAAGCCGGTTTTACTGAGGTGACATCAGATCTAATTACCCCACCAAGAATTAAAGAATCTCCAATTAATTTTGAATGTAAGGTAACTGATATTATTAATTTAGGAGACGAAGGAGGGGCGGGGACCTTAGTGCTTTGTGAAGTTCTGAAAATGCATATTGAAGAAGATATTTTAGATGATAATAATGCAATTGATCCTTTTAAACTAAATATAGTAAGTAGATTGGGATCAAATTGGTACGGAAAAACCACTAAAGAATCACTTTATAAAATTACAAAACCTATTTCTAGGGTGGGAATGGGAATAGATAAACTTCCTGAAGAGATTAGAAATTCTGAAATCTTAACTGGAAATGAACTAGCCATTTTAGCGTCTGCAGAAAGTATTCCTGCAAAAACTCTATCTGAAAATAGTTTTACTGTATCTGAAAAGCATGAAAAAGCAAAACAACTTCTTTTGGAAGGAAAGTCAGAGGAAGCTTGGCAAATTCTACTATAAAATGATTAAGGAATTTGTAAAAAATATTTTTTTTAATCTTAAAAAAAATAAATCTACTTTTTCCCCAGTTTTTATTATTGGTTGTGGCAGATCAGGAACAACCATTTTAGGGAATACCCTCTCTCAACATCCTGATGTAAAATATCTAAATGAAAGAAGAGATTTATGGCATAAAGCCTATCCAGAATTTGATATTTGGAATGAAAATACTCAAAATCCAAAACTCTATGCAGACAAAAAAGATGTAATCTCAAAAAAAAATAATTTATTACATCACCTCTTCTTTAGAGAACAAGTTTTAGGAAACTCAATAATACTTTTAGAAAAACTTCCAATCAATAATTTTAGATTAGAATTTCTGAACGCATCATTTCCAGACGCGAAATATATCTATTTATCTAGAAACGGATTAGAAGTAAGTAAGTCAATTGAAAAAAGAATAGAAAAACAAAATTGGTTTGGAGGAAAGAAATATAAACTTTTAAAGAAATATTCCTCAGATAATCACATTCTTTTAAAAACAAAAATTAACAGTGGTAAGGAGAAAGGAATGTGGGAATGGAAACTCTCTATAGAAGAAAGTAATCAATTCTTTAGAAAAGAAAATAAAGATAATTTTATACACCTTTCTTACCAAGATTTTATTAATTCACCATCTGAAAAAATTAAAGATATTCTTGATTTTTTAAAATTAGACTATACAGAAAATTGGATAAATAAAATATCTGAAAATATTAAAAGAAAGAACCCAGAAACAAAAAAAACAGAAGATAAAATTTTATATTTAATTGGAGGAGATATTTTAAATAAAACAATAGATAATAGTTATACTCCATATTAGTATATTAGCAACCTAATNAAAAACAAAAATTATGTCATTCGAATTACCAAAATTACCTTACGCCTATGATGCGTTAGAACCACATATTGATGCTAGAACCATGGAAATTCATCATAGCAAACATCATAACGGATATACCAATAATCTAAATAATGCAATTGCGGGAACAGATTTAGAAGGAAAATCTATTGAAGAAATCTGTGCTAATCCAGGATTGAGTGGTGGAGCAAGAAATAATGGTGGGGGGTATTTTAACCACTGTTTATTCTGGAATATCATGAGTCCAAATGGTGGTGGAGAGCCATCTGGATCAATTTCAGAAGCAATCAATGATTCTTTTGGTTCATTTGAGGAATTTAAAACTATTTTTTCGGCAGCGGCTGGAACAAGATTTGGATCTGGTTGGGCTTGGTTAGGAGTAAATAACGGAAAACTAAAAGTATCATCAACTGCAAATCAGGATAACCCTTTAATGGACGACCAATGTGGATGTACTCCAATACTTTGTTTAGATGTTTGGGAACATGCTTACTACTTAAATTATCAAAATAGAAGACCTGATTATGTAAATGCTTTTTTTAATGTTATAAACTGGGAAGAAGTAAACAAGAGATTTGAAGCTGCAATAAGCTAAAACTAAAATATATTTTTTATACATTTGCGATACTAAAAATTAAACTAAAATGAAAAAAAGATTTACACTATTGGCATTAATTGCGTTTTTATCGTTAGGAACTTTTTCGGTATTTGCACAAAATAATTCTGAAAATATCCTTCCTGAAGAAGAAGTTACAGAAGTAGATACTGCTACTGAAACTACNGAAGAAGAAAAAACAAAAAAGAATAAGAAAGAAGAATCAAAGATAGAAGATGAAAAGAAAGAAAATGATTTTCATCAAATAATTAAACAAAAATTTATGGAAGGAGGTCCTGCATTTATGGGAATCGTTCTTCTTTGTTTGATTCTTGGTTTAGCTCTTGCTATTGAAAGAATTATATACTTAAATATGGCTACTACCAACTCTAAAAAATTACTAAATAAAGTAAATGACGCTTTAAAAAGTGGTGGAATTGATGCAGCTAAAGAAGTATGCAGAAATACAAGGGGACCTGTTGCTTCTATATTTTATCAAGGTTTAGATAGATCTGATGAAGGAATAGAACAAGTTGAAAAATCAATTGTAGCGTACGGTGGAGTGCAAATGGGGCTTTTAGAAAAAGGTCTTTCTTGGATTTCTTTATTTATTGCCTTAGCTCCAATGCTCGGGTTTATGGGGACAGTGATTGGTATGATTGGAGCATTTGATGCTATCGAAGCTGCTGGTGATATTTCTCCTTCATTAGTAGCTGGAGGAATTAAAGTTGCTCTTTTAACAACAGTATTCGGTCTTATTGTCGCTATGATTCTTCAAGTCTTCTATAACTACTTAATCTCTAAGGTAGATTCNATTGTAAATGANATGGAAGACGCTTCTATTAAATTAGTTGATATCCTTGTAAATAATAAATAATTATGGGAGANTTTATTGAAAATAATTTAGATATTTTTTATTGGACAACAATAATTATGTTAGTTATTGCAACTTTTGTAATTATTATCTTTTCTGTAATACAAATGGTAAACAATAAAAAATCAGCTACCAAGACACTTCTTACTGCAGGAGGATTACTGCTGGTATTAGGACTTTCATATTATGTGTTATCTTCTGATGAGATATTATCATCATATCAGAAATATGGTATTGATAATATGACTTCAAAGATAGTTGGAATGGGAATCTGGTCTTTTTATATTCTTTCAATTATAGCTATTGGATCAATTATTATTTCTGAAATTTCTAATAAATTTAGCAGATAAAATATGGCAAGTAGAAGAAGGGGGTTACCTGAAATAAATGCCGGTTCTATGGCTGATATTGCATTCTTATTGCTTATTTTCTTCTTGGTAACTACAACTATGGATGTAGATTCTGGTATCTCTAGAAAGTTACCTCCAATGCCAGAAGAAAATGTAGAGATTCCTGAGATTCATAAAAGGAACATTTTCGTAGTTCTAATTAATAAAAATAATAAAATTTTATCTGGGATTGGTTCTCCAACAAGTATAATAGAAATTAATGGAGATGGTTCCATTTCATCTTCTTTAAAAGATGATGTCAAAACTTTTGTAACTAATAATGGGGGGAGTCCAAATTCTTCAGACAGTCCAGATAAAGCAGTAGTATCATTGCAAAATCAAGAAGGAACTTCTTACAAAACGTATATTCAGGTGCAAAACGAACTAACAAAAGCATATAACGAATTAAGAAACGAAAAATCTAATGTAGATTACGGTAAAGATTTTAATCGACTTGATAATGAAGAGCAAAAAAAGATAAAGGATTTTTATCCTATGAAAGTTTCAGAAGCAGAAACAAAAGCAAACTAATAAAACAATGAGTAAATTCAAAAAAGGAGGAGGAAAAGGAATGCCAGCAATATCAACTGCTTCCTTACCGGATATTGTCTTTATGTTACTTTTCTTCTTTATGGTTACAACAGTGATGAGAGAAACAACCTTAAAAGTTACAGTAACTCCACCTGAAGCAACTGAGGTAAAAAAAATGGAAAAGAAATCGTTGGTTTCTTATATTTATATTGGTTCTCCAACAAAAAGTCAGCAATCACAAATGAATTTATCTACAAAAGCTCTAGTTCAATTAAATGATGTTATTTACAAAAGAGAAGAAATAATTGCTAATAATGAGATACAAAAATTTATTGATTCCGAAAGAAGACAGAAAGATGAATCTGAAATTCCGTATATGACTACCTCAATTAAAGCAGATCAAAACGTAACAATGGGAATTGTAACGGATGTAAAAACTGAACTCCGTCAAGCTGACGCACTTAAAATTAACTATTCTACCAAAAAAACAAAAGACGCTAATTAAGCTGTTTATTTACTATTTATCTGTTTATACAAGTAGATAAAAAACAAAACTATTATCATGAAAACTGTTGCTTGTATCATGTTAATTTCAGTTATTTCTAACTGAGAATCCATATCTATTCTTTCAGCAAAAGGAAGATACATTAATAAAATAGCTAATGCATTATTTATAAAATGTGCTATTATAGGCATCCATAAATTACCAGAATAATAAAATAAATACCCAAGTACCATTCCTAAAAAGAATCTTGGTAAAAATCCGAAAAACTGCATATGTATTGCTGAAAAAATAAAAGATGTTATTAATATTGCAATATGAGGGTTTCTTAAAATATTTTTTAATTTCTTTTGTATGACTCCTCTAAAAAACATTTCTTCTCCAATTGCAGGAATAATTGCAATTAAGAATAAATTGAATAATAAATCTCCAATTTTATCCATTTTTAGAAACCTTTCAGTTAGTAGTTTTGCGTTTTCTTCCATTTGTTTCATGCTCTCAATCATTTTTGGAATATAATCAGAAATTGAGTGGATAAAATCTAAATTTAATTGCATGCAATAGGCGACTAATGGTTGAGAAAACAAAATAATCATAAGTATTATTAAGATATTTTGTCGTTTAAATTTTAAATTAAATCCTAATTCTTTTAGATATTGATTATTTTCAAAATAACTAAACAATAAAGGAGGAATAATAAATATGAAAACAGAAGAAATAAGCTGAATAATCTTTAATTGACTAATATTTTCTGAATCTCCTGCATCTACAGAAATAATACCGATAAACAAAATACCTATTAGTGCAGAGATAAATACAATCATCACAAATAAAAATAGTTTTGTAGATTCTGATTTATTCCTATAGATTCCTTTCAAGTTCATATGTTTAATTATTTTTGTAAAAATATGTCGGTAAAAATAGGAAATATAGATTTAGGAGACTTCCCTCTTTTACTTGCTCCAATGGAGGACGTAAGTGACCCCCCATTTCGCGCACTTTGCAAAAAACATGGGGCCGATTTAATGTTTACCGAATTCATTTCATCTGAAGGGCTTATTAGAGATGCGCAAAAAAGCACTCAAAAACTTGATATTTACGATTTTGAAAGACCAATTGGAATACAAATTTTTGGGAACAATATAGATAGTATGATGGAAGCAACAAAGATTTGTGAATCAGCAAATCCTGAAATTATTGATATTAATTATGGTTGTCCTGTAAAAAAAGTAGCAAATAAAGGTGCTGGAGCAGGAATATTAAGAGATATTCCTAAGATGGTAGAAATGACTAAACAAATTGTAAAATCTACCAACATTCCTGTTACGGTTAAAACCCGACTAGGATGGGATGAAAATACAAAATACATATTTGAAATTGCAGAACGATTACAAGATGTAGGTGTACAAGCCATTTCTATACATGGAAGAACAAGAAAACAAATGTATAAAGGAGAAGCGGACTGGACCTTAATAAAACAGGTGAAAGAGAATCCTAGGATTAATATCCCAGTTTTTGGAAATGGAGACATTGACTCACCAGAAAAGGCAACTTTGATGAGAGATGAATTTGGCTTAGATGGAGCTATGATTGGTAGAGGATCTATTGGAAATCCGTGGATTTTTAATGAAATAAAACACTTCCTAAAAACAGGAGAACATTTAGCAAGACCAATCATGAAAGAAAGAGTAGAAGCTTGCAAACAACACCTAAAACATTCTATAGAGTGGAAAGGAGATGTTCTAGGAATAGCAGAAATGAAACGACACTACACTAATTATTTTAAAGGTATTACTGATTTTAAACCTTATAGAATAAAAATGGTAACCTCAAATAACAGGCAGGAAATACTGGAAACCTTAGATGAAGTTGCTGTAGAATTTAAGAATTATTCCTTTTAAGAAATTTACGGGTCAGTATTTTTACAGGATAATAAGATGCAATTAATCCAATAGTAACAACTGTTAATTCTACGATCAAAATATCCGAAAACAATAGTTTTATTGGATATGCGTCTACTATAAAACTTCCTGTCATTGAAATAAAGCCAAAATATTGTTGTAATACAGAAAAACTAACTCCAATTCCTAATCCTATAAAACTACCCAATAAAACCCCAAAGAACCCTTTTGTAAAAAAGATGTTTCGGATCTGTTTTTCTGAGCTACCCAAATTCCAAAATGTTTTAATGTCCTTTTTTTTGTCTATCATTAACATGCTTAAGGAACTTATAATATTAAAGCTTGCAATTATTAGAATAAAAACCAAAATTAAGTAAACAGCTAATTTCTCTGAATTTAATAATTTATATAAAAATTCATGCTGTTCCAATCTGCTTTTTACAACAAAATCCTCTCCTAAAGTTTTCTCTAATTCTGTTTTTATAAGATGCATATTATCAGAATTCTTAATATTTATTTCAGCAGATGAAGCCTCTCCCTCTCTATCTAACATTTTCTGAGATCTATTTAAAGGTATAAGAACATATTGATTATCATACTCCGGCTCAACAGAAAATATTCCTATTGGAGTAAAAGCAGAACTCACTAAATCTGACTTGTCTTTTATATATTTGGAATTTCTGTTTGGAGAGGTTATCGTAAGCTGACTAAAAATATTATTTATATCAACAGACAGATTATAAGATACTCCAGAACCTAAAACCATTACATTTTTATCTCTGTAAAGTTTATCAGAAAAATATTCTCCTATTTTTATAATGCTATCTATATCTATTATTTTATGATAATTATCATCTACTCCTTTTATTTCCGCTATTATCTTCTTTCCTTTATGTTCAATTAGCACTTTTTCTTCAAGAATAAAGGCGTAATTTTCAATATCATTATTTTCTTTTAAAGCAGAATCTAACTCTAAAATATTAAAGGTTTTACCTACAGATGATGTGATTTTCAGATGAGGATCAAAAGAATTATACTTACTCAAAATCAAATTTTCTAATCCTGCAAAAACAGAAAGTACAACTACCAATGCAGCTGTGCCTATTGCTACTCCAAATAAAGAAATATAGGAAATAATATTTACTACATTTTTACTCTTTGAAGTAAATAAATATCGTTTTGCTATAAAAAATGGAAATTTCATTAAACGATTTATTTTTTCAAAAGCTTTTCAATTTCTTCTGCATATTCTGCAGAATCATCCAAATAAAAAACTAACTCTGGCACAATTCTCAACTGATGACGACAACTGTTCCCTAATAATTTCCGAAATACTTTTTTATTTTCATTAAGTATATTAAGAGCCTCCTTAGGTTTTTCTACAGGGAAAATACTTAGATATGACTTTGCAACCGATAAATCTGGAGATACTCTTACTGCTGTTACTGTTACTAATATATTCCCTAAAAATTGATGTATTTCTTTCTGAAATATTATTGATAATTCTTTCTGAATTAATTTTGATACTTTCTTTTGTCTTGTAGTTTCCATGGGGCAAAGATAGATATTCTATTTTCTTATCCTTACATTTGCCGAAATGAAAGATTTTTACAGAATATTAAACTATGTAAAACCATATTACAGATATGCATTTCTGAATATTATTTTTAATGTATTTGCTGTTTTATTTTCTTTAGTTTCCATAACTATGGTAATTCCTTTTTTAGGATTACTTTTCGGAACAATGAAAGCTGATATTATTAAACCCGAATCCTTTACATTTAGTACATCATCAATTAAAGACCATTTTTATTATGAGATAAATAGCATCATTGAATCGGGAGAAAAAATTGACGCGCTTCTGTTTATTTGTGGGTTAATTCTTATTACCTTTTTCTTCAGAAATTTATTCCGCTATCTTGCTCTTTATTTTCTAACACCAATCCGAAATGGAGTGGTGCATGATTTAAGGTCTTCTTTACATGAAAAAGTTATTTCACTTCCTTTAGGTTTTTTTACTGATAAAAGGAGAGGTGATATTACTTCCAGAATGACAACAGATTTGGTAGAAATTGAGTGGAGTATCATGAGTTCTCTAGAAATGATTTTTCGAGATCCACTACAGATAATCATTTATTTAATTACTTTAATATTAATAAGCCCTACTTTAACTTTATTTGTAATTGTACTATTCCCAATTACTGGATTTCTGATTGCAAAAGTTGGTAAAAGTCTAAAGAAATCTTCCGAAAAAAGTCAAAAAAAAATGGGAGATATCCTTTCAGTTTTAGATGAAAATATTGGTGGATTAAGGGTTGTGAAATTATTTAATGCTGAAAAAGATGTTCATCAGAAATTTAATGGAGAAAGTAAAAAGTACCAATCTTTAATGACTTCATTATTAAGAAAAAAAGACTTATCCTCACCCATGAGTGAGTTTTTAAGTACTATTGTAATGGTAGTAGTTATGTGGTTTGGGGGGAAGTTAGTTTTAGGAGGAAGTTCACATCTTAGTCCGGAAGCATTTATTGGTTATATTTTAATTTTCTCTCAAATTATTCCTCCTGCAAAATCGTTTACTACTGCCTATTACCGACTACAAAAAGGTTCTGCAGCTGCAGCTAGAGTGTATGAATTAATGGATACTAAGAATAAAATTATCGATTCTGAAAATCCGAAATCAGTAAATAAAATAAATGAATCTGTAGAATTAAAAAATGTGTGTTTTAGGTATGAGAATACGGATGTTTTAAGTAACATAAGTTTTACAATTGAAAAAGGGGAAACAATTGCTCTGGTAGGAAAATCTGGTAGCGGAAAATCAACAATTGCAGACCTTTGTGCCAGATTTTACGATATAAATGAAGGTGAGGTTTGTGTCGATGGTGTGAATATAAAAAGCATTAAACTTTCTGATTTAAGACATCTAATGGGAGTTGTCTCCCAAGAATCTATCTTATTTAACGATAGTATTTATAACAACATAAAAATGGGGAATCCATCTGCAAATAAAGAAGAAATTATTGAAGCTTCTAAAATTGCAAATGCATACGATTTCATCATGAAAACTGAAAATGAATTTGAAACCAATATTGGGGAAAAAGGAGATAAATTGTCTGGAGGTCAGAAACAAAGAATCAGTATTGCCAGAGCAATTTTAAAAAATCCAGATTTACTTATCTTAGATGAAGCAACTTCATCTTTAGATACCGAATCAGAAAAATTAGTTCAAGATGCGTTAAAGAAATTAATGAAAGAAAGAACAACCTTAGTAATTGCTCACCGACTATCTACCATAAAAGATGCGGATGAAATTATTGTTTTATCAAAAGGGAAAATTGCAGAAAGAGGAAATCATACTGATTTAGTAGAAAAAAATGGAGTATATAAAACTCTAATAAATTTACAGAATATTTCTTAGTATAAAAAGTTATTGTACGGATATCGTTTTATATGCAATTCCTTTATTCTTTTGTAAAGCAGCTCTCTTAACTCATGAAAATGAGTTTTATTTAAAGCTGAAATAAAAATTGCTCCATCATTCGATTTTGCCATCCAAGTTTGTTTGAGTTCTTCTAAAGAAATGTTTTCTCTTGTAATAGGAGCTAAATCATCATCTTCCTTTGGAGTAAATCTGTACGTATCAATTTTATTAAAAACAATTAAAGAAGGAATATGAGAAGCTTCAATTTCTGCAATTGTTTTCTCTACAACTTCAATATGATCTTCAAATGCTGCGTTTGAGATATCTACAACATGTAAAAGTAAATCTGATTCTCTCACCTCATCCAAAGTGGATTTAAAAGATTCTACCAGCTGATGAGGTAGTTTTCTTATGAACCCAACTGTATCGGCAAGTAGAAATGGTAGGTTCTGAAAAACAACTTTTCTCACAGTAGTATCTAAAGTTGCAAAAAGTTTATTTTCAGCAAAAATATCAGATTTTGAAAGCTGATTCATCAAAGTAGATTTTCCAGCATTGGTATATCCAACTAAGGCTACTCTTATTAAATGTTCTCTTCTTTGTCTTTGAGTATGTCCTTGCTTGTCAATTTTCACCATCTTCTTCTTCAAAAGAGAAATTTTATCTTTAATTATTCTTCTATCTGTTTCTATTTGCGTTTCCCCAGGCCCTCTCATTCCAATACCTCCTTTTTGTCTTTCAAGGTGAGTCCACATTCGTGTAAGTCGTGGTAAGAGATACTGATACTGAGCTAGTTCTACTTGTGTTCTGGCTTTTGCCGTTTTTGCTCTAGAAGCAAAAATATCCAAAATAAGATTGTTTCTATCCAGTATTTTACAATTATAAATTTTCTCGACATTCCTAAGTTGAGAAGGAGAAAGTTCATCATCAAAAATTACAATTTCAATTTCATTTTCTTCAACATATTGTCGTACTTCTTCTGTTTTTCCTTTTCCTAAAAATGTTGCATTATCTGGATGAGGGAGTTTTTGAGTGAATTTTTTTACCGTTTTTGCGCCTGCAGTTCTAGCTAAGAAATCTAATTCTAATAGGTATTCTTCAACTAATTCTGATGTGAATTCAGGAGTTATTAATCCAATTAAAACTGCTTTTTCACTCATTTATATGAATCCTATTTTTTTCTAGCCGCAATAAAACTTCTGATAAAAGTTGTCATTGCAAAAACACTTGTTACCATCATTAAAGCAACACGAATAATAGCTATATTATCTATTCTTTCAATTGCTCCCGTTAGAGGCTTAATTAATCCAATAATTGCTAATAATGTTAAAACAACTGCAACATGTGCAATTATTTTATTCTCATTTTTAAGTCCGTTAGTACAAAACAATAAGAATATCCCTATTACTGCAGGAATAAAAGCAGTGGGAGAAGGGGATGATGATGAAAAATATCCCCATAATGATATCGCAATTAAAGTGAATGCATTAATTAAGTTAGCTTGTGTTGTTTTCATAGTCTTTATTTTTAATTTATAAAATTATCGAAAATTCCTTTACCTATAAAGTAAGGAATCAATAAGTACAATATAGAGTCTCTGATTAAATAAAACATGAAAAAATAAAACAAAAATTTCCACCCCCCTTTCTTTATCACACCTCTAAAACCTTCTTTTACATATAACTCGGTATACTTTGTAATAAATTTAGGTTTCAAGAAATTTAGTCGTTTACTCATCTTTTTTAATCTTCTGCAAAGAAAAGAAAATAAGTTTATTAAAAATTGTAAATTGTGGCCTTTAATATTTATATTATGAAGATTTTTAAAATACTGTTTTTATGTTTAATCTCTATTTCTATTTTCTCTCAAGAAAGCTTCCCAAGGAATGGTGTAAAAAGTACTTTCTCTCCTATTTATGCTTTTACAAATGCGCACCTTATAATTTCACCAGATAAGGAAATAATAAATGGGACATTATTAATACAAGACGATAAAATAATAGATGCAGATAGTATTGTAGATATCCCAAAAGGAGCAATTATTAAAGATTTAAAAGGAGATTATGTTTATCCTTCTTTTATAGATCTATATTCTGATTATGGATTACCAAAAGCAAAAAGAGGAGAATATAATTACCGTCCACAATATGAAAGCAATAAAAACGGAGCTTTCCATTGGAATCAATCTATTCACCCTGAAATAAATTCTGCAGAACAATTTGTATATGATAATAAACAAGCTGAGAATTATATTAACTCTGGTTTTGGTGTTGTTCTATCTCACAAACAAGATGGAATATCTAGAGGTACAGCTGTTTTAGTTTCTCTTGCTAATCAGAAAGAACAAAAAACAGTGATAAATGATAAAGCTGCTTCTTGCTTTTCATTTAAAAAAGGAGTCTCAATGCAAAAATATCCTTCTTCACTTATGGGAAGTATTGCTCTGCTAAAACAACTTTTTTTAGATGCGTATTGGTATCAAAATTCTAATAATACAACTAATCTGTCATTCAATGCGTTTAATAGTCAACTTGATCTTCCTCATCTTTTTGAGACATCATTAGTGACTGATTATAATCGTATTTACCAGATTTCTGATGAGTTTGAGATTGACTTTGTAATAAAAGGAAATGGGAAAGAATATGAAAGAATTGAGGAAATAAAAAGTTATGAATATCCAATTATTTTACCTTTAAATTTTCCTTTAAGATACGAAATAAATAATCCGGAAGAAAGCGATATTTTAACACTTTCTAAATTAAAACATTGGGAAACAGCTCCCTTTAACCCAAGAGTTCTATCAGAAAATGGACTGAACTTTTGTTTTACTATGTCAGACTTAGAAAAACCATCTGATTTTATAAAAAACCTAAGAACATCTATAGAAAAAGGGCTTACAAAAAAAGATGCGTTACAGGCTCTTACTATTACTCCAGCTACTTTAATAAATGAAGAAAATAGATTAGGAACTTTAGAAATAGGGAAAAAAGCAAATTTTATTATTTGTAGTTCTGATATTTTTGAAAATGGAGAAATATATGAAAATTGGACTAATGGGATACAGAATATTATAAACGAAAAAACGAAAAATGATGTAAGAGGATACTATACTTTTACGGCAGAAAATATAAGTAAAACTTTCACTGTATCAGGTAAAGTCAGTAAATTAAAAATGGAGGAGATTACTTCTGATTCTACTTCTGTAAAATATGAAATTGAAGTAAAGGGAAATAATATTATTTTTAATTCATCAGATATTTCTCTAAGAGGAACTGCATACTTTTCTGATGGAATTTTTACTGGGAGATACCAAAATCTGAAAGGAGACAATATCCCATTTTCTATGACTAGAGATTCTATATTTCAAAGTACTAGAAAAGAATTTATAATGAAATACGATACTATTATTCCATCGATTTGGAACCCTAACAAAGCTTACGGTAATAATTATTCTATTTCTTCTTTACCGACTATTTTCAGAAATGCAACTGTTTGGACAAATGAAAATGAAGGAGTAACTGAAAATACGGATGTTGCAATAAATGATGGTAAAATAATTGCTATTGGGAGAAATCTAATTGAAAGTGAGGTTTTTTCAAAAGTAAAAATCCCAGTCCAAATTATTGATGCCAGTGGCAAGCATCTTACTTGTGGTATTATTGATGAGCATTCTCATATTGCAATTAGCAAAGGGGTTAATGAAGGAAGTCAAGCGGTAACTGCTGAAGTAGAAATTGGTGATGCAATAAATCCAAACGATCATAATATTTATCGTCAACTTGCCGGTGGAGTTACTGCGTCCCAACTTTTGCATGGTTCTGCAAATCCAATTGGTGGGCAGTCAGCACTTATTAAGCTCAGATGGGGAGGTTCAGCAGAAGAGATGAAAATAGAAGGTGCTGATGGTTTTATTAAGTTTGCTCTAGGAGAGAATGTAAAGCAATCAAACTGGGGTAATTTTAATACTATTCGTTTTCCACAAACAAGAATGGGTGTAGAGCAAGTTTTTTATGATGCCTTTTATAGAGCAGAAGCTTATAAAAATCTATGGAATGAATACAATGATCTTCCTACTTCTAAAAAGAGAAAAACTGTTGCTCCAAGAGCTGACCTAGAGTTAGACGCTTTAGTAGAAATCTTAAATTCTAAGAGATTTATTACGTGTCATTCATATGTGCAATCAGAAATAAATATGCTTATGCATGTAGCGGATTCTATGGGTTTTACCATTAATACATTTACTCATATTTTAGAAGGGTACAAACTAGCTAATAAGTTGAAAAAACACGGGGCAGGCGCTAGTACATTCTCAGATTGGTGGGCTTATAAATTTGAAGTAAATGATGCCATTCCATATAATGCTTCTATCCTAAATTCAAAAGGAGTTGTTACAGCTATAAATTCAGATGATGCCGAAATGGGAAGAAGATTAAACCAAGAAGCAGCAAAAGCAGTAAAGTATGGTGGGTCTTCTGAAGAAGACGCTTGGAAAATGGTTACTTTAAATCCTGCAATTTTACTACATCTTGAAAACAGAATGGGTAGTATTAAAATAGGAAAAGATGCAGATATTGTAATTTGGAGTGGCAATCCTCTATCGGTTTATAGTAAAGTAGAAAAAACTTTTGTTGACGGAAAATTACTTTTTGATAAAACAAAAAACATGGAGTTAATGAAGAGAGATTTGAAAGAAAAAATGAGAATAATTAATAAAATGGTAAATGGAAATTCGGATGAGGAGACTCAAAAAGTAGAGATAACTGAGGATCACCATTACCATTGCGATACTATAGAAGATTATGAATAAGAAAATATTTTTATTAATATTAAATCTGTTTCTTTTAGGGAATATTTCTGCTCAGAAAACAACTTTAATAATGGGGGGTATAGCTCATTTAGGTACTGGAGAGAAAATTGAAAATTCCTTAATTGTTGTAAGAGATGGAAAATTTGATTTGGTAGCAGATGCTAGCGTAGTTCGGATTGATCCTTCAGCATTTGACACGATAATTCGAGCTTATGGCAAACATATTTATCCTGCATTTATTGCTCCAAACACAACACTAGGAATTACTGAAATTGATGCTGTTAGAGCATCAAAAGATTACAATGAAGTAGGTAGTTATAATCCAAATGTGCGATCTCAAATTGCATACAATACAGATTCCAAAATTATTAAAACTGTACGAACAAATGGAGTATTAGTAACACAGACAACTCCTAGGGGTGGTGTTATTTCTGGATTGTCATCTGTTATGTATTTGGATGGTTGGAATTGGGAAGATGCTACATTAAAAGCTGATGATGGTATTCACCTTAATTGGCCTTCTTCTTTTATTACTTCTGGATGGTGGGCAGAGCCAGGAAAAACTTCTAAAAACAAAAATTATGATGATAGAGTTAAAGAAATTAAAAATTATTTTGAAATAGCAAAATCTTACTCTGAGTATGATAGTAAAATGGATTTGGAATTAGTGTCAATAAAAGAACTTTTTAAAGGGACCAGAAATTTGTATATACATGCAAATTATGCAAACGATATAAGAGAATCTGTACGATTTTTTAAAAAAATAGGAATTAAAAATATAGTGATAGTAGGGGGAAGAGACGCCTTAAACGCTGTTTCTATTTTAAAAGAAAACAACATATCTATAATTTTGGAAAGAGTACACTCTCTTCCAGTAAATGAAGATGCGTCAATTGATCAGTTTTACAAATTACCAAGCCAGTTATCAGAAAATAATATTTTGTTTTGTTTATCTTATAGTGGAGATATGGAAGCGATGGGAACAAGAAACCTCCCTTTTACTGCCGGAACTGCAGTGGCTTACGGATTGGATATGGAAAAGGCAATTGCTTCTATAAGTTTAAATACGGCCATTATTTTAGGAATAGAAAAAACTACTGGAAGTATTGAGATAGGCAAAAATGCAACTTTCTTTATTAGTAGCGGAGACGCTCTTGATATGAGAACAAATAACATAGAACTATCTTTTATTAAAGGAATTCCTGTAGATTTAAACAACCACCAAAAAGAACTTTTTAAGAAATATAAGAATAGATAATTTTTATTATATTTGAATGTTTTAATAAAAAAAATTATTTATTATGAAAAAGATATTATTTTATTGTTTACTTAGATGAAACATTTATCATTCAAAATAATGAAGGAGATTGGTGGTTAATTGAATATAATGGTAATCAAGGGTATATTCATAATAGTAGAGTGTCTATCATTAATTAACTGTTTTCTCCCAAATTAGTTTCTTGCCAAAACCTAAACGATTATCTGTCATTTTTATAAAGGTAAGTTTCATTTCCCAAAGATGTAGTTTCATTTTTTCTGCATAAGGAAATTCTTTTAGGTATTGCTTTGTTGCATTGTTAAGACCCTCTGCTTTAAGTTCTGTTATTTTTCCTAAAAGTTGTACACCTTGTATTTTCTTTAAATCTTTAGTTTCTAAGGCAATACTAGCAGCAACATTTGAGTTTTCTATAAAATCTTTTGCATGTTTAGTTTTTATATCAGAAGAAAAAATAAGAGAATTATTTTCTTTATTATAAACATAAAACATATTTGAGGAATAAGGGATGTTTTCTTTGGAAGTGGATAAAGTAAGTAAATGGTGTTCTTGAATAAAATCTATTATTCTTTTGTCTATCATTAGTATCCAATATTTTCTCTTACTCTTATCAGAACTTCTTTGGCAATTTTCCTGGCTTTTTCCGCTCCTTTTTGTAATTCTTTTTCTATAATATCCTTGTTTCCCATTAGATAATTGAACTTTTCTCTTTCTTTAGAGAACTTATTACAGATTAGTTCAAAAAGTTCTTGTTTAGCATGTCCAAAACCAAAATTACCTGCTTCATATTTTTCATTTAACTGAGAAGTTTGCTCTTCTGTAGCAATTAATCTATATAAATTAAAAACATTACAAACTTTTGGATTTTTTGAGTCTTCTAAAGGAGTAGAATCCGTTTCTATTCCTAAAATTTGTTTTCTTAGTTCTTTATCTGGAAGAAAAATGTCAATAAAATTATTATAGGATTTGCTCATCTTCTGTCCATCAGTACCAGGAACAATCATTACCTTTTCATCTACCTTTGTTTCTGGCAATACAAAAGAATTTGGATAAATATGATTGAAACGAGAAGCTAAGTCCCTAGTAATCTCCAAATGTTGCATCTGATCTTTCCCAACTGGCACAACCTCAGCATCATATAATAAAATATCGGCCGCCATCAAAACTGGATAAGAAAAAAGTCCGTTATTTATCTCAGATAATCTATCTTGTTTATCTTTAAAAGAATGAGCAAGTTGTAATCTCTGAAAAGGCGCAAAACAATTTAAATACCAACTAAGTTCAGTTACTTCAGTTACATCTGATTGACGATAAAAGAAATTTTTATCTGTATCGAAACCAAAAGCAATCCAAGCAGCTGCAGTTGCAAAAGTGTTGTTTCTTAAAAGTTCTGCATCTCGGATTGTAGTAAAAGAATGTAAGTCTGCAATAAAAAACATACTTTCGTTTTCCTCTTTTTTAGAAAGATTAATAGCTGGAATAATCGCTCCTAATAAATTTCCTAGATGAGGATTGCCTGTACTTTGTATTCCTGTAAGTATTCTTGCCATTTATTTAAAAATATAATGCTGTAAAAATAGGATTTTTATCTTTGCCTCATGAAATGGATAGGATATCTTTTTAGCTTACTTTGGAGAATGTGGTTTTTGTTTTCTTTCTTTTTAGTATTTATCCTTTTTATTCCATCTCTTTTCTTATTTACTGCGATCATAAAAAATAATCGTATTGTAAATCATCTGACTCGTTATTGGTCCGGAATATTTATGGTTTTATCAGGTGTTTTCTGGGNAGTAGAGTTTGAAGAAAAGTTAGATCCAAAAAAAAAATATATCTTTTGTCCAAATCATAGCTCAACTTTAGATATCCCTCTAATAACTGCTGCTATTCCTCTCCCATTATTATTTATGGGTAAAAAAGAGATTACTGAAATTCCCATTTTTGGATATTTCTACAAAAAAAATTCTATTATTGTAGATAGAGATAAAATACGTGATAGCTATGCCGCTTTTATAGAAGCTGGAGAAAAACTAGATAATGGACTTAATGTTTGTATCTTCCCAGAAGGAGGAATTCCTCCATCAAAAATATTTTTAAAGAAATTTAAAAATGGTCCTTTCAAATTATCTGTGGAAAAAAATATTTCTATTGTTCCTGTTACTCTCTTAGATAATAAAACATATTTCCCTCAAGAATACTACAAAGGACACCCAGGTATTGTTCGAGTAAAAGTACATAAACCAATAAATATAAATGATTTNGAAGAAAAAACAATAGAAATGTTNAATACTTCCGTTTACAATACTATTTTTGAACAATTAAAACTTTATGGAAGTAAATAACAAACTCATACAAGATATTGCAAAGCTTAGCAAACTGAAATTTGACGATTCTGCAGAAGAAAAAATGAAAGCAGATCTGGAAAAAATGCTTGCTTTTGTAGACAAACTAAACGAGATCGACACAGAAGGTGTTGATCCATTAATCTATATGAGTGAGGAAGTAAATGTGCTCAGACAAGATAAAGTTACCGAAGAGACTTCTCAAAAAGACGCCCTGAAAAATGCTCCTGAAAAAGATTCGGATTATTTTAAAGTTCCTACCGTTTTAAATAAATAATCACTTCAATTCTTTCTCAAACCAAGAATTTACTCTTTTTGTGTTTAATGAAGAGAAATCATCATTTATATATTTAAACTCATTTGTGTCTGCATTATACTTATAATCTGGAGCCCAGTTTAAATGATTTTTTGCTAACTCCTCAATAGCATTTATAATAAAACATGCTTCTTCATTTTTCATGGTAGGATGCAAAGACATTCTAACCCAACCCGGCTTTAGAGTTAAATCACCTGAATTAATATTATCTGTAATTGTATGAGAAAAATCAAAATCGACATCCAACAAATAATGACCATAAGTTCCCGCACAAGAGCATCCACCCCTAGTTTGTATCCCGTATCTATCGTTCAATAATTGTACAGCCAGATTAAAATGTAGATCATCAATATAAAAGGAATAAATATTCAGCCTGTCAGAAATATTATCCGCTAACACATGTACATTTTCAATAGAAGTTAATCTACCCCAAATAATTTCATGAAGTTCATGTTCCCTTTTCAATATATTATCAACTCCCATCTCCTTCTTTAAGTTCATACAAAGTGCTGTTTTGATAGTTTGTAAAAATGCGGGAGTACCCCCATCTTCTCTAACTTCTATATCTTCAACATACTTATGTTCTCCCCATGGATTAGTCCAGTCAACCGTTCCTCCTCCTGGATTATCAGGTATATTATTAGAGTATAATTCTTTATTAAAAATAAGTATACCTGTCGATCCTGGACCTCCTAACAATTTATGAGGAGAAAAGTAAATTGCATCTAAATATTGATTCTTGTTTTCTGGATGCATATTAATTTCAATATAAGGAGCGGAGCATGCAAAGTCTACAAAACAGAGCCCATTATGTTGATGTATTATTTCCGAAATTTCATAAAAAGGTGTGAAGACACCAGTGACATTTGAACATGAAGTTACAGCTGCTATCTTAGTTTCTCTATCAGAGTATTCTGAAATTAATTCTTCAAAAGCTACTAAATCTACCTCACCATCTGCTGTATGAGGAATAAGCTTAACCTCAGCAATGGTTTCTAACCATGTAGTTTGATTAGAATGATGTTCCATATGTGTTACAAAAACTATTGGTCTGTTTTCAATTTTTACTTGTTCTCTATACTTCTCATGAATCTTTAAACCTAATATTCTTTGAAACTTATTTACAAGCATAGTCATACCAGCNCCTGCTGAAATAATAACATCATNTTCAGATGCGTTTACAGAATTCTTAATAATCTGGAGAGATTCATGCAAAGCAATATTCATTGTAGCTCCAGTAGTATTAGTTTCTGTATGTGTATTTGCTACAAAGGGAAAAATCTTGTTTTGTAAAAGTTTTTCAATAGGATTATATAGTCTTCCACTTGCTACCCAATCGGCATAAATAATTTTTTTTTCTCCAAAAGGTCCTACAAAAGTTTGATTTCTTCCAATTATATTTTCTCTGAAATCCTGGAAATAATTTTCTAAGCTCATAAATTTTGTTTAAGTGTAGCAAATTTACACTTTTATTCTGTATCTAATCCTATTAAATAAAAATGTAAAACTTATATTTGCGAGAACATTTTATAAAAATGAAAAAAAGATTTACTGTTACCTCAGCTCTGCTTTATGCAAATGGCCCTTTACATATTGGGCATATTGCTGGTGCCTATTTGCCAGCCGACATTTATGTTCGGTATTTAAAAGGAAAGGGGCATGATGTTGCTTTTATTTGTGGTTCNGATGAGCATGGTGCTGCCATTACTTTGCAAGCAAAAAAAGAAGGGATTAGTCCTCAAGGAATTGTAGATAAATATCATACTATCAACAAAAAGGCATTTTCTGATTTTGGAATTGATTTTAGCATCTATCACCGTACTTCTGATAAGCTACACCATGAGACATCACAAGATTTTTTCAGAACTTTAGAAAAAAAAGATGTTTTTACTAAAAAAACTACTGAGCAATTTTATGATGAAGAAAACAAACAATTTTTAGCTGATAGATATATAACGGGAGAGTGTCCAAAATGCAATGCTGCTGGGGCATATGGAGATCAGTGTGAAAAGTGCGGATGCACTTTAAGCCCTAATGAATTGATAAACCCTACATCTACATTAAGCGGAATCGCTCCTATTAAAAAAGAAACTTCACATTGGTATTTACCAATGCAAAACCACGAAAAATGGCTAAAAGATTGGATAGAGAGTGGGTATCTTGAATCAGAAAATCATCATGATCCAAAAACATGGAAAAGTCAAGTTTTGGGTCAATGCAAATCTTGGATTGAGGGGGGACTAAAATCCCGTGCAATGACAAGAGATTTAGATTGGGGAGTTAAAGTGCCAGTAAAAGATGCGGATGGTAAGGTGCTTTATGTATGGCTGGACGCACCAATTGGATACATATCAGCTACAAAACAATGGGCAAAGGATTCAGGGAAAAACTGGGAAGATTATTGGAAAAATAAAGATACGGAACTCATCCATTTTATTGGGAAAGACAATATTGTTTTCCATTGTATTATTTTCCCAATCATCCTAAAAGCACATGCAGAATATATTTTACCCTCTAATGTCCCTGCAAATTCATTCTTAAATTTAGAAGGGGAAAAATTATCAACCTCAAGGAATTGGGCTATTTGGCTAAACGAATATTTAGAAGATTTTAAAGGACAAGAAGATGCTATGCGCTATGCACTATGCTCTACAGCTCCCGAAAGTAAAGACACTGATTTTACTTGGAAAGATTTTCAAGCAAGAAATAATAATGAATTAGTGGCAATTTTTGGTAATTTCATCAACAGAGTTATTGTACTAACAAATAAATATTGGGATGGAGTTGTTCCTCCACAAAATGATCTTGAAGATTATGATAAGCAAGTTTTAGAGAAACTAAAGGAATTCCCAGAAAAAATTGGTAATTCTATTGAGAAATTTCGATTCCGTGAAGCTTTACAAGAGCTCATAGGATTAGCTAGATTAGGAAATAAATATTTAGCTGATACAGAGCCCTGGAAACTCAAAAAAATAAATGAAAAAAGAACGGAAACTATTATCTATATTTCTCTCCAGATTGCATCTTCTTTGTCTATTTTATCTCATCCTTTTCTTCCTTTTAGTTCCACAAAATTAAAAAATATGTTAAATATCAGTAAATTAAACTGGGATGATGCAAAAAATCACAATCTTAATACAGGTAAACAAATAAATAAAGCTACTCTATTATTCACTAAAATAGAAGATGAAAAAATAAATGACCAAATTGCAAAATTAAAATCCTAATTTTTGTAAATTGTAGAAAAAAAATCATGAAAAAAATTATACTATTACTCTTTACTCTTACTATTTCTCACTCAGTATTTTCTCAATGTAGTCCAAGATACGAAAATGAGATTTTTAGTAGCGTAACATCAACTACAGTTAATTACTCTGACGTATACTTCAACAGCCAGCACGAAATGGATATCTACACTCCAGATGGTGACACAGAAACAAATCGACCTCTAATACTATTTATGCATGGGGGGTCTTTTACTGCAGGGTCAAAAGAACAAATAGATTGTGTGAATTTTTGTGAGAGTTTTGCAAAAAGAGGATACGTTACTGCTTCTGTAAATTATCGACTTGCTAGTAATCCTATTAATTTTATGATAGACCAAGAATTACAATATAGAACAGTATTTAAATCTATTGCGGATATAAAATCAGCTATTCGATATTTCAGAAAAGATTATAATAATGGAAATACTTATGGTATTGATAATAACACTATCTTTATTGGAGGGAGTTCTGCTGGTGGAGTAATTGCAGTACATCTTGCGTACGTAGATGATATTTCTGATCTCCCCACTTCACCAATAGACGTCCAGTCCATATTAAACAGTTTAGGAGGAATTGAAGGGGATGCCGGAAATTTAGGATACAGTTCTCAGGTGAGTGGAGTAATCAGTATTGCGGGAGGAATAAATGATGTGAATTGGATTGATGCTTTAGACGAACCTCTTGTAAGTATCCAGGGAGATGCTGATGTGATTGTAAATTATAATTGTGGCCCTGGACAAGGTATTGCTACTATTCTAACTCTATGTGGAACTGCAGAAATGCATCCTCAGGCAGAAGCTGTTGGATTAATTAACAATGATTTAGTTTATCCTGGAGAGGGACACACTTGGTTTGTTTCTGGAAATTCTAACTCTAAATTTACACAAGCGGTAGAATTTACAAAAGATTTTTTATACCCGCTTTTACCATGTAATAATACTACTTCTACTACATCTATTAATTCAAAAAAGATCCTAATAAAAATTATAGATGTACTTGGAAGAGAAACAGAAAAAACTATCAATANCCCTTTATTTTATATCTACTCAAACGGAGAAGTAGAGAANAAAATGTTTATTAATTAGGATAAAATATTATTGTTTGATAAAAAATTACTTGGAAAAATTGGAGAGAAAATTGCACAAGAATACTTAATTAAAAAAACTATCTAACAGTAGAACTGAATTAGAAATATAAACAAGCAGAAGTAGAGATTATTAGATAACTTAAAGATACTTTAGTATTTGTTNAGGTAAAATGCAGTAAATCAGAATTTTTTAGTAGACCAGAACAAGCAATAAATCATAAAAAAGAAGAACTATACAAATTAGCTGCCGAAAACTATTTAGAAGCAAATAATTTAGATCATGAAATACGTTTTGATGTAATCTCAATTATTCATAATAATAACAAAACTGAAATAGAACATTTTATCAGTGCTTTTTAATCTACATTTGCAAAAATTATTCTCCAATGAGAAATCGAAAAAATAATCCTCAATCATCTGAAAGCAGAAAAGAAAATAATAATTCAGATGCTCCGAGGAAATATGGAAGAAAGAATTTTCGTCCAAAATCAGATGCTACAAAAAGAANAAAATCTGATGATGGTTCAATGAGATTAAATCAATACTTGGCTCATGCAGGAATCTGTAGCAGGAGAGAGGCAGATCAATTAATTGAAGCAGGTGTAGTCGCAGTAAATGGAAAAGCCGTTACTCAGATGGGTTATAGAGTTCAAGAATCTGATATTGTTAAATTTAATGGAAGAACTCTAAAAACAGATAAAAAAAGATATTTACTACTAAACAAACCTAGAAATTATTCTTGCAGATTAGATGATTTCGGTAAGAAAGACTCTGTATTTGAACTTATTAAGGGATCCTGTAAAGAGAAGATTTTACCGATTGGGAAATTAAATAAGAACCATAGCGGCTTGCTTATTTTTACTAATGATGAAAAAATGTCTGCAAAGATATCTCATCCAAAACATGAAGTCAAAAAAATATATCACATCAGTTTAAGTAATCCTCTCAAATCACTTGATTTTAAAAAAATGAAAGATGGTTTAATAATTGATGGAGAGAAAATTGTGTTGGATTCAATTTCTTATGTTCAAGATAAGGCGAAAACTGAAATTGGAATTGAGACTAAATCAAACAAAAGGAATATCATTATTAAAATGTTTGATTCATTAAATTATAATGTAATTAGACTTGACTTAGTTTTTTATGGAGGTCTAACAAAAAAAGATATACCAAGAAAGAAATATAGATTTTTATCTGATGAAGAAATAAATCTACTAAAAAGGATTTAATTTTATATAATTTCAACTTTATTTTCGTTATTAAACCTGATTGTAGTAATTTTATCCAATAAATGAAAAGATTAAAAAAAATATTGAAAATATTTTTTATTAGTATTATTATTCTAATATTATTAGGGGTAGGATTTACTTTCTTATTTGGAGATAAAATAGAAGACATTATTTTAAATAAGATTAATTCAAAACTAAAAAAAGAACTGTCATTATCTGAAATTGAGTTTTCTTTATTCAAAATTTTTCCTGATGCTTCTGTAACTTTCAACAATATATTGATTCAAGGATCCTTCCAAAATTCTTCCGACACCCTACTTTTTGCAGAAGAAGGAATAATAAAACTAAATATTTTTAATGTTATGTCTCAAGATTATTCTGTAAATGATGTAGAGTTTAATAAAGGTGTAATTAANATTAAATATAACGAAAATGGAGATCCNAATTTTGATATTTTAAAAGATAATGATGAAGAAAATANTAATTTTGAACTCAATAATTTAAATCTTTCAAATTCAAGATCTACCTTTTCGAATGAACTAGAAAAAATCTACACTTCCTCTGAAATAGAAAATATTAATTTATCCTTAACAAAAGAAGACAAAGAAATTACATGTAACCTAAATGGAAGTCTAAGAAATGACTCTTTAGTTATAGATGGGGTAGATTATATCAATAATAAAAATGTGAGTTTTAATTCCGAAATCGAAATCAGTGATGATTCNATTTTTATTACTTCTACAAATCTAAGTATAGGCGGAGTAGATTTCAAAAACTTAAATTTTGATTATTCTAAACTTAGTTCTGAATATCTTTTAACCACAGAAACAGAAAATGCAGACATCTCAAATGTAATTTTAGCTACTCCAAAAGAATATCAATATTTGTATGAAGATCATGAAATTTCAGGCAAAATCTCAGCAGACATATTAATTAGAAAAGATACTAACTTTGCAAATCCTTACTCTAAAATCGATTTTGAGTTAAATAATTGTAAATACAAAAGTAAAACACAACCATTCGAATTAGAAAAAATTTATTCTGTTTGCCATTTTGATAATGGTAATGAAAGAAATTTTACTTCTACTAAATTTCGTTTTTCTAATTTAGAATCTTCTAAAAAAGATGGATATTTTAATGGAGACTTTACTCTTGCTAATTTAAATAAATATTCTCTGAATGCTGATATATTCTCATCATGGGAACTAAGAGAATTAAATGATTTTATTGAAGACTCTCCTTTTAAAAATCTGACAGGTACCGTGAGTGGGGACATAAACTATCAAGGAAATCTCAGTTTTGATAGTAAGATGAGTGGATATTTTGCTAATTCAACACATACTGCAGATTTAAATTTTAAAGATGTCTACTTCAATTATAAAGAATCCGAATTAGATTTTGTATTTGGAAAAATGAATTGGGAAGTTGACAATCATAATGTGAAAATATCTGAAAATAAATTTAGCGTAAGCCAATCTGAACTAAATTTTAATGGGAATATTGATAATCTAATTTTATATATTTTAAATGAAGAAGAAAAAATTAATATTAATGGTAAGTTAGCATCTGACAAAATGATTTTTGAAGAACTTTTTACAATTACCGAACTAANTAGTGAGAAGGAGAGCGGAGTATTTATTGGTCCTCCTAATTTATCTGTATTACCAACTTGGCTAGATGTAAATATTTCTGTAAATGTAAAAGAGTTTTGGTATAATAATTTTACCTCTTNAGATTTTACAACAGATGTAAATTATGANAGTAAGAATCTGAAACTAACTGCAGATGAAATAGATATGCAAACTCTGGATGGAAGNATTTCTGGAGATGTAATATATTTTGAAAATAAATTACACGATTTGGTATTGAAATCAAACTTAGACGTAAATAAAATAAATATTTCTGATGGATTTAAAAGTTTTGATAACTTTAATCAAACTTTTATTACTAATAAAAACATCAACGGAANTGCAACTGCAAACATATATTTACAAGCTATGTGGGACAAAAACTATAAATTCTATTNCCCTTCATTGCACATGAGTTCTCAATTGAGAATTGAAAATGGAGAGCTTATTGAATTTAAACCAATGTATAATTTGTCAGATTATGTGAGTTTGGAGGAGTTAAAAGAAGTAAAATTTGCAACACTAGAAAATAAAATACGAATAGAAAATAAAAAAATTATTATTCCTGAAATGGATATACTCTCAACCGCTTTAAGCGTTCATGTTTCTGGAGAACATAGTTTTGACAATATTATGGATTACAAAGTGCGTTTACTTCTGTCTGACGTCTTAGGTAATAAAGTCAAGGAATCTATGAATTTGGAGGAAATAGAACATAATCATGAGGATAAAACTACTATACAACTTAAAATGTCTGGACATGTTGATAATCCAGAAATATCACTAGATAAGGTACAGCTTAAAGAAGATATTGTTAACGAAATAATAGAAGAAGGAGAAGAAGTAATAAAGATTATTGAAAATAAAATATTAAATAAAGAAGATCCTGATGAGAAAAAAGAAAAGGAAGAATTAGATATTGAGATTGACTGGGANGATAAAAATCCAAAAAAATGAATTTTTATAAACAAAAACAAAAGTGGAAATACGTGCTATTTTTAGTAGCTATCATAATTTCTGCATTATCAATTTATTTAATTGATGACTTAGATAAAGAGTTAGAAAAATCAATNAATTCTTTAAGTCAGTCTATTGAAACTTTGAAACAAAATGAAGTAACATTAAAAAATGAAGAATATTCTAACATAAAAAACTTTGCTAAGGCTTACCAAACTTTAAATAATATGACTCTAGATGATCAAGGTGATTATTCTTGGGCAATTGATCTAATACAGCAGAATAAGACTATTCCTGTAATTCGAGTTGATGATGAATGTTATGATATATTAGATTGGAAAAACATAGAAATACCTAAAGATATTGATGAAGATTATGATAAGAAGGATCAATATATTCGTGCTGAACTAGAGACTATGAAAAAAGTAGGAGACTCCATTTTGATTGATATTTGGGGAGTAAAGCAGAAATTATATTATAAAAATTCTGCNATATTAGATCAAACTAAGAAAATGCATGGATTTACCNTAGAAAAACAACAATTAGCTGACAAAATTCTAAAAAAAATGCGCTGGTATCCATATTATCAATTATCTTTTATTTTTCTCTTTGCTATTTTANCATATTTTATATTTAATGCTGCAAAAAGATCAGAGCAAAACCAAGTTTGGGCAGGAATGGCTAAAGAAACTGCTCATCAGATTGGAACTCCACTTTCTTCTTTAATGGCATGGTTAGAGCTATTAAAACAAAACCCGGAAAATGAGAGTATGACTATTGAAATGGATAAAGATTTAAAACGACTTGAAATTATTACTGAAAGATTTTCAAAAATTGGTTCAAAACCAAAATTAAATGATGAAAATATTACTGAAATTATAGTAAATTCTGTTTCCTATATGGAAAAAAGATTTTCAAAGAATATTCAATTTATTCAGAATATTTCTATTGAAAGTAAAAAAGTAAAACTTAATAGAGTTCTACTAATTTGGGTGATTGAAAACATCTGTAAAAATGCAGCAGACTCTATGAAAGGAGAGGGGAAAATTACTATCAATTGCTCCGAAAATGATGAAGAAATACAAATGTATATTTCTGACACAGGAACTGGAATTGATAAAAGTATTATTAAATCTATCTTTATGCCTGGTATCACATCTAAAAATAGAGGTTGGGGGCTTGGCCTATCTTTATCAAAAAGAATTATAGAAGATTATCATAAAGGTAAACTATTTGTTCAAAATTCAAATGAAGAAGACGGAACTACCTTCTGTATTATCTTGCCGAAATCATAAACCACAACTAGAAATATTATTTTTATTCAAATAGTTTTGATGATATTCCTCTGCTCTGTAAAATTTTGAGGCTTGACTAATTTCTGTAACAATATTTTCCTTCCATTTCTCTTGTTGACTCGGAATAAATCTCTTAGACACCTCTTTTTGCAACTCCGATGTGTAAAATATTACTGATCTATATTGTGTTCCTATATCTAGCCCTTGCTGATTTAAGGTAGTTGGATTATGATTCCCCCAAAAAACATTTAATAATTTTTCGAAAGAAACAATATTTTCATCATAACAAATTTCAATTACTTCAGCATGATTTGTGCCTCCATTACATACATCCTGATAAGTAGGGTTATTTATATCACCTCCCATATAACCAACCTGACACAGATATACTCCTTTAATTTCTCTAAATATTTTTTCTACAGACCAAAAACATCCTGCCCCAAAATATGTTTTCTGTAAATTATTATAGGGTAGAAACTTAATGCTCAAAGAATTAACACAGTGTCGAGTATCTTTCTCTGTTATTTGCTCTCCATGAAAAATATGTCCGAGATGTCCATCACATTTTGCACAGCAAATCTCAGTTCTTATTCTTCCACCACTTGAATCTTCATGTCTTACAATAGATCCCTCTATTTCATCATCAAATGAAGGCCATCCACATCCAGAATCAAATTTGGTGTTTGATTCGTACAAAGGACTTTGACAAGCTCTACAAACAAATATACCTGCCTCAAAATGATTGTCATATTCTCCAGTAAAAGGGGGTTCTGTTCCTTTATGTTTTAGAATATTTTTTTCATCAAGACTTAGATTTGAGAAATAATCTTTTTCCATTTTTACAAAAATAAAAAAAAACACCCACACTGGATTTTTTTTTTAAAACTAACACTTTTTCTTTTAAAAAATAATTCCTCCATTAGATTGATACACATAATTAAATGTGTAAAATCAAGCGTAATCCCTTTCTGAAAAACATAAATTTCTGAAACTTCTAATCGCTAAGGAAACAGAATATTAATATCGTACTGGACTGCGTTTAACTCAAAAAGGTCGTCACATCCTCATTAACGAGGGAATACTTTACTCACAAGAAGAAAAAACAAGAAACTAAATACAAGTAATGAATCTATGTATTTAATATTATTCTGTACAACCAGTATTCCAATTTGGATTGGAAGCTATATCTTCAGGAGATCCAGCTATAACAATCATTTGAGTTGCTCCTAAAACTAATCCGGTAGTGTCATTTATATATTCTGGTACATGCGTAACAAAATCATATACATATGATTGATGACAATCACCGCAAGAATCAATAGCTGCTAAAGGCCCACCATTCCAATTTGGATTAGAAGCTATATCTTCAGGAGATCCAGCTATAACAATCATTTCAGTTGCTCCTAAAACTAATCCAGTAGTGTCATTTATATAAGCTGGTACATGCGTAACAAAATCATATACATATGACTGATGGCAAGTTCCACACTCATCAGCAACCGCTAGCCCATTTTCAATATCATTACAATCAAGATTCAAAGGAGCTGGCAAATTAGTACCTGTATCACATGCATAAAATATCATCGTTAGCATAAATATTGATAAAATTGTTTTCATTGTTTTCATTGTTTTCATTGTTTTCATTGTTTTTTTAAAAAAGAGTTGCAAAAATAAATAAGTCTATTTAATAAACTTTATTTTACTAATAATTATTTTAATGAATCTTAAAATTTATAATTCTTGAACTTCAAATTTAGGGTATCCTTTTTCACCATAATTATTGTAAAAATCCAAAAAATGAATTTTAAAGTATCTACCATCATTATCTCTAATAATATATGTAATATCATCATTAATACTATAAACATTATTATCTAAATCATAGTTTTTCCAATCATACCCTATTACATCCTGATTTTGACTAAAACTATAATTATTAACCATTGATATGTTAATGTCATTAAATGCAACCAATGTATCAAGGGCAACTTGAATATTATTTAAATAATTTATTAGCACGCCAGTTACTAAATATGATGGAGTAGTTGTATCACTAAATAATTGTGTGTACTGAGTGAAAAGCAAATCCCAATTATCACTCCCTGGATATATTAATACTTTATTATTAATATCAAAAGAATAAGTAATAAAATTTAAGCCAATCTGCTTATTTATTTGTATGACAGTATCATTGGAATTATCCAAATCAGCATACCTAATCTTATAAGAATCATCTTTTAGTTCAAGAATCATTAATTTCTTATATCCTCTACTATTTCCATTTATAAGATATCCTCTGTCAATAATATAAATATTATTTCCCATTGTGTCGCATGAAATAGCTGTCCCAGATTGAATGCCCTTTGGATTGTCCCAATTCCATATTGAACTATTAACATTATTAATATCTTCAAAGGAAACTCCACTTACTAGAGCGGCTTGCATTCGAGTCGATGAATTTAATATTATACTATGATTGTCTTGACGAGAATCAAATCCTAAATCCCAATTTGTTTTTATATTTTCGGAAACAATAAGATTATTCTTAAGATTGTAAAAAACCTGATATTTATAATCTTGATCCATTATTATTTCTTGTGTAATAATATCACCAGAATTATGTGGATCTATTGGAATTTCGTCCTTCTCACAAGAAATGAATGAAAAGATGAATAAAAAAGAAAAATATTTTAAATAATTCATAGTTTAATATTAAATCCTGTAAAATAAGACCTACCATAACTAATATTAGCAATAGTACTGTTCGATGTATGTACTTCTGATTGATTACTAATACTATTGATTTTTTTAACATCAAAGATATTCTTTATACCAATATTAAAAGTTAGTTTTTTATTTAAAAATTTCATATTGAACGAGCAATCTAATAAATTATATGAATCTGTATTAAATTGATTTAAATTATTATCCTCTAAAATATATCTTTTTTCTGATCCGGTAAATCTATAAAAGGTGTTGAAAGAAGTATAATCATTAATACTATATAATAAAGAAGCTCCAAGATTATTTGAAAAATCATATTTAGAATTATAATCAAAATCACGAATACCAATACGTGAATAACTAACATTAATAATAAATGTATTATTAGTAATTTTAATACTTGATGATAATCCAATTGTCTCTAATTCATTAATGTTATAATATTTATATTGATTAGGATTTTCTAATGAAGGGATTAAATCAATCTTATTAATGATACTATTATAAAAAGAATTCAAATCAATATTCAATTGATGTAATGGCAAAGTTTTATTAAAAGAAATATTAAGCTGGTAATTATCAGAACTCTCCGGAGATAAATCTTCATTACCAACAATATCATGATTTATATCATTAAATGTAAAGTATAACTCTTTTAAAGTTGGAGATCGAAATCCTTTAGCGTATGAAACTCTATATTTAAAAGCTCCAAAATTATATAAAGTATTTATTGATGGTATTATAGGTGTTTCGTATTTATCATTATAAATAAAACGAAATCCTGGTCGAATTAATAGATTGCCAAGCTTATATTCAATATTAGAGTAAAGTGCATAATCATTCTGTACTTCTTCATTATTCAATATCCTCATACCTTTTGCTATTTGATTATTGTAATGAAAACCAATTTGATAATCTATACTAGCAAATTTATCTATTGGATTAATAGTCAATTTTGACATAATCATATTATATGAAGATGTGTCATTAGCACTTATTTGAGTAACTAAAACTTGATTCAAGTTTGTAAGGTCTTTAAAATATGTATTCTTAATTCTTCTGAAATTATTATTTGTTAATATTAATCTTATATTAAATTGATTAATAGTAGATGAAATTTCAGTACCTATATTTTTTCTATAGGTGTAATAATAGTCGTCAAACGCTGTCTCATAATATGGTAATCTTGGGGATCCTCTATTTGTAACCTTTTCATAAAAATCAGAATAATAATTTCTCAAATTAAATTTATCCTTATTAAATACATGTTGAAATTTACCAAATATCTTTTCCTTAGGATTCCATAACTTATATCTATTGGTGTCTGCTACAGTATTTTCAGGAAATAATGTAAAATCATCATTTGGTGACCATCCGTCAAAAAAATGTCTTGCTAATTCTAAAGAATATTGATGATTATCTGAATTATATGCTACATCAAAACTATTATTATATCTTCCTACAGACTCATAATAATTATTGAGACCAACATTTACTTTTTTATTGTATTTTTTCTTGGTGATGATATTTATGGTTCCCGCTAAAGCGTCTGTTCCATAACTAACTGAAAGTGGACCTTCAATAATTTCTATTTGATAAACATTATGTAATAAAATCTGTGATAAATCGACATTACCATTTAATCTTCCAATTACAGGAACATCATCAATTAATATCTTAACATTCTGTCCTGATATTCCTTGTATATTAACACCGGAACCTAAGATATTATCTTGTTCAATATTTAGATTCGTTTCAAAATTGATTACATCTGCAACTGTTTGGAAGACATCTTTCTCTAAGATAGATTGACCAATTATTTTTACCTTATATACTGAACTGTCTATATTAGTGTTATTAATTTGACCTGTAATCACAACCTCCTCTAATGTTTTTTCTAAACCATATTCTTTTTTCAAAGAGTCTGCCCTCTGCGAAAAAAGGGAATTACTTAAAATTACAAATAGAGCAAATATTAATCGTTCTTTATTAATATGATGCAACATTGGGGAATCAATTTATTATTAACTTATCTCTAAGTAAATTATTTTCATTATCTATTATTGAAATAATATATATTCCTTTATTAAAATTATATAATGGTATATTAACTGTAGAAAAATCTTGTTTTTGTAAAATCGTATTAAATATTCTTCTCCCATTTAAATCATGAATCTCTAATTTTACATCTCTATTAGTTTCGTAAATAATATTTACATCAGATGAAGCGGGATTTGGGTATATCTTGAAATTCTTCTGCAGATCATTCTCTAATGAATTAATTGAACCAATTAATTCCGTGTTAAATTCAATATTACCTGAGATTGTTCCTTCAAAAGATGTAAAAATAATTCTCCATATATTATTACTGTAGTCCTTAACAAAATAACATCTATTATCATCAACAATATAACTACCTTGGTAGGTTTTCCAATCATAACCAATACTATTAATATCTTCCATAAATGTATGAGATGAAAAATCTATATAGTTAAAGGGGGCAGCAATATTAATAGCTTTTGCAATTTTTATACCAACATTACTTAGGACGCCAGTTACTGGATATGGAGTCCCTTGAACTGGAGTAATATATTTAGTAAAACTAATATCCCACTCACTTAATTCTGGCTCTCTATCTTTAACTATATCTTGATCTAAGGAATAATAAACAAACCTCTTATTATTATAATTTGCAGCTTGAATAGATGTGTTTACTATATCTGTGCCATCTAGATTTGCATATTTTAAAAAATATTCTCCAGATTCCTTACTTTTAATCCATATTTTTTTCCAATTCCCATTGACTGTTTGTATTAAAAAAATTGAATCTCCAATTATATGATGAGTCTGTAAATTATATACTCCCCATCCATAATCAAAACCTGAGGTAGTATTAACATCAAATGCTCCTATTTCCCAAGTAATATCACTATTATACATTGGATTATATAAAATATTAGGAGTACTCATATTAATTATATCCCAATCACTAGTGTCTCCTAAATGATATGTATACAATTGAGCTCCTTTCCCATCATTAATTCGAATAGTCGAAGAAAAAGCATCTGTACTAAAAGCAATGTCCCAATTATCATTTGCAATATTTAAAACTTCTCCATTTTGCATACTATAAAAGCTCTGATTTATATAACCCGAATTCATAGAAATATTTTGGTTTTGAGACTGTATATTAAAACTTATCATAAAGATAAACATAAATAGGGTGTAATTTTTTTTCATTTTTTAAAAATTTTATTGTTGTTGTTTCTAGGTGCAAAAATAGTTATAATATCATATATTTATTTGAAATGTTAAATAATAATTTCTAATAGGTGACGGAATAATTCCTGGTCCTGGATAACCAGCAGCTCTTCTAGTAAAATAATTAGTATTTAGTAAATTATTTATTCCAAACTCAAGTGAAAATTTAGACTGATGATATTTTGAACTAAAATCTATAATACTGTATGATGGAATTATCCCAATTACTCCACTTAAATTACTTTCAAACGCATTAGTCGCATCAGTATACTGACTAGATATATGTGTGAATTGAAAATTACTAGTAAAATTATTATATTGAAAAATGAAACCTGTTTTAAGATTTATATTGGGAACAAACTCAACTTCATTTCCAATAATGCCATTTTCTTCAGAATGAATATATTCTGAATGAATAAAAGAAGTGTTAATAAAATAATTTAACCGATATAGATTGCCAAAAAGAGAGCTACTTAAATGAAAATCTAATAGAGATTCTAATCCTAATATTTTTGCTTCTCCAATGTTAGATCTAACACTTTTTACAATACCATTTTCTAGTTCTCGTTGAACAAAACCTATTCTATTGTTATAAAGCATCTGAAAAGATGATAAATCATATGAAATATCATTATTAAATTTTCCCCTAATTCCAATATCAAAACTGTTTCCTGTTTCGTCTGTAATATTAGGATCTACCATATAAGATGGACTAATAATACTTATATCACTAAATGTAACAGAACGATAATTCTGAGAAATATTTGCAAAAATTTCATGTTCAGCAGTTTTATATGACAACCCTATTCCTGTGAGAAAAAATGATCTATCTTTAACTTGATCTTGAAATATAATTGTATCATATATAGGGTTTGCAGCTGCATCTAGATTAATATTGCGAAAAGACCCTCTACTTTGAGTAGATATATATTCATATCTTATTCCAGGTGTAACAGAAAAATTTTCCTTTAAATAAAAAACATTTTCTCCAAATAATGCAATATTCTGATTTGGATACGTATAATTTGATTGATAAATATAGTAAGGATAATCTTCATATTGAAAATTAAAATTAGGATCTGCAGCTGATGAACCTGGTCCCTGAGAACTATTATTAAGTGATTGATAATATTTCCCCCCTATTAAAGAGATAGACTCTATTTGATATATATGATTCTTCGAAATAAATTTAGTTTCTATTCCAAAATTATTGAAATCCCCAATAATTAAATCTCTTTCGCTAAGAGCGTCAATCTGATCTACGCGATTTGTTCTAAATCCTAAAGCTTCCCTTTGCGCCTTTAATCCAAATATACTAATAGTATAATGATTATTAATATTAATTTTATGATTTAACTTTGTATTTAAGAGCAGCCAGTCTACATGAAACCAATTTCTAGTTCTATTACTCTGTATTGGGTCTTCGTTAAACATTCTATCTGTTAAACCTCCAGCTTGTTGTGCTAAATACGTAAAATACGTAACCTCTGTAGATATATTTATTTTTTCATTTATATCAAAAACTAAGTTAGTATATATATTCTTGGAATTAAAAGATGAATTATCTCTAAACCCATCTCCATTCTTCGAGTTAAAAAAAGTATAATATCTAAATTTATTTAATGTACCACTAAGTGATGTATAATTTGTAAATAAATTATTACTTCCAATAGTATTGATAATATTAATTTTTGTAGAACTTGAAGGCCTTTTAATTTTGAAATTTATTAATCCTCCAAATTGAGTCCCATATTGTAATGAAGCTGCTCCTCTAATTATTTCTATACGTTCTAAAGATTCAGAAGGAGGAGTATAATAACTCTCTGGATATCCTAATACATCTGCACTTATATCATAACCATTCTGACGTGTATTAAAATTTGATGATCTACTTGGATCTAAACCTCTACCTCCAATATTTAATTGTATTCCAGCATCATCCGTTTCATATATATTAAGGCCTGATATTTGATTATATATTAATCTAGGATTATTTATAGCTAAACCAGCACTTATATCGTCAATGAGAATAACCTCAGATTTTTTACCTGCGTAAATAGATGTTTCTTCTATATCGTTTAAACTAATCTTTTTAAAGTCTTGGTATTTACTCTCTATTATTTTAATCTCATCAATTTCTACTGATAAAGGTCTTAAAGTTAATTTAAGGGTATCTCTTATATCAACAATTTTTCTAAAATTATAATAATTCTCATGTATAATTAATAACTCAAGAATCTTTTTCTTTGATGAAAAATTAAAATATCCTAATTTATTTGTTTTACATAATATCTCAGCATCAATATTTAATACATTGACATTAGTAATAGGATCATTCGTTTCACTATCAATAAGATACCCTTGTACTTCAAAAGATTGAGAAATTAGAATATTAGATGTTAAAACAAAATATAAAAAGATATTAAATCTCATCTAATCTCCATCAGCATCAACATAATCAATATTTATATTAAGTGAAGCAAGCATATCAATTTTTAATAAAGGTACCGCTTCTTGTATCGCATCAAATGTCTGTAACATTTTAATATTATTATTATTAATTTGATTTTGAAAATTTGGTTCTAATTGAGATATCATTTGCTCAGAATTTTCAAATTTTTCATTTATACGATCAATTAAAATTTGATTTGTTGGATCTAACTTAAATAGATACCAGTCTAAAGATTTTCCTACAATAGATCCATCAAATGATTCTCCTGTAAAAAATTTCCTTGCTGAATTTAATCCGTGATGAGCTAGAAATTTTGAATAATATTGACAATACCTCGCTTCAACATTTTGTATAAGAGGCGTATTAGAATAAACTCCAGCTGGGATTCCGATTTTATTTGCTCTAAATCCTTTTTCATAGTAATAAATAAAATCATTTATTAACAGATTTAAACTTGAAGTAGCAGAATTTCCATTTCTTGAAACAAATGAAGATTTTTCTGTATTCCAATAGTTTACAACCTCATTGGTATTATTAATTAATTCATTTATTAAATCCTGTAAATACATCAAATGATCCGAATTTGATACATTATAGTAATTTATAATATTATTTGTATCGATATCAATGCCATATATCATATAATCTATGGCTGGGAATCCCTGGGATGAATAGCTAGAAAAGTTGTCCAATGTAAGATCATAGCTCTGTGATTGTATATTATTATTTAAAATAGTTGTGTTGACAGGATATGTATTTGACCTTTTATTGTAACTAATTTCTTCAGCTTTACCAATATTATATAGTTCTACATATTGCCATGCTGCATATGCATTTTTCCATTCCTTTCTAAGATTTGACATATTCTGCTGGCTAAAATCAGAGATAAAAAGATCTAATGCTAATTTTAAATCATTTAATGATATAAGTAAATTCTCATGTGATGGAACAATAATATTATTTGTAATATCAATAAGCATAGACTCTCTGTCATTTTTGTCCTCAATACTTTCTTCTGAATTATTTGGTGAGGAACAACTAAATATTGTAGTAATACTAATTAAAAAAACTATTTTTTTCATTTTTTATATTATAAAAGAAAAGGGAGTTATAACTCCCTTTTCTTTCGATTAATTTAAATTATTATAGTCCTGCAGCTAATGTAATTTCATCAGCCATGTTTATTAAAATATTCACATCTTTATTCCAAAATCCTTCACCAGATTCTAATTCAGATAACATAGAATTTACCTGATCATGTGTAAAATATGGGGTTCCATTTGCATCATAAGTAAATTGTAAAGACATAACAAAACCATATCCTTCAGATAAAGAATGGAAATAATCTGCTGAGTTCATGTCTAATGAAGCGGCATCTCTTAAGTAATAATCAGCTCTAATAGCTATTATTTTAGATAATGTTTCTTTAATAATTTGAGCTTGTCTATCTCTTTCATCTGCACATCCATCAACAATAGCTTGTCTACCCATTTTAAATGCATTAAAAACAGTTGTAGCATGGTCTGAATATTTATTTAAATACTTTCCTAAAAGTCCATCTCCTGACAAATCACCATTAGAATTATCTGGTCCATATTTCCCATACACATAACCATAACCTTCATCCCAATGATGCTCCATTGCTGTTGAATTAGCATCTTCATTTGGATCTCTATTAATATTATCTACACCATCTCCAATTTTTGCCTCACTTAAATAACCATTAACAACCTGGTCAAGACACAATGCTCCAATCAAACCTTTAGCAAATAATTGATCAATTTCAAATCCATGAGCATTTAATTCTCTAGTGCCAACATATCCAGCAACACCCGGAGCTGCCATTGTGTTAGCAGCCATTGCTGGAGCTACATTGGAAGTATAATCTACTAACCATGCGTCAAACTTAGCTTGAATTGCAGATTTAACTATAGCTGATTGATAACTAGCAGTCTTACTTCTTAATTGTTTCCCACTCGCGTCTAATGTTGCATCAGAGAAACCTGATCCGTCCGCATACATTTGATTTAATAAAGCAGCATCAGTACTTGTTGACTCTCCAAGTTTGCCTAAAATTTCAGCAGCCATATTGAGTCTTGCCGTTTGACCTCCATAAGAAACTGTATTCGAACCTTCTTGAATAAACTCAAAAGAATCAGGAGCAGTTACCTGACATTCAACAACATCATCTTTAGTACTGCAAGATGCAAATACTAAGACAATACTAAACAAACCTAATTTTAAATAATTTTTCATTTTTTTAATTTTTTTAATTTAATGGGCGCAAACATAATTTATTATTTTTAATTAATCTAAATAAAAACAATATTATTTATAATCAATCTAAATAAATGTTTATTTTTGTCAAAAATTTTAATATGAAAAAAATATCTATTATTACCTTAACATTATGCATAACTTTTAATATATCTACTTCACAAAATTCTACTGATTGTAATGGTATTGTAAATGGTAGTTCTATGATGGATGACTGCGGAGTATGTCAACAATCTTATATTTATGATTATGTTACACATGCAGTTACAATGTTAGATGACACCTTAAATGTAACATTGGGTCCTACAGAAATGATAGTAATGGCAAACGATCCACAGAATCCTTATTGGAATAGCTATCCCATTATTAGTTATGATACTATTGTATCTAATAATAGTATTACATGGAATGGAATTTATTTAACATCTTCAGGAGACTACCATGATAGTACATTAATATCTATAAACGGTTGTGACAGTATTGCAAATCTTAATTTTACATATAACAATTCAACATCAATTGATAATTTAGAGATTAATAATCCAGTTATTAAAGTAACTGATCTACTTGGAAGAGATTCAAAAACAATAAAAAATCAAGTATTAATTTATATTTATAAGGATGGTACTAGAGTAAAAAGGATCTTCATTCAATAACAAATCTAGATTGAATTATTTTAATGATATAATTAAACTATTAAATGAAGCCAGTGATTTATCCATTTCTTATTTTATAAATCCTGAAAAGAGGATATATTTTTTATATTTATTATCTTCAATAATATTAGCGTATTACATTTATAGGGGAAAAAAAGATACCGTTCCATTTTGGAAATATATCTTTAAGAAGAAGGTATGGATAAGCAAATCAGCCTTTGTTGACTACCTGTTGTTTCTATTCAACTCATTTATTAAAATTATATTTATAGGTCCCTACATCTTTTTAGGATTATATTTAGCATTCTACATAAATGAATATTTATTACAAAATTTTGGTTTTATTGAAGAGCCATTAAGCAAGTTACAGACAATGGTATTATATACATTATCATTAACAATTTTTAATGATCTGTTTAGTTATCTAATTCATTATTTAATGCATCGATTACCATTTCTATGGGAATTTCACAAAATACATCATTCTGCAACTTCTTTAAATCCACTTACTCAATATAGAATACATCCAATAGAACTAATCATAAATAACTTTAGAAGCATTCTAGTATTTGGATTAATTACAGGAATATTTGACTATATGTCATCTAACCAAATTAATAAACTAATATTTTTAGGAGTAAATATATTTAGTTTTTTATTTTGTGTATTTGGTGCAAATTTAAGACATTCTCATGTAAAATTATCATACCCAAAAATACTTGAGTATTTATTCATCAGCCCATACCAACATCAGATCCATCATAGTATAAGAAAGGAACATCATAATAAAAATTTAGGGTCAAAATTAGCAGTTTGGGATTGGTTATTTGGCACATTAATTTTATCTGGATCCAAAAAGAGTTTAAGATTTGGTGTTACTGATACTAAGCAAAAATACACATCATTCATATATAATCTAATTGCACCTTTTAAGCATATTTTTAGAAAATAGAAAATCTCTCAATTATATAATTATTTATTCCATTAATTGTATACAATTAAAAGCTTATCTATATTCGCGATAGATACAATTAAGATTTTCTATGTCATCAATATACATACATATTCCATACTGTAAACAAAAATGTTCTTATTGCAGTTTTTATTACAGAATTTCTCAAAAAGACAAAAAAGAGATGATGAATTCTCTAAAAAAAGAAATTGAATTACGCAAACACTATTTAAATAAAAATCCAATTGAAACAATATATTTTGGAGGAGGAACTCCCTCTATCTTAAATGAATCTGAAATATCTTTATTAATAAATACTATCACTGAAAATTATACTGTTATAAATAATGCGGAAATAAGTTTAGAATGTAACCCAGATGATCTAACAAAAAAAAAGGTACAAAATCTAAAAAAATCTGGGGTAAATAGATTAAGTATTGGAATTCAATCTTTTAATGATGAGGATTTAAAATTTATGAATAGGAGTCATAATAGTTCACAGGCTATTGAATCTGTACAACTAGCAAAAGAAATAGGATTTAATAATATCTCTATCGATTTAATGTATTCTTTGCCAAAACAAAGTTTAAAAAAATGGAAAAAAAATTTAGATATTGCTTTTAGTTTAGGGATACAACACATCTCAGCATATTCTCTTACTATTGAAGAAAAAACGAAACTAAGATATTTACTAAGAAAAGGGGAGTTTTCAGAATTAGACGATATTGCTTCTTCTGAACATTTTGATTTATTAATGATTGAAGCAGAAAAAAATAAATTCATTCAATATGAAATTTCAAATTTTGGATTAAACGGATTTTTCTCTAAACACAATTCAAAATATTGGCAAGGCGGTCATTATTTAGGAATAGGTCCTTCAGCACATTCGTATAATGGAGAAATAAGAAGTTGGAATATTAATAGTAATACAAAATATATAGAAGACATATCTGAGAATAAAATTAAATACGAGGAGGAAATTTTATCAAATTTTCAAAAATANAACGATTATATTATGACTTCCTTAAGAACTATATCAGGAGTTAATTTAAATTATATTAAACAAGAATATGGAGAAAATTCTCTTGTATATTTTAATGATGAATTACAAAAATGGATAAAATCAGAACATGTATTTATTGAAAAGGAAATAGTCTACCTAAGTAAAAAGGGGAAATATATTTCGGATAATATCTGTTCAGATCTGTTTAAAGTTGATTAGTCAGCTCTTGTTTATTACAAATTCCAGTCTTTCGGAAATATTCTTCTCCATTTTTAAAAACAATAAAAACAGGAACTCCCTTAACCTGATATTTCTTCACTAATTCTTTATTTACATCTGCATCAATAAAAAGAACTTTAACATTAGGCTTTTCTATTTGAATATCTTCAATTATAGGTTTCATCTTTTTACATGGAACACACCACTGAGTACTAAAATCAATCAAAACAGTTTTATTGTTACTCAAAATTTTATTTAATTGAGTTTCGGTAAATTTTGGTTGGTTTGTCGTCTCCACTTCTTTTGANTTGATCGTTTCATATCCTTCGGATTGCCATGANCCTATNCCCCCAANNANATTATATACTTTTGTAAATCCTAACTTTTCCATCTTATNAGCTGCAGAGGANCTTCTNCCTCCACTTCTACAATACACATAAATAGGAACATCTTTTCTGACAATTTTTAATTTATCTGTAAAATCATCAGAATAAAAATCAATGTTTGTCGCATCAATAATATGGCCTGAGTTAAATTCTTGAGATGTTCTTACATCAATAATAATTCCATCTCCTTTTTCAATAAGTTGATGAAAATTTTCTGAATTTACATCTTCTATTATTTTTGAGTTTGTGTTTCCGCAAGAAAAAAGGAACGTAATACTTAGTAGAAATAAAATCTTTTTCATGTTTTTTCTATTTATTCAATTTACTATTTAAACTTCTCCATCCCCCTCCATTATAGGATTCAATTCCTCTTGCTTTAGCAATAGAAGTAGCTTGTCCACTTCTAACCCCTGATGCGCAACAGAAAATTATAGATTTATTCATTTCTTTTATTACCTCAAGCTTTGATTGAATTTGATCTAAAGAAATATTTGTTGATTCTTTGATGTGTCCTGAGTTAAATTCACCTGGAGTTCTCACATCTATAATATACGCTCCATCTTCTAATAATTGATTAAAATCAGTTGTTTTAATTCCAAATAATCTTTTTAATAATGACATTTAGTTATATATTTATTTTAATACAAAGTTGCGTGTTATTTATCAATTGCCAACGGTTTTAACAAAAAAATGTTTATAAGTTGATTTTGGATTCTTACAATCAGAAGATTTTATATATAGTTTTGTCTCAGTCGTAATACTTGTTTTAGGTTGTACATTTCTTTACCAAAATTAAATCGTACAGCAAAAAAAAGCCCTTTAAACATAAGGGCTTTTTCTTTTAATCGAATTTTATTTTTATCTCATTATCTGATTCTGAGTAGATGGTCGAAAAGTAACTCCAAACATAAATTCATGAGAACCTGAAGTATATTGACTTATATCTGGATTTGGTATATCATAAGAATATCCTATCATGAATTTTTCTTGAATAATAAATCCTAATAAAGCCGAAATATCTCCATTAGTTCTGTAATCCATACCCAACCAGAATTTATCACTATAAATAGTTTTTAATCCCATATCGATTTGATTCTGATTAGATACGGTCTTAAATAAAACAGACGGTTGCAAATCCCAATAATGATCAATTTCAAGATTATACATCCCCATTACGTAAATATGTCGAGATAAACTTCCATCCATATCTAGAGAGATATTATTTGCAAAATCCTCATCAATTAATGTAAGTCTACTATTTAATAGCTGTGGGACTGCAATACCAAGATACCACTTATCTTCCTCATAAATATTTAATCCAAATGTTGCATCAGGGACTAAATTAACAGCCTCAGCTCCATCCATTAACGGATCATCAGTATGAAAAGTATTCCATCCTACTTTATCAATTTTAAATTGAGTAAACCCTCCTGAAAGTGCCATAGACATTTTTACTTCATCAGTAAAATTCAAATGATAAGCATAAGTTAAAGAAGCTCCCGCTCTGCTTGTTGGACCTACTTGATCATTAAAAACAGATCCTCCCAAACCAACATGGTCTGAAGATTTTCCGTAAATACTTAATAAGGTAGTTTTCGGAGCATCTTCAATTCCTACCCATTGATTGCGTACAGAAGTTTTAATTTGATAATAATCATTCATCCCAGCAATAGCTGGATTTACTGCAAAATCGTTAAGCATAAATTGTGACAACTGAGGAAGTTGCTGAGCCTGCAGCATACTACCCATAAAAATTGAAACAAATAATAGAGTTAATTTTTTCATCTTTTTCATAAATTTATCTTACAATTGTAACAGCTCCTGTTTGTAACTCAGAACCATCTTTTAAATTAATAGTATAATAATAAGTCCCAACAGGAAGTAATTTCCCTTCGTTTTCACCATTCCATCTGTTATTATTATAATTTTCTCCAGTAGAGCTAAATATTAAAGAACCCCATCTGTTAAATATCTGAACGTCAGCAGTAGGATAACTTGATATATCTAATATTTCCCACTCATCATTTAGTCCATCTCCATTTGGAGAGATTGCGTCATAAGGAACAGGACCAACTACTACATAAACTGAATCCAATGATTTACACGCACCATCTGTTACTTCTACATAATACCAAGTTGAAGATTCAGGATAATCTGTCATACTCATCCCTTCAGCACTGTTTTGATAATAACCAGGATATGTAGAACTATTAATGTCTACAACATCTATCCAGTTCCATCCCCATTGATAACTGTCATATGAATAAGAAGATTCTATTGTAACCTGATCGCCTAGAACTAATGGATCTGGAGTAGCTACCGGATTAATATCTGATTGAGTAACAGTATATTTAGCTTCTACCTCATATGATGTAGAACAAGCAGGGTCTGTTATAGATAAAGTATAAATAGTGATAAAATCTTGAGGAGTAACAGTAATAGATGGTGTTGTTTGACCTGTGTTCCATAAATATTCATATCCTTGGTCCTCCACTAAAATATCAACTTCAGTTCCTAAACAAATAATTGAATCTATTTGATCATCATTATTTGGCAAGAAAACATTTCTATATCCATTAATATATGTTGTGTCAGTAATTATACATCCGTTGTAATCTGTTACGGTTACAGTATAAGTTGTATTAGGATCTAATTCAGTTGCTGTTGCTGTAGTCTGTCCTCCAGGAGACCAAAGATAAGTATATATTGGAGTTCCTCCTAACACATAAGTTGTAGCAGATCCTTTAGTAAGACAGCTTGCGTCTGTAGAATCTGTGAAAATAGTTAACTCATTATCTGGATCTTTAACATAAACAGAATTTGATTCTATCTCGCATCCATTAATATCAGTTACTGTAACACTATACAATCCTTCATTTATACCTGATAATGTTCCTGTTCCTGTTGGATTTACAAAAATATCAGAAGGAGTACCAATAGTATTTGGTTCCCAATCATATGTGTATTGATTTAAAATATTCCAAGTTCCTCCAGTTACTGTAACTGAAATTTCTCCCGTTGAACCATCATAACAATGTACATCTGTGATGTCGTCTATGATAGCTTCAATAGCTGTAGGTTCAGTTAGTGTAATATTAAGAGTATCCATACATAAATTAACATCCGCTGATACAACAACATAGGTTCCAGCAATTAGATTATTTATTGATGTAGACGGATTAGATTGTCCTGTATTCCAAGTATAAGTAATAATTCCTGGATTTCCTCCAGTGGTACTAACCGTAATATCTCCGTCATTATAACCATTACAACTAATATTGTAACCATTCCAATCTGAAGTGCTAGCAATTGATACTGATATTGGATCTGGTTGTGTTAGTGTGACTGTTTCAGTAATTGTACATCCCAAAGCGTCTGTGATAATACAGTTAAATGTTTGGGAATTTGTCGCGTCATCTACACATAAACCTATAGCGGTCTGAGTAATCTGCGATAACTGATCATTCCATTGGTAATTAAACGTTGGATTACCAGAACTGTTTATATTTGGTACTCCTCCTGAAGGTAAAACTTCTATTTCTCCGTCACAATAATTCCAACAGCTAGGATTTTGGGAAGATCCTATAGAAGCATCTAAAACACTACTATTGTCTAGAACAGCTATTGAATTTGAATTACAACCATTTAAATCCTCCACCGTAATTGTATAACTACCTGTTCCAAGACCATTTATTGAATAAGTAGTATCTCCAGTGGACCAGCCATATAAATACGTTGTAGCTGAGCCCACTCCTCCCGACCCATTCCAAGTAATTGATCCATTACTCCATCCCGTACATGTAATATGGGTAATAACAAAAGAATGTGTAATTGCTGTTGGTTCTTGATAAGTTATGTCTTCTATATACTCACAACCACTGTTATCTGTAATAACAAAAGTATACAGTCCAGCTCCTCCAAAGTTAGGGGCTAATATATTATCAATTATTAAGGAATTACCGTTATAAACAATATTCCCTAATACATCTAAAACTTTTGTAGTGTAAGGCCCAGTACCTCCATTTATAGAAATATTTGCCGTTCCGTTACTACCTCCATGACATTGCACTTCATATCCGTTCCAATTTGAAGTCGTAATGTTAACATATATTGGGTTTGGCTCTGTTACTATGATAATATCCTGAGCAGCACAGTTATTCGCATCTAAAACTTCTACCGTTTGTAGTCCAGGTCCAAAAGGTGGAAAATTAATAGGAGAAATATGGTATGCTAATCCATTTAATGAATATAAATATGGTTGTGTCCCTCCAACAGCAACAATACCACCAGGATTGTTTAGTATATATCCATCATTTGCTCCGTTACAAGAAATAGGAGAAAAAATTGTAGTGTCAATATATAAAGAATCTGGCTGGTCAATGTAAATATGAACTGTATCGGTACAACCTATATTGTCTTCTACATATACGATATATTGATCTGAAGGGAGGTTGCCAAAGAAGATAGTGTTTTGTGTGGTTACTCCATTGTCATTAGAGTACATATAAGGAGCATATCCTCCTGTTGCTAAAATTTTAATAGATGCATCATCTGCTTCAAAGCAGCTAATTTCAGAAATTATTAATGAATCTATTTGGACAGATTGAGATGGCTCTAAAATTTCTACAGAATCTGTGAAAGTACATCCGTTACCATCTGTTACTGTTAGAGTATGAAAACCTGCATCAAAAGTAGTTACTATAGCTGTCGTACTGCTATCATCCCATAATAAAGAATATGGGTTAGTTCCTCCTGAAATAATAGCTGACGCGTCTCCGTCAGAACCACCTAAACAAGTAACTGAGTCTCTAGTAAACTGGATGGAAAGAGCTTGTGGTTCCGTTACCGTGAAGTTTTGTGAAGTAATACATCCATTACCATCTGTAACAGTTAGCGTATCATCTCCTGCAGATAAGTTAGATATAGAGTCTAATCCTCCACTCCAAGAATAAAAATAAGGTTGAGTACCTCCTATTACTGTTGATATTACAGATCCATCACTACCATCATTACAACTTACATGTGAAACCGTAAGGAGAGATATAATTAATTCATCTGGTTGAGTTATTGGCTGAGACGAAGATACTTTTGAGCATCCCATAGAATCGGTAACGATTACAAAATATGGAGTCCCAATAGTTGATGGAATTAAACCTACAGCTGGGTTTGTTGTTTGCCCACCATTATTCCAAAAATAAGAATAACTTCCTGTTCCTCCGTAAACATTTGCGGTAATTTGTCCGTCTGCACTGTCATAACATGATATATTTTGTGGAGTTAAAGATGAAATTACTAATTCATCTGGTTCATTTATAAAAATAGAATCGGAATCTGTACATCCTTCCGCATCAATTACTGTAATAAAATATGATGACGGTCCTGTAGCAGGAAAAGTATATCCAAATGGATTGCCTGGAGTAGAGAATCCATTATCAGAAAAAGAATATGGAGGAGTACCAGATATAGCTCCTGTTGTAATAGTTCCATTGTTAAACCCAAAACAAGAAACATTTTGTACAGTAAGATCTAAAATAGGATTAACCCCAGGATTTATAACTGCAGTATCATAATGAATACAACCTGTGTCATCTATAATTGTAACATAATACGTTCCAGGCCATAAGTTTATAATGTTATCTCCTGTTGCGGTAAATCCTAATGGATAAGTAGGCCAGCTTGGCCCTGTCCATGAATAACTATATCCTGGAGTTCCCTGACTAGCAATTACCTGAGCTTCTCCGTTTGCAGCTGTTTGGTTTCCTTCACATGAGGAATGATTAATAATAGTTGTAGTGCTTACAAGTGGTGTTGGTTCGCTAATTGTAACCGAAACTGATTGTGGATTTGAAACACAGCTATATATATCTGTAACGCTTACTGTATAGGTCCCAGCAATAAGGTTTGTTGCCATATAAGATTGCGAAATAGTATCTGAATTTGAATTTACCCAGGTATAACTATAAGGTGTTCCCGTACCTCCAGAAACAGAATCTACCCATGCAAATCCATTAGATCCCGAATGACAACTAACATTAGAAAATGTTGCTGTAAAATAAATAATATCCGGTTCGCTTATTGTAAAAAGTGTCGTATCAGAACATCCATTTGCATCAACTGCAACAATAGGATATGTTCCAGGATAAATGCCAGTAAAAACTGTATTATATTGAGGAGTAGGTGACGCCCCTGGTATATTATATTGATAAGTTGCAAATCCACTACCTCCAGATGCAATTACGGTAATAGTATCTGCTGGGTATCCGTTACAAAGCACGCTTTGTGTGGAGTTTGATAGATCAACAGCAACATTAACAATTTGTGCTAATGGTATCTCCACTGAATCCGTAATTGTACATCCGTTGAAATCTGTTACTGTAACCGAATAATACCCTGGGTTTAATCCCGTGATTGTTTGTGTAGTCTGTCCAGTTCCCCAAAGATAAGAATAAGGTGGAACTCCATTAGGATTTGCCGTAGCTTCACCTAATAATCCTCCAGAACATGGAGGGACGCTATCAAAAGTAATAGTAATGTCTACTTCTGTTACAAAAACAAATTGTGACTCCATACAACCATTCGCATCTGTAAATCTAACTTGATACAGATTTGACATTAAACCTGTTGCAGTAGCTGTAGATTGAAACTGTAGATCATCCCATAAATACGCATATGACCCCGTACCTCCTTGAGTAACATTAATTGAAGCAGTTCCATTTGAATCTGAACAATATTCAGGGGTAGAATCAACTGTATAAACAAATGGTAATGGTTCTTGTAAAGTAATATTTGTAGATGCAGGACAACCATTTGCATCTGTAGCGTTTAAAGTATATGTCCCAAAAGTAATATCTCCACACAGTCCTGTCCAAAAAGTAGATGTTTGAGTAGGATATGTAGTTAAATCATATAAAATTGGAGCTACTCCATTAGTAGGGACTACTGAAATTCCTCCATCGCAAAATCCAGGGCAGCTTATTGGTGTATTAGTAGGTCCATAAACACTGTCAATTGTTAAATTAATTGAAAACTCATCTGGCTCGGTTAAAGTGATATTATGTACCTCAATACATCCGTTATCATCTTTAAGAGTCACTGTGTAAGGATTGTTTGTTGCTGATAATCCTGTGTAATTCATATTGTTACTAAAAGTTCCTCCAATTGAATATTGATATGGAGAATTTCCTCCTGATGGATTTTGGAAATGAATTGACCCATCGCTATATCCGAAACAACTTATATTAAACCCGTTGTAATCAGACAATGAATCTGAGAAAATCAGGGAATCCGGTTCAGATAAATATTTATCTGTAGTGTCTTGACATCCGTTAGCGTCCATTACAATGATTGAATAAGTAGAATCTCCACATAATCCTGGGAAAATTTGAGAACTTTGAAAGGATCCTCCTACAATTGCATAAGTATAAGAGGGTGGTGTGCCCGGTGTCCCAGTTAATATATTATTAACTTGGAAAGTTAATTCTCCATCACAACCACCAACGCAATTTACTTGTGAAGATATACTAATAGATCCTGATAAACCTGGAGGGTCACTTAAGGTAAAATCTTCAGAAGTATCACAACCATTAGCATCTATATAGTAAATAGTATACGTCCCAGCAGTAAGCCCTGAAAATACAGGAGTAGACTGTAAAGCCCCTCCATTAATAGAATATTGATAAGATGGTGTCCCTGTGTTTAAAACAACAGAAGCTGTTATTTCTCCATCAGAAGCTCCAAAACAACTAATATCCTCTCCATTATAATCAGATGTAATACTCCCATTTGGAGTAAGTAACGGTGGCTCATCAACAAGAATACTTGTAGCAGAAGAAGGGCTTACAGAACATCCCTCATTATCAATTATATTTATGTTATAAGTGTCTGCGCATAAGCTAGAATAAGTCGAGTCAAAAGATGTAAAAAATGATGGCGATCCTGTTCCAAATGTGACACTATAAGGAGGAGTACCACCCAATACATTTATATTAACTTGAGCATCACAATCTCCGAAACACTGAAGTGGAGAAGTTAATAAAGCTGTATTAGATAGTTGTAATGGTTGAGTTATATTTATAGAAGAAAAGTCATATATTGACCCCGGATTAGATCCATTAGGATTAGTCCCATAATACAAAATAGAATCTACTAAACGAACTGTATAGTTTTGAGCTGCTAAACCTGGGACATTAATACTAGTTACAGTAGTGTTGTTTGTTGATGTAATCGGTATAAAAGTAGATCCAATAAAGTAACCAACAATCACCTTTGCAGCTGCAGCTGGAATTGTTTGGTTAACTAGAATATTAATTTCTGCTAAATCACCATAACATAAAATAGGAGTGGTAACAGTAACAGAGTTAATAGTTTGAGCATTGGATTCTGTCGAATAAAACGACATTATTAAAACTAATCCTAGAAGTAGTGTTTTTTTCATTTCTTTAGTGCTTTTAGTGCTATTTAATGTATATATTTAATGGCGCAAGATACAAAATTTATTAAAACTAGTATATATCCTTCTTTTTATTAAAAGATCCTTTGTGTAAAAAGTAAGGAGTCTATCTTTTACGATATCTGTGATTTTATCTAACAAATCTGAGTAAAAGCATCTTTTAAATTATCTGCTATCATTTGTGAAGATCTTCCTTCAATATGATGTCTTTCTATAAAATGAACTAATTTTCCATCCTGAAACAATGCAATGCATGGGGAAGATGGAGGGAATGGATTCATATATTCTCTTGCTTTAGCAACTGCTCCTATGTCTTGCCCTGCAAAAACAGTAGCAAACACATCAGGTTTAGGGATAAAGGTTTTAGCAAGTTTTACGGCTGGTCTAGCATTTCCAGCTGCACAACCACACACAGAATTAACAATTACAAGTACAGTTCCTTCTTTCTTGTTCAAAATTTCTTCTACTTCTTCTGAAGTTCTCATTTCAATAAATCCAACTGAAGTTAAATCTTCTCTCATTGGCTTACACATTTCTTCTGGATAATTCATTTTTTATTTTTTTATTAATACAAAAATACGTTTTATGTTCTTTTATGCTGAAAAAAATCCTGTAAAATTTTACTGCATTTCTCTTCATGTATTCCTTTGGTTATTTCTGTTTTAGGATGTAAAACACTTCTTTTAACAGATAAAAATCCTCTTTTTTCATCAGAAGCTCCATAAACAATTCTCTTGATCTGAGTCCAAAAAGATGCTCCTCCACACATAATACAGGGTTCTAAAGTTACGTATAGAGTGCATTCATTTAAGTATTTGCCGCCCAGATAATTTGCTGCAGAAGTAAACGCTTGCATTTCAGCATGTGCAGTTACATCATTTAATCTCTCAGTATAATTATGAGCACGAGCAATTATCTGATTATCGCAAACTATAATTGCTCCTACGGGAACTTCATCTAATATCATGGCTTTTTCAGCTTCTTTTAATGCTTCAGTCATAAAATATTCATCTGAGAAAGGATTTGTTTCCATTTTGCAAATATAAGAGTTGCAATTTTGTAATTTCGCAATCTAAATAAAAAATAAAATGTTAAGAACTAAAACTTGCGGAGAACTAAATATTAGCAATGTTTCAGAAGAAATAACCTTAAGTGGTTGGGTGCAAAAAAACCGAGACTTAGGTGGTATGACTTTTGTAGATTTAAGGGATAGATACGGAATTACTCAACTTGCATTTAATATGCACGAAAACTCTGATTTATGCGAAAAAGCAAGAAAACTTGGCAGAGAATTTGTAATCCAAGTTAATGGAGAGGTCATAGAACGTAGTTCAAAAAACACGAATATCTCAACAGGAGAAATCGAAATAAAAGTAACTGAACTTACACTTCTGAACGCATCAAAAACACCCCCATTTACAATTGAAGATGAAACCGATGGTGGAGATGAACTTAGAATGAAATACAGATATCTCGATATCAGAAGAGCCCCAATAAAAGAAAATATAATACTAAGATCAAGAGTTGCTTCGGAAACAAGAAAATATCTAGACGCTCGGGGGTTTTATGAAATTGAAACTCCTTATTTAATTAAATCTACTCCAGAAGGAGCAAGAGATTTTGTGGTGCCAAGCAGAATGAATGAAGGTCAATTCTACGCCCTTCCACAATCTCCACAAACATTCAAACAACTTTTGATGGTTGCTGGTATGGATAAATATTATCAGATTGTAAGATGTTTTAGAGATGAGGATTTAAGAGCGGACAGACAGCCAGAATTTACACAAATTGATTGTGAAATGGCTTTTGTAGAACAAGAAGATATCTTAAATATGTTTGAAGGACTTACCCGACATTTATTAAAAGAAGTAAAAAATGTAGAGGTGTCCGATTTCCCTAGAATGACATATGATGAAGCTATGAAAATGTATGGTTCTGATAAACCAGACATCCGATTTGGAATGAAGTTTATAGAAATGAATGATGTGTGTCAGCAAAATGATTTTGTTGTATTTGATAGCGCAGAACTAGTAGTAGGGATTAATGTAAAAGGTGGGTCCTCTTTTACTAGAAAAGAACTTGATACGATAACTGATTTTGTGAAAACTCCTCAGATTGGAGCTAAAGGATTAGTATATTGTAAGTGTAATGAGGATGGTACTTTCAAATCATCTGTAGATAAATTTTTCTCGCAAGAAGATTTAAATAATTGGGCCGACAAATGCAAATCCTCCGCAGGAGATTTAATTTTGGTAATGGCTGGAGAAACTGAAAAAACAAGAAAAGCTCTTTCTAATTTACGATTACACTTAGCTGAAAAATTAGGACTTAGAAATTCTGATGCATTTGCTCCTCTTTGGGTGCTGGACTTTCCTTTATTGGAATGGGATGAAGAAACTGAAAAATATCATGCTATGCACCATCCGTTTACCTCTCCAAAACAAAATGACATAGAAAAACTTGATACGGACCCATCTAGAGTTAGAGCAAATGCGTATGACTTAGTGCTTAACGGAAACGAAATTGGAGGAGGAAGTATTAGGATTCATGATAAAGATTTGCAAAAACTTATGTTTAAACATCTTGGATTTACAGAAGAACAAGCAAAAGAACAATTTGGATTTTTAATGGACGCATTCGAATATGGAGCTCCTCCTCATGGTGGAGTTGCTTTTGGGTTCGATAGACTTTGTGCTATTATGGGAGGACAAGAAAGTATCCGTGATTTTATTGCCTTCCCAAAGAATAATTCTGGTCGTGATGTGATGATTGATTCTCCTGCTAATATTGATGAGGAACAATTAAAAGAACTTAATATTAAATTACAAAAATGATAAAAAAACAAGATTCCTTTTTTGTTCCATTAATTATTACTTTATCTGTAATAATTCCTGTTGCGGTAGCTTTATTGATGCTTTTCCCAGATGTATTACATATTGAATCTGATGCTTTTGATTTTAGTTCACTTCCTTTTTTTCACGCAATATTAAATGGCTTTACTGCTATTTTACTTTTTACCGGATTTATTTGGATAAAAAACAAAAAAACTAACGCTCATAAAATATCTATGATTACTGTGTTTGTATTATCATCTATATTTTTAATTTCATATGTAACATCAAAACTTACGAACAGTCCTGTGCCATTTGGTGGAGAGGGGAGCGTTAGATATCTATATTTCTTTGTTTTAATTAGCCATATTTCTCTTTCTATTCCAGTATTACCTCTTGCTTTATTTTCAATTTATAGAGGAATAACTGGGGAAATTGATAAACATAAGAAAATAGTAAAATGGACTTTCCCAATTTGGATGTATGTAGCAATTACTGGGGTAATGGTATATTTATTTATGGCTCCTTATTATTAGAATGAAGGAAAACAGACCCATAATTTTATGGCTGATTTCAGGATGTCTCCTTATCTTTATTATGGTCATAGTAGGAGGAATTACCAGGCTTACCGATTCAGGACTTTCCATGGTAGATTGGAGTATCTATGGAGAATTCCCTACTGAAAAAA